>CANJWH010000017.1 GCA_947478465.1 Bacteroidota bacterium
GTCGTCAGCCATCAGCGCAAACTGAACAAGATTTGCTCCCATTTTTAATGCTTTATCTCTCGCATCAGGTGAATCTCCGTGCACTTCCGGACTTTCCCAGCCATCTCCCAAATCGGTTTCGACAGAGTAAAAACAAACCAAACGTCCTTCGTAAACTAATCCAAAACCTTGAGGAGCTTTATCATCATGCTCGTGAATTTTTGGTAAACCGTTTTTGAAATCAAATTTCTGGTGATAAATCGGATGAGAGAAAGGCAACTCCACCAAATCCAGTTCCGGAAATACTTTTTTCAGTTGCGGACGGATAAATTTATCCATTCCGTAATTATCATCAATGTGCAGAAAGCCGCCACCGATTAAATAATTGCGAAGGTTCTGTGCTTCCTGTTCAGAGAAGACAACATTGCCATGCCCTGTCATGTGTACAAAAGGATAATTGAAAATTTCTGGACTTCCGGCATCTACTGTAGCCTGCTCAGGGTTAATGTTTGTGCCAAGATTTTCGTTGCAAAACTTAATTAGGTTGGGTAGGGAAGTAGCAAGATTTGCGTACCAGTCGCCACCGCCATTATATTTTAAAAGCGCAATCTGAAAAGAAGGTGCAGGAGCAAAAGATGTTAAAGCAAAAAATAAAATTACAACTGCTATCTTTTTCATTTTATCCGTTCAATAAATTCACTGTATGGCACGCTACAACTCCTGCCGTTTCCGTCCGCAGACGACTTTCTCCAAGGCTTACAGAAGTGTACCCGTTCTCAGTTGCAAACTTAACTTCCGTCTCAGAAAAATCACCCTCAGCGCCAATCAAAATTAAGATATTATTATGGTTGCTGACGCAATCTTTCAGATTTTGTTTTTCTCCTTCGCGGCAATGTGCAATAAATTTTGCTTCTGCTGATTGTGAGTTGATGAACTTTTTGAAGTCAATCATCTCATTCACTTTAGGAAGAAATGCTTTTACACTTTGCTTCATGGCAGAGACTACAATTTTTTCAGCGCGCTCTAATTTCACAACCCTGCGTTCTGATTTTTCGCAGTTTAGAAAAGTGATTTCATCAACGCCTATTTCAGTTGCTTTTTCCAAAAACCATTCGGTACGGTCAAAATTTTTGGTGGGGGCAATGGCAATATGCAGATAGCAATTTCGTTTGCCGTAGTTTTCTTTTTTCTCTATGATCTCAAACCCGCATTGGTTAGGATTTGCATTGCTGATTTTTGCTTTATAAAACCCGCCTTTCCCGTCAACAATAATTAAATCATCACCTTCTTTCATGCGCAGCACACGTACAGCATGACCCGATTCTTCCTTGTCAAGAATAGTTTGTCCGCTTAATAGTTCAGGGCAATAAAAGATGTTCATGGTTTCTCAAAAATAAAAAAACCTTCCCGTTTTGATGAGAAGGTTTTTTCTGTTTACTATTTGCAATTAAGCATTAACAGTAGTTTTAGGAGCAGCCGCAAGAATTTCTTCGTTGGCAGCGCTTGCATATTTGCTGAAATTTTTCACGAATGACTCGGCAAGACTATTAGCTTTTGTATCATAAGCCGCCTTATCTTTCCAGGTGTTACGCGGGTTCAAAATTTCCGCATCCACATTAGGACAGGATTTAGGCATTGCCAAACCAAACACTGAATGGTTTTCAAATTCTACTTTTTCAAGTTCACCTTTTAAAGCAGCAGTAATCATAGCACGGGTAAATTTCAGTTTTATGCGCTCGCCTGTTCCGTAGCTTCCGCCTGACCAACCTGTGTTGATGAGCCAAACGTTTATTTTGTTCTTTTTCAGTTTTTCGCCCAAAAGCTCTGCATATTTTGTAGGATGCAATGGAAGGAAAGCCGCACCAAAGCAAGCTGAGAATGTCAACTGTGGTTCAGTAACACCAACTTCAGTTCCTGCAACTTTTGCAGTGTAGCCCGAAATAAAATGATACATTGCCTGACCAACCGTTAGTTTAGAAATAGGGGGCAATACACCAAACGCATCAGCCGTGAGGAAGAAAATGTTTTTAGGAATTCCGCCTACTGATGGTTTTACAGCGTTGGCAATAAAATCAATTGGGTAGCTTACGCGGGTGTTCTCTGTTTTGGTGATGTTGTCGTAATCAACAGTAGAAGTGTTTTCGTAAAACTCAACATTCTCAAGCAACGAGCCGAACTTCACCGCATCAAATATCTGCGGTTCTTTTTCGCGTGAAAGGTTTACGCATTTTGCATAGCAGCCGCCTTCAAAGTTGAAGACTTCTTTTTCTGCCCAGCCGTGTTCATCATCGCCAATCAAACCTCTTTCAGGGTCAGCAGACAAGGTTGTTTTTCCTGTTCCTGAAAGACCAAAGAAAACAGCAGTATCACCTTCTTTACCGATGTTGGCAGAGCAGTGCATTGACAATACATTTTTATCATGCGGCAATACAAAGTTCAACACAGAAAAAATGCCTTTTTTGATTTCGCCTGTGTATGCAGTTCCTCCGATGAGGATTACTTTTTTGGTAAAGTTGAGCACTGCAAAGTTTTCCTGACGGGTTCCGTCAGTTTTAGGATTTGCATGAAAACCCGGAGCGCAAATGATAGTCCACTCGGGAGCAAAGTTTTGTATTTCGTCAAATGTTGGGCGCAGGAACAAATTGCTTGCAAATAGGTTGGCCCAGGGTGTTTCGGTAACAACACGAATGTTTAAGCGGTAAGCAGGGTCAGCACATGCATAGCTGTCGCGCACATATACTTCTTTGCCTTGCAGGTAAGAGGTTACTTTGTCATACAGCTTGTCAAAATTTTCGGGAGTAAATTTGATGTTGATATCGCCCCACCACACCGAGTTTTCGGTAATGGCATCGCAAACAATAAATTTATCTTTTGGTGAACGGCCGGTGAATTTTCCGGTATCAACCGCCAGTGCGCCTGTATCGGTTAACATTCCTTGCCCGGTTACGATGGTTTCTTCCACCAGTTCGGCAGGGTTCAGGTTCCAGTAAGCTACTGCAACATTTTTTAATCCCAGGCTTGCAACAGTGGCGTCTTTACTCTTAATTCCGTATTCGTTCATTGTATTTAGTTATTCGTTATTGGTTATTGGTTATTCGGGATTGAGTTTTACTATTAACAAATCACAAATAACCGATAACCTTTTTCTTCAAAAAGTGGGCAAATGTAAAGCAATTTCAAGGACATAAACAAAAAATTAAGGAGTGATTAAAATCAAAGAATAATTCTATTGATAAAGCCGTAAATTCGGCAATCAATTAAATCTGTGACTTATGAAAAAACTTATACTTTTTATTTTTGTTTTGGTGGCAGGGAATGTGAAGGGGCAAGCGTATTATCCCTGTAGCGTGCTGCCGCAGGGTTTGGAGTGCAATTCATTTACCTATCTTGACACACTGGACTTAGCTACAGATACTTCATTCATTGTAATCGATACATCTAACTCGTGCAATACATGGACATTCGGCCATAGTTATAAAGAGGTCTTTGATAGTATAGATACTCCTTTTGGAATAGTCACTGATACAATTAACTCTTACGAAGATAATTTGGATTGTGGATTTATTTTGAAAATTCCACCAAGCTATTTGGCACCAACTTCTCTCTTGTTTTTTGAGCATAAATATGAAACCGACTCATTATTTGATGGAGGATATCTTGAATATTCATGTAATCAAGGACAGACTTGGCATAATTTTAACTCAAGTTGGCAATATCCGCCCGAACAAATTTTATATTACAATTATGCAGTACATTCTCTAAATGATACAATACCTTTTTTCACTGGAACAAATGAAGGCTGGCAATGGTCAGGAATACAATTCATATGGCAATACCCTGTAATGAAGCCAGACGAAACCCGCTGGCAGGAATGCCAGAATTTTCCATGGAGTAGCGATTCTCTTTATATACGTTTTCACTTTATCAGTGATGCTGTAAATAACAATAAGGCAGGATGGATGATACGAAATATCGTTATAGGTAATGCTGACCAAGGCGGCTCCATCTCTGAATTTTCTTCCAAACCACTCAAAATCTTCCCCAACCCCGCCACCGAAAAAATTTCTATTGAGTTGCCTCCCAATTCAGGCAAGCTAGGCAGCATTCTAATTTCAGATATTGCAGGCAATGTTGTGCTTCGCGCAACCGAAGCAATTGGAATAGATGTCTCGGCTTTAAGCAGCGGTATTTATTTTGTGCTGGCCGAAACGGATAAGTTTGTTTTAAGGGAGAAATTGGTGAAGCAGTAATTATTTCTTCACAGCAGCCACCGCTACCAATACCCAGCCTGCAATAAACAGCAGCCCGCCTATTGGAGTAACAGGTCCCAGAAAAGAAATATTAACCAAGCCCGTTACGGCTTTGGTTGAGAGAAAATAAACCGAACCAGAGAAGCAAACTATTCCCGCCACAAATAACCAACCTGCGGTGCCCAATAATTTACTGTTGTTATGTTGCTGCCACAAGGCAATAAACAGCAACGCCAGCGTATGATAAAACTGGTAACGCACTGCTGTTTCGTAGCTTACCAGAGCATCAGGTGGGAGGTAGGGCTTTAGTGAGTGAGCGCCTAATGCGCCAATGGCTACAACCAGTGCACCTGATATGCCGGCAATAAGGAGGAAGAGATTTTTCATTTTTGAGAGTATTACCAGTCACCCTGAACTTGTTTCAGGATCTAAAATTTAAGATGCTGAAACAAGTTCAGCATGACGAAATTCTGAGCAAATGTGCAAATAACTACCTTTAACCCCGTGAAAAAAATTCTTCTTATTGGAGCAGGGCGTTCCTCGGTAAGTCTTATCAATTACCTGTTACAAAATGCGGCTTCGCATGATTGGCAAATACGCGTAGGCGATATTTCAGTAGAACATGCACAAGAAAAGGTTCATGGAAATGAACGCGCCACAGCATTTGTCTTTGACATCAAGAACGATGAACAGCGTGCCAAAGAAATCAGTGAAAGCGATATTGTAATCTCCCTGCTTCCCCCGTTTTTGCATGCGTTGGCGGCAAAGGATTGTTTGCATTACAAGAAGAGTTTGGTTACCGCATCCTATGTTACCGAAGAGATGCAGGCAATGGACCAAGAAGTGCGTGAAGCAGGAATTCTTTTCCTTAATGAAATAGGCTTAGACCCGGGTCTCGACCATCTTTCGGCTATGCAGATACTGGACGAAATACGAGGTGAAGGCGCAAAAATGATTGGCTTTGAATCATTTTGCGGAGGTTTGGTTGCTCCCGAAAATGACAACAATCCCTGGAACTATAAATTTACATGGAACCCACGCAATGTAGTGCTGGCAGGGCAGGGAGGAGCAGTTAAATTTATTCAGGAAGGCATGTATAAATACATTCCCTACCAGAAGGTTTTTCGCAGAACTGAGATAATTGAGATTGAAAGCTATGGCCGTTTTGAAGGTTATGCCAACCGTGATTCACTGAAGTATCGCAGCGTTTACGGACTGGAGGATATTCCAACTATTTATCGCGGAACATTGCGCAGAGTTGGATTTTGTCGTGCATGGGATGTTTTTGTCCAGTTAGGTGCAACCGATGATTCATACATTATGGAAGGCAGTGAGAACATGACGCACCGCCAGTTCATCAATTCTTTTCTTGCCTACAATCTGCATGATTCTGTAGAGATAAAACTCATGCACTACCTCCACATTGATCAGGACAGTGAACTGATGGAAAAACTAAAATGGCTCGGCATTTTCGACAATACCAAAGTAGGATTGAAAAATGCTACGCCAGCTCAGATTTTGCAAAACATTTTAGAAAAGAAATGGAGCTTGGATGAAGGTGACAGAGATATGATAGTGATGTGGCATAAGTTCAATTATGAGCTCAATGGTAAACAACATCAGCGCGAGAGTTCTCTGGTGGTGCTTGGCGATGATGCGCACCACACCGCTATGGCAAAAACAGTAGGTTTGCCCTTAGGTATTGCCACACGTTTAATACTTGAAGGCAAAATAAATTTGAAGGGTGTTGTTATTCCCATTTACAAACAGATTTATGAGCCTGTGCTGGAGGAATTGAAGCAGTACGGAATAAATTTTAAGGAAAACCAAATCAGTTAACGTATGAAAATAGCCATCTTCCCCGGTTCATTTGATCCAATTACCAAAGGCCATCAGGATATTATTCTGCGCGCTCTTCCTCTGTTTGACAAAATCATTGTTGCGGTGGGAAAAAACACCACTAAAAAATACATGTATTCGCAGGAGCAGCGTGTGAAATGGATTAAATCCGTATTTGCAAAATATAAAAAAGTAAGCGTTGATTCGTTTGATGGCTTAACGGTAGACTACTGCAAAAAAGTAAAGGCAACCTATATTCTGCGTGGCCTGCGCAATACTGTTGACTTTGAGTTTGAGCGCAACATCGGACAGATGAATAAAGCTATGCAGCCCGGAATTGAAACCATATTTCTTCTTACTTCGCCCGAGCTAAGCGCAATAAATTCAACAATTATTCGTGATATAGTTATAAACAATGGCGATGCCAGCCAGTTTGTTCCTAAAGAAGTAAACCTGAAAGCGAAGTAGATGAGACTGATTGTTTCTTGTTTCTTGTTTCTTATTTCCTGCTCCATTTCACAAGCCGGCCAATCACTTATTCAGGGTAATGCTCCTGACTATAAAGGTAAGTTCGTCCGTCTTTATGTGTATGACGATTACATTACTTATACGGAAAAAGAATTGACCTCTACCCGCGTGGGGCTTGATGGCAAGTTTGAGCTTTGGTTTACCATAAAAGAAACACAATACGCCTTCATTCGCATTGATAATGAGATTTTAGACCTATATATTGAGAGAGACAACAAGTATAAAATCTATTTTCCTCCACCGTTTAATAATACCGGCCCTTCTAATCCATTATCAGAAAGAAATTATCATAAACTTATTTTACCGGCAAGCGATACAACATCACTTAACTATTCTATTCAAAAGTTCAATCAACTATATGACGACTTTTTGTACGTAAACAAAGAGCTCATGGTGCGAAGAGGAATGAATGATAAAAAACTTCTGCAGGATCGTATCCGGCAATTAAGTGATGATGCCGGTGAGGAGTTTTCTTTTTCCAAAAACGTTTACCTTAAAGATCACATCCAATATTCCATCGCACAGTTGGAAGTGCTAACTCTGATGACTGATTTCAAGCTCTTTGAAAGCTATCTCAGCAATAAACCATTTTTAGAGTATAATTATGAATTCATGAGGTTTTTTCACCAACATTTTGAAAACCATTTGAAATTATTTGGTCTAACGCTTCAGGGGAATTCGTTTGCAAAAGCCATTAATAACTTCTCAAGTATTGAAAAAGTTAACCAGGCATTACATTTTGATGAAAAGTTAAGGAATAAAATTCTACGCGATGCGGTTTTAATTGATGGACTTATTCAGCTTTATAACAACCCCGATTTCAAGAAGGATCAGATAATAAAAGTATTGGATTCCTTGACTTTGAAAGCTGCCACCCCATATCTTATCGTTGCAGCTGCAAACGCCAAAAGTCAGCTTACCCGCAACCAGCCGGGCACTCTTGCACCGGAGTTTGACATCCGCAGCCACAACAATCAACTCACATCACTGAAAGATTTTGCAGGGAAATACATCTATCTCCAGTTTACAGATGTAAGCTGTCTGCAATGCAACTCAGAAACCAAAACCGTTGCCGACCTGCAAAAGAAGTATGGCAATAAGGTTCAGTTTGTAACCATCACCATCAATAATGATTTTGAAGAAACCCGCGATTTTGTAAAACGCAACGCCTACAATTGGACTTTTCTTATTGCAGGTGATAATCACAAAGTGCTGGAAGATTACAACGTAAAATCAGTGCCCGAGTATTTCTTTATTGGTCCAACAGGCAAGTTTGTGCAATCACCCGCCACCCGCCCCGACAGGGGAATTGACAGGACTTTCTTTGATTTGAAGTAGGCAACAAGCCACTTAGCCAAAGTAGGGAAGTAGTCAATTAGTAAAAAAGCTATCTGCCTATTCTGCTATTTCCCTATTTGCCTGCTTGGCTATTTGGCTGATTGCGGAACACCCAAACCTTCTGTCCTGCAAAGTTGAGCACTGCGCTCATGCCGGTAGCGCCTACAAAGGCAATCAGGTATTTGTTGGGAAGGTCAATAATATGGCTGTAGTTATGCAGCACAAAAAGCAGGAAGGTATTGGTAGCCACATTCACCAGCATAGAAGTGCCGTACAGCAGCATAAACTTGGCAAAGCGTGAGTGGTTCCTGTCGCGCTGCCGCCAGGTCCAAAGTTTATTAAGGTTATAGGTAACAAAGGTTCCGCACATAAACGAAATGGTTTTTGAAAGCACTTCGGGGGCAATCATTTCTTTAAAACTTTCGGGAAAAGAGTTGAGCAACACATAGTAAATAGCCATATCCACAAACACGGCCAAAAAACCAATCAGACCGAACTTGATGATTTGCTTTTTAAACTCCGAAATGTTTTTTACCTGCTTATACATGTTGGCTGCAAACATAGAAATAAAAATCTTGAAGGTTTCTTTCTTTTTTGTCTTGTCAGTCGTTCATCGAATCCCAGAAACCCGAAGGCAACATCTCCGCTTCAAATCATGCGTACTAAACCTGCGCATTGATTTTTCATGAAGCGAAGCCTGCTCTTTATTACTTACACTTTCGTCCTCAGTTTTCAGGCGATTGCACTTTCTTCATTTCCGCCAGATATGCTGGCTAACAGAACCTTTGCTCAGCGTTATTTCTTCTTAGAACTTATCTATGATAAGTTTTTACCCTCTGAAGACAGCATCCGTTTTTATACCCGAGCCGAAGAAATCAGACAGTTAGGCAAAGAACTTCATGACCGTGATTTGGAGTTGGAAGCTGATTTGCTTTTACTCAATTACATTATTCATAATAATAAAAATGACAAAGAGCAATGTATAAGTAATATCAATCAGTTACTCAAAATAGCCGGTTCGGAACGCAACAAGATATTACTTGCCCGCATTCACGCTGTTGCAGCGGATTTTTATTGGGAAATTAATTATGAAACAAGTTTCCAGCACATGCTTGCCGAATACGATATTATTAAAGATATGAGTGTTGAAGAATATCCGGGGAAACAGAAGTCGCTTTACCAAATGGGCAACAGCTATTGGTTTTTCCGCGATTATTTTAATACTATGCGTTATATGAGCGAAACTGCCGGAACAGATATTTTTGGCGAAAATCTTTATTATACCCTCCAATCCACCAATACTATTGGCTTGTGTCATCAGCAATTAGGCAACCTTGATTCAGCAGACTATTATTTTCAACGTGCTAATTCCATAGCTGTTACTGTTGGCAATGATGCCTGGGATGGGATAACCTCGGGCAACATAGGCTTCGATTTATACCTGCGGCAGCAATACGATAGTGCATTGCCGTTGCTGCAAAAAGACCTTGAATTAAGTGAAAAGCGTGCAGACTATGGCTGTGCCAGCGGAAGCCTTATTATTATTGCCGAAATAAATCTTGCAAAGGGGAATATTACCCTTGCAGAAGAGCAGTCGAAGCAGGCGCGTGAATGGGTTCAAAATACAGGCGAATACAGCAGACTAAAAAGTCTGTATGCCCTTATAAGTAAAATCCAGGAGCAGAAAGGAAACAAAGAATTTGCCTCAGTTTATCGCGATTCTTCTCTAATAGTAAAAGATAGCCTTGATGCCAAAGTTGCAGCGCTTAATGCATTACGTTTACAACAAAAAACAGCTTTGCAAAAAGAACGCGAAGCCACTGAAAGCAGCGAAAAATTAATTACCATTATGACCACCTTTTTGGCGATTATTGCAATAGGCGTAATAGTTTTCTCTGTAATGAGGCTTATAATTCAGTTTAAAAGCAATAATACTGTTGATGCCTGATTACTGGCTAACTCGCTCTAAAACAGTATCAATCAAATTCTCAACCGCTTTCTTGTAATTTTTGCTGAACTGCATGCTAACGCGGTTGCCTATAATAGCACAAACCGTTGCACAATTATGCCCAAGTGCAGAACCTAAACCAAACAAAGCAGAGGTTTCCATTTCAAAGTTGGTAATGCGTTGTCCTTTATAATTGAATGAAGTCAGCTGTTCGTTCAGGTTTTTCATGGAAGCATTCAGCCGCAATTCTCTTCCCTGAGGAGCATAAAATCCCGGAGCTGTGGCGGTAATACCTTTATACATTCCTTTTTCAAGTTGGCTGATTAGCTTTTCTGAGCCAGCAAAAAGGTAAGGTCGCGCCAGATTACTTTTCCAGTTCGTGTGTTTAATAAATGCATCAACCAGAGCTTCATTTTCCTGTGTTTTTGCTACATCGTAAAAATTCATCAGCCCGTCAAAACCCAGTCCGTGTGCAGATAACAGAAAGCTATCTACAGGAATATCGGCTTGCAGCGCCCCCGAAGTTCCGATGCGGATAATGTTCAATACGGTAAGTTCTTTTTTTGGAACTCGTTCATGTAAATCAATGTTCACCGCAGCGTCCAGCTCATTCACAACAATATCAATATTATCGGTTCCTATTCCGGTTGAAAGCGCGGTAATTCTTTTGCTGCCTATATAGCCTGTGTGGGTAACAAATTCACGGTTCTGCATTTTGAATTCCACTTTATCAAAGCGATTTGAAATGGCTGCAACGCGCTCCTGGTCGCCAACTACAAGTATTGTTTCGGCAATATTTTCGGGATGAAGGTGAAGGTGGTAAACACTGCCGTCAGGGTTAAGAATTAATTCTGTTTCCGCTATTTTGTTCATAATATAGGATAATGTGTTAAATTCGCGCCTCGAAATTCAAAGCTAACCAAAAACATGAGCGAGCACAATAGAATATTAGTCCCGGTTGATTACTCACCACAATCACTGATTGCACTTGAACAGGCTGCAAACTTAGCCAAAGTCTTCAATGCAGAATTAACTATCCTTAAAATAGCAGAGACAAGCAGCATGACGAGTTTTTTCTCGTCAAAGCACATGGATGAATTTACTACAGCGCTTGAAGTACAACTGAAAGATTTTACAGCTGATCAGGTGAAAAAATATGGTGTGGCCATGACGCCTGTTTTGAAAAAAGGAAAAGTATATGATGAGGTTGTAGAAACTGCAGTAGAAATAAAAGCAACCTTTATTGTAATGGGAACAAGTGGTAGCGAAAGCGGAATGAAGCGCTTTATTGGTTCTAACGCATTGCGTGTAGTTCGTGAATCAAAAATTCCGGTTATTACCATCAAAGGACAGCACCACCGCAAAGGTTGTCAGAATATTATTCTTCCGCTTGACCTTACTAAAGAAACCAAAGAAAAAGTGGGAAAGGCCATTGAGTTTGCAAAAATTTTTGGTTCTACCATTCGCGTGGTATCGGTATTGTTTACCAGTGATGAGTTTATAGTAAACCGCCTTACCCGCCAGCTTGATCAGGTGAAAAAATTTATTGAAAAATCAGCTGTTGAGTGCAGTGCCGAGATTATTAAAAGCACCAAAGGCAGTGAATCGCTTGCTGAGGTAATTATTGATTACGGCAATAAAGCAAAAGGCGATCTTATAATTATTATGACACAACAGGAAAATGATTACACCGAATATTTTATCGGTTCATCAGCACAGGGAATCATTAATCATTCTGATATTCCGGTGTTAAGTATCATTCCTTCGCCTTCAAAAGACACTTCAGTTTTTACACCTTACTGATTTTTATCAGTAAAGCGTATTGGTTATTGTTATTTTTTTGCATTATCTTTAAGTGCGAAAAAGTACAAAACTATGAGCTTCACTATCAAACAAATTCTCACTCCTGTTGATTTCTCTGAAACATCACAGGAAGCCTTGGACCACGCCATTTTTATGGCAAAAATATTTAAGGCTAAACTATTTTTTGTTCACATAATTGAGCCGTCAAGCTATCAGTTTGAGATGAGCGAAATGATTACCCTCAATGATAAAATCAAAAAACTGGCCTATGAAAAATTGGATGAACTGGCATCAGCTATCCATGTTGAGCATGGAATTTATAAGCCTGAAATTTTAATAGAGTCGGGCAACATTTCTACTCAGATTGTAGAGGCGGCTGATAAAATAAAAGCAAGCATTATTGTAATGGGAACGCATGGTATTTCGGGCTTTGCCGAATTTTTTATCGGAAGCAATGCTTACAAAGTAGTAACACAGGCTACATGCCCTGTGCTTACAGTGCAAAAACATGCATCAAAAAGTGGTTTCAGGAATATAGTGCTGCCTATTGACGGTTCTCATGCATCGCGTCAGAAGGTGAAATATGCTGTTGAGTTTGCAAAACATTATGGTTCTGTAGTACATGTGGTAGAACTTATACCTGATATGGAACCGGGAACACTTCACAAATTTGAAGTGATAAAAAAACAAGTGAATGAATATTTAGATGCGGAAGGCATTCCTAAAAAGAACAAGTTGCTTGTTGGCGATAACTTTGCAAAACTGGCGATGAAATATGCAAATGATAATGATGCTGATTTAATTATGATAATGACTGAGCAGGATGAAAGTCTTACAGGCTTTATAATGGGACCTTCAGCTCAGCAGATTGTAAATCATTCACAGATTCCGGTATTAAGCATTACTCCTGAGGAAACCTATATTCCGGTTGGAGGAATGTAATACTCTGTTATTATTTCGCCCTTGGGTGAAATTGTATAATCGCATCTCTTAAATAACTGCGGTCTAAGTGTGTGTAAATCTCGGTAGTGGTAATGCTTTCGTGTCCCAGCATTTCCTGCACCGCACGTAAATCTGCACCGCCTTCAACAAGATGCGTTGCAAAAGAATGGCGGAAGGTATGCGGACTGATGCTCTTTTTTATCCCCGCTTTTTCTGCCAGTGTTTTTAAGAACAGAAAAACATATACACGTGAAAACTTTGTTCCCCTTTTGTTCAGAAATAAAATGTCTTCACTTCCTTTCTTAATCTGTATGTGGCAACGTACATTTTCCATATAGGTTTTTACCTGCTTTGCTGCCATTCCTCCCAGCGGAACAAGTCTTTCCTTGTTTCCTTTTCCGAGCACACGTATAAAACCAATATCAAAATGGATAGAACTTATTTTCAAATTTACCAGTTCCGAAACACGCAGGCCCGAACCATACAACACTTCCAGCATGGCCTTGTTTCGCTCTCCTTCGGGTTTGCTTAAATCTATGGTGTTGATCAGTAATTCTATTTCTTCAATGTTTAAAGTATCCGGAAGTTTGCGGCCGGTCTTGGGTGATTCAAGCAGTTCAGTCGGGTTGTCTTTAATAACGTCTTCAATAAGCAGGTATTTATAAAACGCTTTCATGCCTGATATAATGCGTGCCTGACTGGTAGCATTCATGCCTATATCATTTATCTCACCGATAAATTCACGCAACTGCTTTAATTGAATTTTTTCGGGTGGAAGATTCCATGCTTTTGTTTCACCAAATTTCCAGAGTTGGGTAACATCGCGCACATAACTTTCCACTGTATTGGGCGACATGGAACGTTCCAGTTTCAGGTAATTCTTAAATCCGCTGATAGCTGCTTTCCAATCCATAAATGCGAAAGTAAACAATAGAATGCTTTCGTCATGCTGAACTTGTTTCAGCATCTTTTTTTTTGACCCTGAAACAAGTTCAGGGTGACGTTTTATTTCACTAATAGAATATTTAAAAAACATTTAAGCCATTTGGCGGAATCAACCATTTTTCGCAATATCTTTGTACTCTCATTTCCAACCCCTTATTATCATGAAATACTTTTTCCCGCTTCTGGCTCTGCTATTCTCTATTGAATCATTCGGTTTAACACCCGACCCTGATGCACCTTACCTGGTAAGCTATAATCTTGTAAAATCGCATACAAAGCAAACGCTTAATGCAATGTGGAAAGACAAAAAAGTTCCCAAAATTGCTCTGCCTGTTCATTATGGTGTTGATATTTATGAAATCATTTACCGTGTCAAATGGGTTGACGGAACCTGGAGAAATGCATCGGGAATTTATTTTGTTCCTAAAACAGAAAAGGCTGTGCCGTATATGATGTTTGGTCACGGAACACAAATTCAGAAAGGAAGAGATATTTCAGATGGCGATTCACAACAGTTTATTTGTCTGGCTCATGCTACTGATGGCTACGCAGCGATGTATCCCGATTATTACGGTATAGGAAAAGGTGAAGGAAAGCATTTGTATCAGCATGCATGGAGTGAGGCACACGCATTTATTTATATGCTATACGCAATAGATGAATTGAACAAAAAACTGAGTGTAGAACACAACGGACAGCTTTTCCTTACAGGGTATTCGCAAGGGGGACACTCTTCATTAGCTGCACATAAATATTTACAGGAACTAAATGACCCGCGTTTTCAGGTTACAGCCTCTTCGCCAATGTCTGGAGCATACGATATGACTGGCGAACAGGAGAAATATATGTTTCAGGAATATCCGCGCCCTTTCTATCTTCCTTATCTTATTCTTTCTTATCAGGAAGCTTATAAAATTTTGCCCAATGAGGATATCTACACTGCTTTCAGAGCTCCTTTTGATTCATTATTTCAGCCGTTTTTTGAGCAGAACGACAACCGTACGCTGGATGAACTGAACCGCCTGATGCCAAAAATTCCGAAAGATGTAATGAGCGACAGCCTCATCAACGAATACCTTAACAATCCCAACTTTGCATTTAAAAAACGTTTGCAGGAAAATAATCTTACCGATTGGGTTCCAACCGCTCCTGTTCAACTTTGTTTTTGCGAAGGCGACCGTGAGGTGAACTATAAAAACTCAATAGTGGCCTATGAAAAAATGACGGCATTGGGAGCAAAACATGTTAAACTCAATAACCTGAGCCCCTATTTAGATCATAACACTTGTGCAGGTTTTGCAGTATTGGCCACTAAATATTATTTCGACCGTTTTAAGAAACACGGCAAAAACCCCAAGATGAAAGAGATGCCGCCATTTAAAAAATGGGTGCGCAACATTATCATGAAAAAAATAGAAAAGGAATACAAAGCGAACGGAAGTGATCATTCGTATTTGTAGACTTTAATCTCATTATCAGAAAAGCCTCAATGATTAATTCATTGAGGCTTTTTTGTTCTGCTATTCTTTCACAATCATTCCCTGATGTATTAAAGTCCTTCGAAAATGCTTCGAAAGATCTTTAAGTTGTTGCAAGTTAACTTTTGGTTGTTGCAATTCTTCTTGTAACAGTTGCAAGTTAACTTTTGGTTGTTGCAATTCTTCTTGTAACGGTTACTAGTTAACTTTTGGTTGTTGCAAGTCTTCTTGTAACTGTTGCAAGTTAACTTTTAGTTGTTGCCAGTCTTCTTGTAACAGTTGCAAGTTAACTTTTGGTTGTTGCAAATCTTTTTGTAACGGTTGCAAGTTAATTTTTGGTTGTTGCAATTCTTCTTGTAACTGTTGCAAGTTAACTTTTGGTTGTTGCAAGTCTTCTTGTAACGGTTGCAAGTTAACTTTTGGTTGTTGCAAGATAACTTTTGATTGTTGCAAGTCTATTTGATGCTTTTTGGAAGGGTTTAGTTGCTGAAATATAGCAGGTTATAAAAATTTGCTTCAGATTAAATGACTGAGAAAACAACCCTAGGGAGACTAATAATCTATTCAATCACAACCTCAACCCCGATATGGTCGCTCAATGATTTATCGGTGTTCCATGTTTAGGAACGAAAGGTGATCTTTTTAATGCAATCAATAATAGCCGGAATGCGCTTGCTTGTTTTTTGCGGGCGTTCGAGTTCCAGGTGGCGATGGTCATGATTATTTTATGTTCGGTCCGATAAAATAAGTTCACTAAATTATAAATTTTTCCTGACCTCTGTCAGGTTGAAAACTATTCCTTTTTGTTCAAAACTGAATCAAATCTACGGTTCAATTGTTTCTATTATTGCACATCCCAATTTTCGGGAAAACAAACCCAGATTTAACGAAAATGAACTAACAAGGTCGAAAAACCTGCCTAAAATACTCGTCTTATGTCAACAGAAACACTAACCGAAACCGCATTGAAAACAGCCACTACCACATCCTCATCACCTAAACCTGAACTAAAAAAATACACCTACGAAGAAGCCCTGAAAAGCTCGGTGGATTACTTCAAAGGCGATGAGCTGGCGGCACAGGTATGGCTGAATAAATATTCACTCAAAGATTCGTATGGTAATATCTATGAACTGAACCCCGACCACATGCACCGCAGAATGGCGCGTGAGATTGCTCGTGTGGAAGCAAAATATCCGAAAGCCTACAGCGAAGACGAAATTTATCAGGTGCTGAAAAACTTTAAATTCATTGTTCCGCAGGGCGGTCCTATGACCGGCATCGGAAATGATTTTCAGATTGTGTCGCTTTCCAATTGCTTTGTAATTGGTAATAACGGAGCATCTGATTCATACGGTTCTATTATGAAGATAGATCAGGAACAAGTGCAGCTGATGAAACGCAGAGGAGGTGTTGGTCATGACCTTACCAACCTGCGCCCAACCGGTGCTCCCGTTAAAAACAGTGCACTCACGTCAACCGGTGTTGTTCCTTTTATGGAGCGTTATTCCAACTCTACACGTGAGGTTGCACAGGATGGAAGACGTGGCGCTTTGATGCTCAGCATCTCCATCAAACACCCCGATGCCGAAAAATTTATTGACGCTAAAATGGATGGCACCAAAGTAACAGGTGCTAACGTTTCGGTAAAAATTGATGATGATTTTATGAAAGCGGCAATCAACAAAACACCTTATGTGCAGCAGTTTCCCGTTGATTCAAAAACACCGCGCGTAAAACAGGAAATAGATGCCACTGCCTTGTGGAACAAAATCGTTCACAACGCATGGAAATCAGCCGAGCCCGGAATTTTATTCTGGGATACCGTTATCCGCGAATCAATTCCTGACTGTTATTCTGATTTGGGTTTCAAAACTGTTTCAACAAATCCCTGCGGTGAAATTCCTTTGTGTCCATATGACAGCTGCCGCTTGATTGCGCTTAACCTTTACAGTTACGTGGATGAGCCTTTCACTAAAGACGCGAAGTTCAACTTTCCGCTTTTTAAACAACACACCCGCATGGCACAGCGCATGATGGATGATATTATTGATCTGGAATTGGAGAAGATTGATGCCATTCTTGAAAAGATTGACAAAGACCCTGAGGAGAAAGAAATAAAAGCAGTGGAATACAACCTGTGGAAAAACATAAAAAAGAAATGTATTGAAGGACGTAGAACAGGCGTTGGCGTTACAGCTGAAGGCGATATGCTGGCAGCTTTGAATATCCAATATGGTTCTGATGAGTCAATAAGAACCTGCGAGAAAGTTCACAAAACACTTGCGTTGGAAGCCTACCGTTCCAGCGTTGATATGGCACATGCACGCGGTGCATTTCCTATCTATGATTCAGAGCGCGAAAAAAACAACCCGATGATTCAGCGTATTAAACATGCAGACCCTTTGCTGTATGAAGACATGATGAAATGGGGAAGAAGAAACATTGCGTTGCTCACAGTTGCTCCAACCGGCAGCGTGAGTTTAATGACACAAACTACTTCCGGTATTGAGCCGGTGTTTATGCCTGCCTATAAACGCAGACGCAAAGTAAATCCAAACGACAAGAATGTTACGGTAAGTTTTGTAGATGGCGTTGGTGATTCATGGGAAGAATACCAGGTATTTCACCACAAAGTGATTGTGTGGTTACAAGTGAATGGCTACGATGTGGAAAAAGTAAAACTGATGTCAGATGATGATTTGAATAAGGTTTTGGAGAAATCACCGTTCTATAAAGCCAGTGCCAATGATGTGGATTGGGTAAGCAAAGTAAAATTGCAGGGCGCTGTTCAAAAATGGGTTGACCATAGCATCAGCGTTACCGTAAATGTCCCTAATGAAGCAACCGAAGAATTAGTAGGACAAATTTATCAGACAGGGTGGGAGAGTGGCTGCAAAGGAATTACCGTTTACCGTGATGGTTCGCGCAGCGGTGTGTTGGTAAGCAACGAAAAGAAACATGAAAAAAACTCAGACATTCAAGACGATATTATTGAATCAAGAGCACCAAAACGCCCTACAGAATTAGGTGCAGAAATCGTGCGCTTCCAGAACAATCATGATAAATGGATTGCAGTTGTAGGCTTGCTGAACGGAAAACCGTATGAGATTTTTACCGGTAAAGCAGAAGAGTCATTTGTAATTCCTAATTGGGTTGATAAAGGTGTTGTTATTAAAGTTAAAAACGGCAACGGCAAAACCCGTTACGATTTCCGCTACACCGATAAAGAAGGTTACAACACAACTATTGAAGGGCTGTCACGTTCATTTGATAAAGAATACTGGAACTATGCAAAATTAATCTCAGGTATTCTGCGTCACGGAATGCCATTGCCTTTTGTAGTGGATGTAGTAAACAACCTTAACCTGAATGATGAGACATTGACCACCTGGAAAAACGGTGTGGCACGTGCATTGAAGAAATTTATTCCTGACGGAACAAAACCGGTGGAAAATATTTGTCCGAATTGCTCACAACCTTCATTGGTTTATGAAGAAGGTTGTCTGAACTGCAAAAGCTGCGGACATAGTAAGTGCGGTTAAAATAAAGTCATGCTGAACTTGTTTCAGCATCTCAACAATTAAGACCCTGAAACAAGTTCAGGGTGACGGAGACTACTTCACCTTCACTCCCTCTGCCACTCTTGTCTTGCGTTCTTCTTTCACCAAAACGCTTTTGTCAATGAGCAGTGCGGCATTGCTTCCGAAAACAATACTGTATTTTTTATCGTCATAGTTAACTATAGCAAAACGACTTCCACCACTGTTAACCCGGTCTAAGTAGCCAAGCTGGTAAATATTTTTCCGGCCTGAATAATCTTTGGAAGGCACAAAGGGCAGATATTTAGTTCCGCCTTTTTCAAAGCGAATCATCATTGCATCACTGGTATTGGCTTCTGCAAAAATACCGGGGGTGTTGCGTTTTATGATAATTTCTTCTACGTTTTTACCGTTCTCAAAACGCACTTTTCCTTCGGCTACTTTTACCTCTTCATCATTTACTTCGCGCAGTAATACAATGGCCTCAGAGTTATAGTATTGTATCTTTTTAAGGTCAACACCTTTAGCTTCCAGTTTTTCTTTGGTCTCTTTAGTAAAGTAAACCTTTTGTGAGCATGACGATAGCGCAACAGCAATTACTACTAATAGAAAAGAGTTTTTCATAGCGTGTGAAAAAATAGTTTTCCTTTGGTTGGCAAGAATTGTGCCACTGGGTTTACAAAATCCCCATCGGCACCTTCGTTCCCCTTTGCCCGTTACATTTCCGAACATGACCGGAAGATGCACAGGAGGCAGTAACAAACCCGATGATGATAAAAATTGCAATGAGCTTACGCATATTTAGGTGTATATATTTAGTAACGTTATAGATATAAAATTATTGTGCAGAAGTCAGGATTTTCTTCGCCAGAGGAAATATAATCTTCTCCCATTCTGCATACTCTTTGCCTGAGGGATGAAGTCCATCTGAGGCAACCAGCGTTGCATCCCCTTTTACCTGTTGCGAGATTTCAAAAATATCAGCAACCAATAAATCTTTTGCTGCTGCTTCCTGTTTTATTATCTCATTGAATTCTGCAAGTCCTTTGGTAATATCTCTTCCTCGACTGTATTTAGGCCCTTCAGGTGTTGCCGAAAAATCAGGAATGGTAACCAATAAAAGGTGTTGTTTGTTGTTAAGTTCTTTTTGCATTTCAGAAATAATGAAACGCAGATTTTCTCTGAATTTTTCTTGAGTAACATCTTGCACCCAGTCATTCACGCCAATCAACAGTGTTGCAAAATCAGGCTTGGCATCACGATAAACAGGCAATTCATTATCAATTACCTGTTGCGTTGTCCAACCGGTAACGGAAGGATTGCAAACAATTTCCAAATGAATATTTTCCTCATTTAAATGTTCAACAAGAAGATTGGGCCAGCGTTCATTTTCATTCACACCTTCGCCAATGGTATATGAATCACCGATGGCTGCGTAACGTATTTTAGTTTGTGCTGACAAGTTAAGCGTTGTAAAAATTAGAGGCAGCGAAAGTAAGAGGTGAAGTGTTTTGTTCATTCCTTTGTAAGGAGATATGAAGAGAAAGTTTTCATGTTTTTTCAACAGATACAATTATTGAACCTTAACAGAATAAATTTGAACCAAAATTTAATTCATTATGGGTATTTACATCAACAACAGAATTGATTTTCTTGTAAAGTTTTTCTGTGTGCTGTTTATCATTACTGCTATTGCACTTACTGCAAAATCTCAGACAACAAAGGTAGTCAGCAACCGCAAATCATCTCTTTTGCTGAAAACGGACCTTGCCTGTACAGTAAATATTGATGGTAAAAAAATATTTGACCTCAAAGCAGACAGCTCCAGAAGCTATGTAACAACTTTTGGTGAACATACTATTGAGGCTTTGATGACAGGAAGTAAAGAAAAGTGGTCTCAAAAAATAAAGATTGAAAGTCCTGACCGCCAGACAATAGAAATAAGTTTTCTCAGTAAAGATAAATTCATGACTTATCTCCGTTCAGGAAATGTGGATATGATGAAAGCAATCATGAAAAAATTCCCGGAAGTGGTAAATGCACAATCCGAAACGGATTGGGCTCCTTTAATCATTGCTTTGCAAATGAACAAACCGGTTCTCGCAAAATTATTACTTGATAACGGTGCAGATGTAAACTCTACAACAGAACCAACTCCGCTTTACACGGCCATCATGTCGGGCAATTCCGAAATAGCTTTGCAGTTGATTGAAAAAGGAGCTGCAATCCACTTTGCAAATGGTGATGGCTGGACGGCATTACATGCTGCAAGTTATCAGGGGAAAGAAGATGTTGTAAAAGTTCTGATTGAAAAAGGCGCTGTAGTAAACCTTATGAGTAATTCAGGAGAAACCCCGCTTTCACTTGCCAACAAACAAGGGAAAACTTCAGTTGCGCTCTTGTTACAGGCTAATTCTGCGAAAGAGTAGCCTCCTTCATGCTAAACCTGTTTCAGCATCTCTCATAGAAAGGCTCTGAAACAGGTTCAGTGTGACGAATACCAACGTCATTTTGTCAGTTATTCCCGCTTGGCATAGCTATTGAGTTCCGGCTGTCTGTCACCCTGAGCTTAGTCAAAGGGTTTAAAAATTAATTCTACCAACTTATTTAATAAATTCCCATGTCAGAAACAGCTACTGAAAAAAACACAACCCAAGGAAAAATTAACGTTCAAACAGAGAACATTTTCCCCATCATTAAAAAATTCCTCTATTCAGACCACGAAATATTTTTACGCGAATTAGTTTCTAACGCTGTTGATGCCGTTCAGAAATTAAAAACGCTTAAAACGCTCGGCAAATTTACCGAGGATGAAACCAATTGGCAGGTAGAAGTTATTCATGACGAGAAAGCAAAAACCATTACCATTAAAGACAATGGTATAGGTATGAGCGAAGAGGAAGTAGAGAAATACATCAATCAGGTAGCGTTTTCGGGTGCCGAAGAATTTCTGAAAAAATACAAAGACAAGGCGAAAGAAAATTCCATTATCGGGCATTTTGGTTTGGGTTTTTATTCTTCGTTTATGGTTTCAAAAGAAGTGGAAATCAATACCAAGTCTTATATGAAAACCAAGCCCGCAATTAAATGGGTTTGTGACGGAAGTCCTGAATACACGCTTTCAAAAAGCGATAAAAAAGAAAGAGGAACAGAAATTATCCTTCACCTTGCTGATGACTCGTTAGAGTTTAATGATAAAAACAGGATTGAGACTATTCTCAATAAATACTGCAAGTTTCTTCCCGTTTATATCAAATTTGGAACAAAAGAAATTACCGAAAAAATTGGTGAAGGTGAAAATGCAAAAGACGAGAAGAAAACCGTTGATAACATCATCAATAACCCAACTCCGGCATGGACTAAAAAGCCCGTTGATTTAAAAGATGAGGATTACAACACATTCTATCGCGAATTATATCCCTACACGTTTGAAGATCCGTTGTTCAATATTCACCTGAATGTAGATTATCCTTTTAACCTTACCGGCATTCTTTATTTCCCGCGTTTGAAACAGAACATGGAAATTCAGAAAAACAAAATTCAGTTGTACAGCAACCAGGTTTTTGTAACCGATTCGGTAGAAGGAATTGTTCCTGAGTTCTTGACCTTGTTACATGGCGTCTTAGACTCGCCAGATATTCCGTTGAACGTTTCGCGCAGCTACTTGCAAAGCGACAGCAATGTGAAAAAAATCAGCAGCCACATCACCAAAAAAGTTGCTGATAAACTCGAAGATCTTTTCAAAAAGGACAGAGCAGATTTTGAAAAGAAATGGGATGACATCCGTGTTTTTATTCAATATGGAATGCTGACCGATGAGAAGTTTTATGAGCGCGCAGCTAAATTTTATTTATTCAAAAATACGGAAGGCAAATGCTTCACCTTTGATGAATATAAAACACATATTGAAGCGGCACAAACTGATAAGGAGAAAAACCTGATTTATCTCTATACTTCGGATAAGACAGGACAACATACGTTTGTTGCTTCAGCAAAAGACAGAGGTTATGATGTGTTGGAAATGGACGGGCAATTAGATAGTCATTTCATCAATCTGGTTGAACGCAAATTTGAGAACTCACACTTCACCCGCGTAGATGGAGATACTATTGACAAGCTGATTAAAAAAGACGAAGCACAGGTTTCTAAATTGACCAATGAGCAACAGGATGCGCTAAAACCAGTTTTTGAAGCACAGGTTCCTAAAGAAAAATTTACCGTGATGTTTGAAAGTCTGAATGAAAAAGACAATCCTATCATCATTACTCAAAATGAGTTCATGCGCAGAATGATGGAGATGCAAAAAATGCAGCCGGGAGGTTTTATGGGCAATATGCCCGAGATGTATAATCTGGTTGTAAATTCAAATCACCCGCTTGTTTCAAAAATATTGGAAGAAAAAGATGAGCATAAGAAAAACCAGACTGCAAAACAATTATCTGATTTAGCATTGCTCTCTCAGAATTTATTAAAAGGTGAGGAGTTGGCTGCATTTATTAAGCGCTCGCTGGAGATAATAAAGTAACTTGGGGATTGTAATATATAAAAAGGGGCTAAGAGCCCCTTTTTTAATATTGTCCGGCTGACAGCATAACTAAGGTGCAGGCTTCCAAAGCCTCAATACCTTTTTCTTCTGCCATTTTCTCAAGCACAGGATTTTCTGTTCCCGGGTTGAAGATGATGCGTTTGGGTTTAAGCGATAAAAAATATTCGTAATATGGTTCCTGATTTTTAGGATTTACATATAACGTAATGGTATCAATATTTTCAATTGCAGGTTTTCCTGTTTGAATTTTTAATCCCAAAACTTCAGTTTCTCTTTTTCCTAGAAGAAGAACCTCATGCCCGTATCGCAAAAGTTTTTCGGCTGCCATATATGAGTATCTGCCGGGGTTGTCGCTTGCTCCAATCACTAATGTTTTTTTCATAACGTTATTTTAACAGCAGATAAACTAAAATGTTTTGTTTTTTTGACTTCCCAAATTTCGTAATTTTCGCGACATAGTTTTATTAGTAATCATGGCAGAAATAAAGCATACCGAAGCATTTGACCTTGCTTTCAGGTTTGTAACAGAAACCAACCTGAATATTTTCCTCACGGGAAAGGCAGGAACGGGTAAGACCACTTTTCTGAAATATTTGCGAGAAAACAGTTTCAAGAAAATGGTTGTTGCTGCACCAACAGGTGTTGCGGCTATTAATGCCGGAGGTGTTACGCTGCATTCATTATTTCAATTGCCATTTGCACCTTTTGTCCCTTCTAAAAATTCAAGTGATGGAATAAACAGTCATTCGCTGCTTTCACAAATCCGTTACAACAAAGAAAAGCTCAATCTTTTCCGTAATCTTGAATTACTGGTGATTGACGAAACCAGCATGGTAGCTTCTCACACCGTTGATGCGATTGATGCAATTTTGCGAAGCATCAGAAGACGAAGCCAGTTACCTTTTGGAGGAGTTCAGGTTTTATTTATTGGGGATTTGTATCAACTTCCTCCTGTAGTGAAAAACCATGAATGGGATTTTCTGAAAAACTATTACCCGTCTATATTTTTCTTTGACAGTATTGTGTTGCGCGAACATGTTCCTGTAATGGTAGAGTTGAAAGAAATTTTTCGTCAGCAGGATAATACGTTTATTGATGTGCTCAATGGAATAAGAAACAACAACCTTTCTCAGGTAAACTTTGAATTACTAAATTCAAGATTGAAACGGAATTTTGCTCCCGCTGATGATGAAGGCTATATAACTCTTACAACGCACAATAATCAGGCAGATACTATCAATAAGAAGAAATTAGATACTCTGAAAGAGCGTTCAAAAATTTATTATGCAAAAACACAGGGGGATTTTCCTGAGCATATTTTCCCTGCAGAAAATGAACTCGAATTAAAATTTGGTGCTCAGGTAATGTTTTTGAAAAACGATGTCGAAGACAAAAAATATTACAACGGAAAAATAGGAACTGTTAGATCACTTTCAGATGATGGAATAAAAGTCCGATGCAAAGGCGAACATTACGATATTGACGTAAAAAAATACGAATGGAAAAACACAAACTATTCGCTAAATCCCGATACACGTGAGATTGTTGAGAATGAACTTGGCAGTTTTGAGCAATATCCGTTGCGTCTTGCGTGGGCAATTACTATTCATAAAAGTCAGGGGCTGACCTTTGATAAATTAGTAATTGATGCTGAAAATGCTTTTGCTAACGGACAAGTGTATGTTGCACTAAGCCGCTGTACTTCATTGGAAGGCTTGGTGCTCACCTCATCTGTTAATCAAAGTTTCCTCGGAGCACATCATAGCTTAAAAGAGTGGCAAGGGAAAAATCAAGACGATACCAAGTTGTCTCAAAAATTTGAGGAAGCTCGACAGAAATATGCTTTACAGGAATTGCAGAATATTTTCTCATTCTACCGCTGGTATTATGAGTTGAAAGATTTCAGAGAAGAATTAGATGAAAATCGTGAAGAGTTTTCAGAAGCCAGCTTAGAGTGGCTGAAAATGTTAGCTGAAGGTCAGGAGAAAATACAAACTGTTGCTGATAAATTTAAGGAGCAGATAACCACACTTTCAAGAGAAAACCCAAATGCAGAACAAAATGAAGTTTTGCAAAAAAGAGTAAAAGATGCTGCAAATTATTTTTCTGCTGAAATACAAAAATGGAAAGAGAAGTTTTACACACATCCCTTTTCAACCGACAAGAAAAAAGTTGCCCGCTATCTTGATGCTTCATTGACTGAAGTTGCGTTTATTCTTCACGAAATACTTCATCGTATTAATCACTGCAAAAATGGTTTTACACTGAATGAATATCTGAAATCAGGTAAGAAAGTTGAAACGGCAGCAGATAAAATTCAAAGTTCATATGCTCAAAACCAGGAACAGGAAGTTGTTGTTGATGGAACTGCAAACGAAGAATTATATAGCAGACTTGCAGGCTTGCGTAAGCAGATAGCAAGCAAAACTAATGCTCCGTTGTATATGGTTTTCAGTAGTGATGCTATTCAAAATGTTTGCGCTTATTTACCTCAAAGTAAGGAATCACTTCTGAAAATAAAAGGTTTTGGTAAAGCAAAAGTTGGTCAATACGGTGATGAGATAATTCAATTGGTTCGTGATTATTGTGAAGAGTATAATCTTCAACCGAAAGAAATTTTTCCGGCAAAGCGTGAGCGTAAACCCAAAGAACAAAAAACGCCAACGGTTGATGAAACGGTGAATCACTTCAGAGCAGGTAAGAGCATAGCCGATATAGCTACAGAAAGAAAATTAACAGTCGGAACTATTGAAGGACATTTAGCACAAGCGATAAAGCAAGGTGCTGTTCAGATTGAAGACCTGATTCCTATGGAAGAGGTAAATGAACTGGCTCAGCATTTTCCTGCAATAATTGAGCAGGAATATGCTCAACTGAACGATATCAAAGAAAAAGTTTCTGTTGATGTTTCCTTTGGAAAACTGAAAATGGTTTTAGCCTGGTTGCAACGAACTAAACAAAACTGAAAATTATTTCAAATTAGGATCAGCAAGTGCTTTAGATGCCTTCTCATTTGCAGGGTCAAGCTCCAACACTTTTTTCCAATTCTCTTTCGCTTTTGGATAGTCTTTAGCCACTAAATAGAAATAGCCCAAATACGAATAACCCTCGATTAATTCTTTCTTGTTTTTCTCCAAATCTAAAGAACCCACTTCAATTACTTTCTCATAAAATGGTTTAGCAAGTCCTTGTTTAGTATCGGGGTCAGATTGTGATTTGCAACGAGCTCTGTATGCATAACCATATATTGAAGTTGGTTGAACACGGATAAGAATAGCAAAGACTGAATCTGCTTTTGTAAAATCTTTAAGATTGTAATAGCATTGTCCAAGTTTTAAATAGTCATTAGGTGAAGCCTTTGCAGTATCCACCGCAATTTTTTTATCATAATAAATAATTGCTTTAGGATAATTTTTCTGCTTCATCAAAAATGCTGCTACATCTGAATATAAGTCTGTTCTGGTTGTATCCATATCCAACACTTTTTGCAAATTGTCAACCCCAAGCGAATCATTGTTTTTTATTTGATTTTTTCCAAGGTATTCGTAGTCCGAGGCAAGGAATGGTTTTCCGGTTGCCAGAGCTTTAGCAAAATATTTATTCATATACAATATTCCGTTTGTATAATCACCGATTTCATAATAGCTGTAACCCATCACACGGTAAATATTGATGTAAGTAGTATCTCTGCTCAAAACTTTAGGGCCTTCTTCACATACTGATTTATAATGTTTTGAAACGAATTCAAACTCGCAAAATCTTACTTGTGCGCTCAGATCATTATTCAATTGAAGGTATTTCTTATAGTCACTTGCAGCGCGCTCTGATTGTCCTGCACGGAAACGAAGTTCGGCACGCTCACGGAAAGCAGGAGCAAATGAAGAATCAATTTCAATCGCTTTATTGTAATAGTCAAGTGCAAGTGTATAGTTCTTTGCACGGCTGTAAAGTTTCCCCTCACGCAAAATTGCTTTGGTAAATTTTTTGTCAAGGCCCAATGCCTTTTCATAATTCACTATTGCATTGTTTCCATCGTTTTGCTCTAAGTATGCATCACCAATCAGCATAAAAACGGTTGGATTTTTAGGTTCCAGTTTTGCAGCTTGATTAAGCAATGTAAGTGCTTCAGCGATGTTTTTCTTTTCAGAGTTGATATATACTTCAGCAATTTCCATCAGCACTTCAGCGCTTTTATTTTGCGAAAGAGTTTTTGCTTTGGTAAAGTTTTCAGTTGCTAAGGCAACATTCCCGTTGATGTATTCAATTTTTCCTAGACCAACATAGTTTAAAGGTCCATTTGCATTTACACTAACCCCTTTCTGATACAGTGTTTTTGCCTGTACCGCATTATCATTTTGAAAATAATTTTCGCCATAATAATAATAGGCACTGCTGTTTGCAGGTTCAGCTGTAATCAATTGTTCAAATGCTTTTGAAGCGCTTTCAAACTGTTCATTTTCTGTCAGTCGTTTTGCATCATTCAGTGTTTGAGCATTAACAATTCCGGAAATCATTACTCCGGCTGCAATCATTAAGTTTACTTTTTTCATTGAATTCATCGTATTTATGTTCTCTTTAATTTATTTGAATCATCCTTACCGGTGCAATTGCAGGAACTAATCCCATCTTCAAAATTATCAATTGTCCTTTTGTACCTGCAACAAAGGATACAAAACCCTTGCCAAGTCCTGCACGGGTTTGACGATTAATCATATAAACGTCTCTGCAAAAAGGGTAATCCTTTGTTTTTATATAGGCCTGATACGGTTTATAAAACAGTTCAGAATCGGCATCCTTGCTGATGCCAATTACTTTAACTTTCTCCAGAAATCCAATACTGGTGCTGTCATCTTTATCACTTATCCAGTTTACACTAATTACGCCAAAAGCTCCTTTATTTTTGCTTACATATTCCACAACCTCTGCATTTGATTTTACAGCAAAAGCATTTGCTGGCAATTTTGATTGTTTAGAAAAATCTGCAATGTACTGGGCATTTGCAGAATTAGGATTGTCAAAAATGATGTTTAGTTTTCCAATTGTTGAATTTGGATTTACTTGTTTCCATGTTGTATCGATTCCGTTTAAAATTTTCTCAACCTGATTAAAAAGCAGGTTAGTATCAGGATTTTCATTGTTCACTACAAATGCAATTGCATCCTCCGCTATTTTAGTTTCAATCGGGTAAATATTTTGTGCTTTGAACGATTGTTTTTCAGATTCATTTAAAGCTCTGTTTATAACCACAACTTTTACTGAATCATTCATAAGTGCCTGCAAAGCTTCTGTTTCAGGGAGGTAACGTGCATGCACAGTCGCATTTTCATATAGCGATTCAAATGTGTAAATCTGAGTATCGAAGAGCAGTGAATATGACTCATCAATTGCAATATTCACTTCACCCGAAGTTGGTGTATCAGTCGGTTCTGCTTTTTTACCCGTTTGGTCGCACGAATAAAATCCCGTAAGAAGAGAAAGAGTTAGTATTACTAAACTATATCTGATTTTATTCTTCATTACTTTTTTTCATTTTCTGAATAATTACAATACTCCTGAAAACTGAGTATCCCAGAAAAATACCGCCAACTAACTTACGGGTATCAGGAAGCATATTGGACAAAAAATCGGTGAAAAGAAATACAACTCCTATGCCTGCATAAATCAGCGTCATCAGAATGTTAAAGTATAGCATGGGATTGCGTTTCACTTTTCTATTTAAAACAGCGAGACGAAAAATATGTCAGATAAATCAACATATTTTTCGTCTCGGTATAGGTTTCAACAAATTCTATCTCAGCTCAAATTTCATTGGCATGTAAAACTGCACCTGAACTTCTTTTCCGTTTTGTTTACCTGCAGACCATTTCGGCATCATTTTTACAACGCGTAATGCTTCTTTTTCTAAACCAGGACCGCCCGAAACACCACGCATCACTTTCACGTCATTGATGTTTCCTTGTTTATCAACAATAAATGAAACATAAACCGTTCCTTCAATACCGTTCTCCTTCTCCATCATAGGATATTTGGTGTTCTTTTGAATAAATTTCAAGCGCTCTTCTTCACCACCCGGGAAACCAGGCATTTGTTCTACGAATGTGAAGATCTCTTCTTTCACTTCTTCTACCACAGCATTTCCGTTTCCTTCATCAGGGATAATGATTTCATCATCATCTCCGGTTCCTTCCTGAGTTACTGTACTAATCTGTGTTTCCACTTCCTGAATTGGTGGTGGCGGTTCATCAATCACCGGTTCATCTACAACTACCGGAGCCACAAATCTTACTGTTTCCATAACAGGTGGTGGCGGTGGTGGTGGTGGTGGTGGTGGTGCATCCTCCTCAAGAGGAGGAGGGGTAAGGTCAATTTGTGTTACATCTGTGTTTACCGCTACATCTTCAATTGCATTGTCAAAAAGTTGAATAATTTTTGGTACTAATGCAATCACAAGTGCTGATGAAACAGTAATTAACAACGCCAATAAAACTGTGCGTGTATATTCTCTTCTTATGAAATATGCACCGTAAATTTTATTACGGTGTTCGAAAACGATATCGTTGCGAACATCCGATACTACGTTTCCCCATTCGTTTCCTGAGTTTCCCGCCATTGTTTTATTATTTAGGGTTAGTGGTTGTAGTTGTTCCTTCTGCTGCCTGTAAAAGCTCGTACTCGGTTGGTATCATATCAACTACTGCGTATTTTCCTATCATGGAAATATTCAGTTCATCAACCAGATCAATTACGTTTTTATAAGTAGCCTTATCGTCTGCTTTTATCAAAACGGTAACAGCTTCTTTCTTGCTTTTTTCCGCAACTACCAAACGTTTATAGGTGCTGTCAGCAATTTCTTTAGCCTTTAATTTTTCTTCCAACTTGAAAATTTCTTTACGCACAGGGTCATTGCGATCAAGCAAAATTTTACGCAGACCATCTTTTGAAAAATCTGTCTTGATCAATTGAGTTGGTGGTTCACCTTTTGGATTATTTGGTGGATAAAACTCACCAGGATAGTAATAAATAGCATCATCTTTAGATAGAATAAAAGTTAATGCGTTATTGATTTTAGGTGGTTTGGTGTCCTTGTCTTTTGGGTCAGCAGGATAATTAATTTCCATAGCTTTTGGCTTGCTGAATGTAGAGGTAAGAACGAAAAAGGTGAGTAGCAGGAATGCCAAATCCACCATGGGCGTCATGTCTATCTTCGTTGATCCTTTTTTGGCACGTTTCTTCTCGTGCTTACCGTGGCCACCGCCACCATCACCGGTATTTACTTCTGCCATTTTAGTTTAATTTTTTAATTGGTTGGCTCTGGTACCTCATCTTGTTCAAGATTGGTTATGAGATTAAACCTGTAAATTTCTAATTTTTTAAAAACTTCAATCACTGCTTTAACAGAAACATAAGGTGTTTGTGCATCAGCTTTGATTGCGAAACGCAGCTTTTCATATTTGAAATCGCGTCCCAGTTTTTCTGCTTTATCTTTTTCTTCTTTTGCTTGTTTTGCAGCTTCAATTTGTCCGAATTGTATCCAGTGGCCCAATTGATTATTTAATGAATCAAGCGGAATGCCTGATGACTTATATTTGCTGCGTGCTACATCGTCCAGCATAATATATTGTTTCAGGTTTTGCATTGAAACACCAAACGTGGTCATTCCTGCAAACTTCTTTTTCTCCTCTGGAGTAAACGGCACATTGTATTGAGCCCCCATCTTTTCAAGTGTTCTTACTCTTACCTGTGGATTGCTGATATTGAAAAATGGTTTTCCGTCAGGGTCAACCGTAATCATCATTACGTTGTCAGGAAGTAATTTATCAGAATTTGAAGAGGGCGTATCTACTACAACCGGCTCATCAACACGCACCGAAGCGGTAAGCATAAAGAAGGTAACTAAAAGAAAAGCAAGGTCAACCATGGGTGTCATGTCCAAACCTGGACTGCTACTCGGTAATTTTACTTTAGGCATACTTCTTAGTTATATAGTATTGGTTCAGCCTTTGTTTTTTGTGAAAGCTTTAATAATGGGCTTTCTCAAGTATGGATGCCTTAACGGCTATAATTCCATAAACAAAGAACAAAAAAATTATTTGGTTGAGTTTACAGATTGAACAATGCTGAAGCCAGCTTCATCCATGCTGTAAGTTAAACTATCAATTTTTGAAGTGAAGATATTATACATAATAATACCTATTACAGAACCGATAATACCAAAAGCTGTGTTAATAAGAGCTTCAGAAATACCCGTTGCAAGTGCAGTTGTATCCGGAGCTCCGGCTTGTGAAAGAGCAGCAAATGAACGAATCATCCCTATAACTGTTCCGATAAGACCCCAAAGAGTTGCAATAGTAGCGCAGGTAGAAATAATAACCATGTTTTTTGAAAGCATTGGAAGCTCTAATGAAGTAGCTTCTTCCAATTCTTTTTGAACGGCTGCAACTTTACTCTCTTTATCTAATCCAGGCTCACCTTTAATGTTTTTATATTTTTCAACACCGGCACGAATAACATTTGCTAAAGAACCTTCTTGTTTGTCGCAAGCTGCAATAGCTTCGTCAAGTTGACCAGCTTCTAAAGAAGATTTAACACTTTTAATGAATTGGGCTGAATTGCCTTTTCCACTTGAACGTTGAATAGTGAACAAACGCTCCAGAGAGAAAATAATAATGATAACGTTAATTGCAAGAAGAATAGGAACAATGAATCCACCTTTGTACATCATACCTTGCAGGTTACCTGGCAGTGGGTGTCCTTCTGCATCAAAGTTAGATGCGCTACCTAAGATAAAGTTCCATATTGCCCATCCTATAACAAGTGCAAGTAATATGCACAGGAATGCTGCTACTGATGACAAGCCATTGAATTTTGATTTTTGAGTGCTCATAATTAATTTACAATTTTGGGTTAATGATTAATGATTTGTTTTTGGATGGTTTAATTAATGTAACGTAATACTTTTTGATTTATTATTTCCCGCGTTTTTATTTTGAAGCGGGCGTCAAAAATATAAAATTCCAATAAGATTCGTAATCTGTTAACAAAAACTTCACAAAAGCTCAGAATCTATAAAGTTTGATAATAATGCTTCTAAAAAAATTTAAGCCACTAATTTCACTGAAATCAATTCGTGCAATTAGTGGCTTAAATAGAGTGGAGTTAAGCGGAGAGAGAGGGATTCGAACCCCCGGAACCTCGCGGTTCAACGGTTTTCAAGACCGCCGCAATCGACCACTCTGCCATCTCTCCGGGCGCAAAAGTAGAATAATTTTACATGCCCAAGCCTTAGCAGAAAACTTTTATTCGGAATTCATCGAAAACCCTTGATTAGCTTTTAATTAGTAATTTTGTAACGTAAGATTTTAACTATGAAAAAGACGTTGTTCCTTAGTTTATGCTTGTTTTTCAGTTCTCTTGAATTTCTTTCGGCATGCGGAATACAAGCCTATTTTGCCTATTCAGCTTTTGCCAAAAATGGCAAAAGCCCTTTTATAGAAACATACTTTACAATTGCTGGAAACTCTATTAAATACGTTAGCACAGGTAATGGAATTTATCAGGGTAAAGTGGAGGTTGTTCTTGTTTTGAAGCAAGGAGATGTAATAAAATTTGCAGATAAATATACACTTCTAAGCCCGGGGACTAATGATTCTCTGTCTGGAAAAGATTTTATTGACCAGCAACGTATTCCCTTGACAGCGGGTGATTATATTTTAGAGTTTACGCTCAAAGATTTGAATTCAAGTGATACAGCTATAAACCATTCTGAAAAAATTTCTGTTTCTTTCCCTGAAGACAAAATAAGTATTTCAGATATAAGTTTTTCTGAGAGCTATTCTAAAACAATAAACCAGTCAATATTCTCAAAAAGCGGATATGACATGGTTCCGTTTCCCAGTGACTTTTTTTCTGAGAACATGAATAAACTTACATTCTACTCAGAGGTTTATAACAGCAATAAATCCCTCCCGGAAGGAGAGCCATTTTTAGTAAATTATTTTGTTGAAGATGCTGATAACTTAGAGCTTGCCGGAGGATTGAGGAAATTTGTGAAAGTAACACCAAAGGATGTTATTGTTGTGTTTAACGAATTGCCGATTAATCAACTCAAATCAGGGAATTACAATCTTGTTATTGAAGCCCGTGATAAGGAAAACAAATTGCTTGCTGTTACCAAAAAATATTTTCAAAGAAGCAATCCTTTGGTTGAAGATGTTTTGACAACAAGCAATTTAAGCACACTTGATGTTGCAACTACATTTGTAAGTGCAATTACTAATAGCGAGGAATTGAAAGACCATATAAAATCAACATACCCTATTTCAACTCAATTAGAGAAAAATTTTGCGCGAAATCAGTTAAACTATTCAGATATGAAAATGATGCAGCAGTATTTTTATAATTTCTGGAAAAAGCGAAATGAAGTAAATCCTGAACAAGCCTGGCTGAAGTATTTTGAGGAAGTAAAAAAGGTAAACAAGGAATATGGAACAAGTATTCAGAGAGGTTATGCAAGTGACAGAGGAAGAGTTTATCTCCAATACGGAGCTCCTAATACCATTACCGCAACCCGCAACGAACCCAGTTCATATCCATATGAAATCTGGCATTATTATGTAATTCCGGGAACTGAAATTAATCGCAGGCAAAGTGATAAACGTTTTGTGTTTATGAATGCCGATTTAATTGGTGCTGACTATCAGCTTATTCATTCCACTGCTTATGGCGAGGTTAAAGATGACCGCTGGCAACTGAGATTACAAGGTCGTAATGAACAATACATTGACCTTGACCAGCAAGACGGGCGCGATCATTATGGCAATCGCGCAAATGAATTATTTAATACACCGAGATAATTCAGGTTGATGAAAACAGCCGTTGTTATCCTTAACTGGAACGGAAAAAAATTTCTTGAACAATTTCTTCCTTCTGTTATTAAGCATAGTGCTGACGCAACTGTTTTTGTTGCTGACAATGGCTCAACAGATGATTCTGTTTCATTTCTTGAAAAGAATTTCCCGCAAATAAATATTCTGCGGTCAAATGAGAACAAGGGTTTTGCAGGCGGCTATAACGAAGCCCTTAAAAAAGTAAAAGCTGGTTATTTTATTCTTTTGAATTCTGATGTTGAGGTAACGGAAGGTTGGATAAAACCAATTATTGAGTTAATGGATTCTGAGAAAACCATTGCTGCTTGTCAACCAAAAATAAGGATGCATGCTGACAAGAAGATGTTTGAGTACGCAGGTGCAGCAGGTGGTTATATTGATAAATACGGTTATCCATTTTGTCGCGGGCGCGTTTTTGAAACACTGGAAGAAGACAAAGGACAATACGATGATAACTGTGAAATTTTCTGGGCAACAGGTGCCTGTATGTTTGTGAAAAGTGAAGTGTTTTTTGAGGCAGGCGGTTTTGATGAAGATTTTTTTGCGCACATGGAAGAGATTGATTTGTGCTGGCGGATGAAAAACCTTGGACACAAAATTATGTTTTGCGGCAGTTCAACAGTTTACCATGTAGGCGGAGGAACATTGCAAAAAAGCAATCCTTTAAAAACGCATCTCAACTTTCGCAATAGCCTGATGTTGCTGATAAAAAACACAGAAGGGTTTAACTTATTTCGTTTGCTTTTTGTTCGCGTTATATTGGATAATGTGGCTCAAATTAAATTTTTGCTTGATGGAAAGTTTAAGGATTTTGTTGCGGTGCAAAAGGCGCAATTTTATGTGCTTTTCAACTTTTTTAAAATAAGGAAGAAGAGAAAAGTTATTAATAAAAATATCAGCGGAATTTATAACCGCAGTATAGTTGCAGAATATTTTCTGCGAGGTAAAAAGAAGTTTTCTGATTTAATTTGGTAAAACTCGTCATGCTGTCCCGATAATTATCGGGATTGTTTCAGCATCTTTCTAAATGAGACACTGAAACAAGTTCAGGGTGACTTTATGAAACTTTCAATCGCAAGGCGATACGAATCCAAGCCAAATCCGGCAATAACACCTTTGCAGTTTTTGGCCATCAACGATACATGGCGATAATCTTCACGCGCATAAACATTAGAGATGTGCACTTCAATCACTGGTGTTTTTATTGCGGCAACTGCATCGGCAATTGCAATTGAGGTGTGGGTATATCCTCCGGCATTTAAAATAATCCCATCATAAGCAAAGCCTGTTTCGTGCAGCTTGTTGATGAGCTCGCCTTCTACATTACTTTGGAAATATTCTAATTCTACTTGTGGAAATTTTGATTGCAGTTCAGTAAAATAATCATCAAAGGAACGATTACCGTAAACGCTTTGTTCGCGTGTTCCAAGCAAATTCAAATTTGGACCGTTAATGATAATCAGTTTCATATTTTTCCTTTTGAAAATATTAGCAGCGAAGGACTATAACTAATCCAGGAACTTCGGGCTGCAGCAACCTTTTTCCAATATTCAATGTCAATTATAACCAACTGAAATTGCTCTAAAAAATTCTTGTCCAGTGTTCGGTTTTCGCTGATACTTATGGAATGACTGCTAAGAACTCCTTCAGGAAAGGAAACGCTTCCACTAACATTAACCATAGTTATTTTTACTGTTTCCGGTTCAATAAATTTCATGGCATAAGAGCTAAGATATTCATCGCCTTCTCCTGATATCAGAAACAGAATATTCTCAGCCGTTCTGAAATTATTATCTACTAAAACACCTACCGTGCAATCAACGCTTTCAATGATGTGTTTGATTTTTCCGCCTGTTATTTTTTCGGTAAAAGCTGATTTGGCCGAACCCACCAGCAGCAGTTCATATTGCCCGTGCTTAACGGTGTGCATGATTTCTTTCTCCACATCATCAACTGCTTTGTATTTAGTTTCAAAGCTGAGACCAAGTTCATGCCCCGTTAAGCGCACAGGTCCGAATGCCTCTTTCTCAAAAAGCAATGCATCATGCGGATTAATTTCAAGGCTGGGCGTAAGGTGCATAGCAGTAATTTTTTTTGCACGCTTACCGGCTGTTATAAAATTTGCGAGTCGCAATAAAGAACTTCCTGTTTTTGAAGGGCCGAACGAAATAAGAATATCCAGCGCGGCATCTACATCTTCAACGGGTTTTGCTTTTTCGAATTTGGCGAAAATCCAGTCGATAAATTCCAGCATTGGGTTGGTCATAAAGGTGGTGAACAATGCCATAAGAACAAGGATGGTAAAAATTTCTCTCCCGAATATTCCTAAATCATAACCGATGTTAAGTATAATCAACTCCATCAATCCGCGCGAGTTCATGATAACGCCCATTGACAATGATTCTTTCCAACTGTGTTTCAGCAATCTTGACGACAGTGTAGCGCCAATGAATTTTCCTGCTATTGCTACCGAAATAACAACACATGCAATAAGCCATAAGTCCGAATTATCAAGCAGGTTAATCTGCGTGCGTAAGCCGGTAAATACAAAGAAGAGGGGAAGAAGTAAAACCAGGCTTACATCTTCAATTTTTTCGGTAATAATTTTCTTGAAGTTGATGTTATGCGGCATAATTACACCTGCCATAAAAGCGCCTACCAGCGGGTGTATTCCTATGATTTCGGTAATGTATGATGAGAAGAACAGGACAACAAATACAAAAGCAACAACTGTTTTATTCAGGTTTTCCCGCGACACATATACGCTTCCGAATTTTTTCAAAAACGGCTGAACAAGTTTTATCATAATAAAAACGTAGGCAACCGTAAGTACAATGGTTGAAAGTGAATTAACAAAGCCTCCTGATTTTACTACTGCAATTATTACGGCAAGCAAACACCATGCAGTCATGTCGTCAATAGCTGCTGTTGTAATTGCCAGAATGCCTAAGGGCGTTTTTGTAATTCCGCGTTCCTGAATAATTCTTGCCAGCACCGGAAATGCAGTGGTGCTCATGGAAATGCCCATAAACAAAGCAAAAGCTACGAAGGCTACCTGGTCGGGTGCAAATGAATCGTAAAGAAAGTAGGCTAATAAAACACCCAGAAAAAATGAAAGTATAATTCCCGTGTGGCTTATGATCAGGGCATCAAAAGCACGGTTTTTCAATGCCTTCAGGTCAACCTCCATTCCTATTATGAACATGAAAAGCATGAGCCCTATCTGACTGAAAAATTTAAGAAACTCGAGCGAGTCGATATCTCCCTGGGCAGGTTTTGGAAAAATAAATGCAGAAACATCGGGAAAATACATTCCTACAAGTGAAGGCCCCAGAACTATGCCTGCAACAATTTCACCGATAACGGAAGGCTGCCGCATTTTAGTGAAGGCATAGCCGAAAATCCGTGCTACCAGAACAATAATTACCAATTGCATAATAAACACCGCCAACGGATGGTGCAGATTTGTCAAATACCCGTTTACCAACTGATGCCAGATATTACCGGGAAGATTTTCTACAACGGAAATTTGTGTAGCAGCTTGTGTAGAAAATTTTTCAAGCAGATAGCCTTGTTGAATAACGTACCACCCCATCAGTCCGAAGCCTGCGACCAGCACTAAATAAAGTATAAGTGTTTTACCTTTTATCATATTCTCAACTTGCCGAAAATACAAAATAAAAAAGCAAGCCTATCTTCGCGCCATGAAAGTGATTGACAACAGGGCTGTTTCAGTTTATGCTCTTTTCCGCAAAGAGTTGGAAAACCTATATCCTAAGGAAGAAATTGAAACGTTCCTTTTCTTTTCGTTCAACGAATACTTCGGTTTTTCGCGCAGCGATATGGTGCTGAAAAAGGACATGCGCCTGAGCGAATCGGAATTGCTCAAGTTCTTTCGCGTTATCCGCAAACTGAAATTGCATGTTCCTATTCAATACATTTTGGGTAACACAGAGTTTTACGGATTGAAGTTGAAGGTGAATGAACATGTGCTGATTCCACGACCTGAGACGGAGGAGCTGGTGGAGTGGATAATAACCGATTGCGGATTTCGGATTGAGGAATTGCGGATTAATCCGCAATCTAAAATTCGCAATTCGCAATTAACTATCCTTGACATCGGCACCGGTAGCGGTTGCATTGCCATTGCCTTGAAAAAAAACATGCCCGATGCAGAGGTGTATGCACTTGATATTTCCTCAAATGCTCTGGCTGTTGCAAAAGAAAATGCTGAAAAGAATAATGCTGAAATTCATTTTCTGGAAGGTGATATTCTGAACACCTTAACACTTGAACACTTTAACACCTTAACACCTGATATAATCGTCAGCAATCCGCCCTACATAACCGAAGCAGAAAAACCTGCCATGAGCTCCAACGTGCTTGAACACGAGCCACACACAGCACTTTTTGTACCCGATAACGATGCGCTTTTGTTTTACCGTGCCATCCTTGATTTTGCAAAAGAGAAACTTGCAGCAGGTGGCAAAATTTATTTTGAATTAAACAGCACCTATGCTGCTGCCGTTGCAGGTCTTGCTGCTGACAAGGGCTTTATAGATTGTATAATCAGAGAAGATGTCAATTGCAATCAGCGAATGTTCCGCTGCCAAAAACCAATGGAATGAAAATAAAATTCACAGCGATAATTTTCTTTTTCTTTTTTGCTTCATATGCACAAAAAAGTAAAATGAAACTTACTGTTCCTTTTAAAAGCATTGGCACCTTGAATGAAAAAAACTATTTAAAATCTGTTGCTAAAGAAAATAAAAACAAAGCCAAATTCATTATCAGTTTTGATAATTACCGATCTTTTTTTGCAAGTCGTCCTGTTCAGTTTTATGGATTAAAACTCGGCATTGAGTATCCTCGCAAATTTCGTTGGGGTTTTGGGTTGTACGCCATGAAGAATGGTCTTCCATTGCAACCAATAGAGCTTGCAGATTATTCTATCAATCAAAATTTTAATTTTTCTTATGCCAACACATATTTTGAGTATGTTTTGTTTGAAGATTATCGATGGGAATTCAGCGTTCCAGTAAGTATAGGAACGGGTTGGGGAAAAATAGATACACTTTCAACATTATACAATAAACCGGGAATACGTCATTCCGATACTGTTACCGTTTTCACACAAGGACTTGCAGCACATTATAAAGTTTTTTATTGGTTGGGTGTTGGTGTCGGAGGTGGGTATCGTGAAATTATCAGCGCAGACAAATTCGTGCGTAACAAGTTGAACGGACCCTTTTATGCAATTAAAATAAAACTATTTTTGGGCGGCTTGTATAAAGCAATTTTCAAACGCGAGCAGGTGCGAAATGAGCATGATGAATACAGGAAAATGAAAAAAGGAAATCGCGATAAACGGAAAAAGAAAAGAGAGGAGAAGAAAAGTGCGAAGCAATGACTAACCAAGAAGCAAAAGCAAGAATAGAATACCTTTCAAAAGAGATTGAGCAGCACAACCACAATTATTATGTGCTGAGCAATCCCACCATCAGTGACTATGATTTTGATATGCTGCTGGAAGAGTTGCATCGTCTGGAAAAAGAATTCCCTGAATTTCTTTCATCCGATTCGCCAACGCAACGTGTAGGTGGAGGTATTACCAAAGAGTTTAAAACGGTGAAGCATAAATACCCCATGCTTTCACTTTCCAATTCGTATTCGCGTGAGGAGGTGCAGGAGTTCGAAGGCCGCATCCACAAGCTGATTGAGCGCGAAACGGAATATGTATGCGAGCTGAAATACGATGGTGTTGCCATCGGACTTACTTACAAAAACGGACAATTGGTGCAGGCCCTTACCCGCGGTGATGGTGTGCAGGGCGATGATGTAACCACCAACATAAGAACCATAAAAAGTATTCCGCTGAAATTGAAAGGCACTGATTTTCCCTCTGAGTTTGAAATACGCGGTGAAGTTTTTCTGCCGCTGAAAGCATTTGAAAAAATGAACAAAGAGCGCGAAGAAGCAGGGGAGGAGTTATACGCCAACCCGCGCAATACCGCTTCGGGAACTTTGAAGATGCAGGATTCATCTGTTGTTGCAAAGCGCGGACTGGATTGCTTTTTATATTTTTTGCTGGGCGAAAATTTGCCATTCAACAATCACTACGATAACCTTACCAAAGCCCGCGAATGGGGTTTTAAAATTCCTGAATACATGCGCAAGGTGAAAGACATCAACGGCATTTTTTCGTTCATTGATGAGTGGGATGTGAAGCGTCACGAGCTTCCTTTTGAAACCGATGGTGTGGTGCTGAAAGTCAACAGCTATGACGACCAGGATGCCCTGGGCTTTACTGCAAAAAATCCGCGCTGGGCAATTGCGTATAAATTTAAAGCGGAACAGGTTTCCACCATTTTGAATGAGGTTACTTTTCAGGTGGGGCGCACGGGAGCCATTACTCCGGTTGCAAATCTTAAACCTGTGTTGCTGGCGGGAACTACTGTAAAACGTGCATCGCTGCACAATGCCGACCAGATTGAAAAACTGGATTTACGCCTTGGCGATACCGTGTTTGTAGAAAAAGGCGGAGAAATAATTCCTAAAATAATCGGTGTTGATTTGAGTAAACGTTCTGTTGATTCCGAACCTTTAAAATACATAACACACTGCCCTGAATGCGGAACAGAACTGAAACGCAACGAAGGTGAGGCCGTGCATTTTTGTCCGAATGAAACAGGCTGTCCGCCACAGATAAAGGGGCGCATGGAACACTTTGTAAGCCGCAAGGCAATGGACATTGACAGCATCGGAGCAGAAACTATTGAACTGCTTTTTAAAAAAGGTTTGGTGAAAAACTATGCCGACATCTACGACCTGAAAAAGGAAGATGTTATTACGCTCGACCGCATGGCTGATAAATCAGCCACTAACCTTATTGAAGGAATTGAAAAGTCAAAAGCAATTCCGTTTACCCGCGTTTTGTTTGCATTGGGAATTCGTTTCGTTGGCGAAACAGTAGCTAAAAAATTAGCTTTGCATTTCAAAAACATTGACAATTTGATGAGTGCTACTTTTGAGCAGTTAGTGGAGGCCGATGAGATAGGAGAGAAGATAGCAGCAAGTATTAAGGAGTTCTTTGCCAATGAAAACAATGTAGAGATTGTAAACCGCCTGCGCGAAAAAGGTCTTGCTTTTGAATTATCGGAAGCGGAGAACACCAAAGTTTCGGATAAACTTGCCGGAAAAACATTTGTGGTTTCGGGTGTGTTTGCAAAGTTTTCGCGTGATGAGTTAGAGAAAGCGATTGAAGATAACGGTGGAAAAAATGTAGGTTCCATTTCAAAGAAAACAACCTACATTGTAGCCGGTGAAAATATGGGACCAAGCAAATTGGAGAAAGCGCAGAAGTTGAATGTTCCGATTATTTCGGAAGATGATTTTTTAAAACTGATTGAGTAAACGATGGCTAAAGACGGAAATTCAATTGTTACCACCGTTCGAAAAAAAGCTTCGAATTATTTTCTTTTGCGCGAATACAAAAAAGTAAAGCGCAAGCCCGAAGTACGCAACCTTGCCCAATCCCGCAACATCGGAATTTTGTTTGAAGTGCGCAGCAAAGAAGATTTAGATACTGTTCGTTCTTTTGTTTCGCAGATAAAAGAACGCAACCGAAAAATTACGGCTTTGGGTTATGTTACAACCAAAGAATTGTTGCAAACACTGAAGTCAGATAATGAGTTTGATTTTATTTCAAAGACAGATTTCAACTGGTATTATAAACCCGAGAAATATGTAATCAAAAATTTCATGAGTGATGGCATGGATATGCTCATTGATCTGAGCCTGAAAAAAAATCCTGCCTTGCTTTATGTTTCTGCCTTCACCGAAGCAAAAATGAAAGTAGCTCGCTTTGACGAAAAACAAAAAGAATACTTCGACCTGATGATTGACATCGGGAAAGAGAATACGCTTAAATACTTAATCAACCAGATAAAATTCTACATCACAAAAATCAATGAGCAAAGCAGTCAGTAAATTCAGAGGAACAGGAGTTGCAATTATTACGCCTTTCAAAAATGACGGAAGTGTTGACTACAAGCAATTAGAAAAAGTAGTTCAGCATCTTATTAAAGGAAAAGTTGAATACATTGTGGTGCTGGGTACTACAGGCGAATCGGTAACACTTTCAAAAGAAGAAAAAAAATCAGTTGTAAAATGTGTGGTTAATGCCGCACAAAAGAAAGTACCCGTTGTGCTTGGTCATGGCGGCAACAATACACAGGAATTGCTGGAAGGTTTGAATACCTTGAATTTTACAGGAATTGATGCATTGCTTTCCGTTTCACCTTATTACAACAAGCCAACACAGGAAGGAATTTACCAGCACTATAAAGCCATAGCGAAAAACAGTCCGTTGCCTATAATTCTGTACAATGTTCCCGGGCGCACTGCTTCCAACATAACAGCTGAAACAACCTTGCGTTTAGCACACGATTTTAAAAACATTATTGCTGTAAAAGAAGCATCGGGCAACATTGAGCAGATGATGAAAATCATCAACGGTAAACCAAAAGATTTTCTGGTTATCTCCGGTGATGATGCGCTTACGCTTCCATTAAGTGCCTGCGGTGGTGATGGTGTTATCTCGGTTGTTGCTAATGCTTTTCCAAAAGATTATTCAGAAATGACACGACTTGCTTTAAAAGGTGATTTTATAAAAGCACAAAAGCTACATTACAAATTACTCGACATTATAGGGTTATTGTTTGTTGACGGAAACCCTGCCGGGGTTAAATATGCAATGAAAGAACTTGGTATTTGCAACGACACAGTTCGTTTGCCTTTGGTAGGAGTTACTAAGCCAACAGCTGATAAACTAAAAGCATTAATTAGCAATTATTGATATATCAGGAATATCAATCTTTCTACCCCTCTAGTTTTTCAACTTATCCCTTAAATTTTGCATTTCGTTATAATTAATCTAATTTCGTCTATGCAAAAGGGCAAATTAGTATTTAGATAAACCTGATTTATCTAAAAAAGTAAATCAGGTAGAAATTTTAAATATACTTTCGTTCCGGCACAAAAATTAACCTCGCAAAAACTTATCCTATGCAAAAGTTGGTTATCGAAAAAACCGACACAACGCCCAAGATTGATTTCGACCCCGAACAGGGACTGTTGAAAATAACAGGGCGTTCAATACCTCTTAATCCCAAGCGCTTCTATGAGCCTGTCCTCAGTTGGATAGCAACATATACATCGCAGCCAAACGACAGTACTGCACTGGATGTTTACATGGATTATTTTAATACGGCTTCTACATTTCTTATTACCGATATTATTCGCCAGCTCAGTAAAGGTTTGGCAGGTAAAAATCTCACCATCAATTGGTATCACGATGCAGGTGATGATGATGTTCTGGAAATTGCCGGAAATATGGAAAGCGTAACTGGTATCAAATTCTTTTACCACGAGGTAGAGGAATAATTTTTCTTTTCTTTGTGTTCACTATGAACACCATTTTCAAACCCGGATTATTTTCAGGAAAGACCGCCATTATTACCGGAGGCGGCACAGGCATCGGTTTCCGCATTGCATCGGAACTATCTCATTTAGGCGCAACTGTTATACTTGCCAGTCGCAAGAAAGAGATTTTAGATAAAGCAGTTGAAAAAATCACTGCCGAAGGAGGAAAAGCCTTTGCAGTAGAGTGCAATATCCGCGATGAAGAAAGCGTAAAGAACTGTATTGCCAAATCTATTGAGCTTTGTGGCAAAATTGATTTTCTCGTAAACAACGGAGGCGGGCAATTTCCTTCTCCTGCAGAGTTCATCAATCGCAAAGGATGGCACGCTGTTATAGAAACCAATCTTACCGGAACATTCTTTATGTCTCAGGAAATTTTTAACAGGCAATTTGTAAATACTGGCGGTGCCATTGTAAACATCATTGCCAATATGCGCAATGGCTTTCCTATGATGGCGCATACAGGAGCAGCAAGAGCAGGAGTGGAGAACATAACAAAAAGTCTGGCAAATGAGTGGGGACGTTATGGCGTAAGAATTAATGCCATTGCTCCCGGAACCATTGATTCAAGTGGCCTTGAAAAGTACGATGCCCAGTACAAAGATTTTATCTACGGCTTTGCCAAGTTTAATCAAACCTATCGTTTGGGAACCGAAGCAGAAGTTGCTTCTTCCGTAATCTTTCTTCTTTCGCCAGCTGCAAGTTTTATAACAGGAATTACCATGGCAGTTGACGGAGCTGAATCATTGTATTCACCTTTAAGTCCACCAACGGAGAACAGTAAGAATCCTCCATTTAAAGGTTAAGCAGATTTTTCAATGCACTTTCTGCATCAGAATATTTGAACTTATAACCCAATGCTAAAGCTTTTTCTGGCTTTACAAATTGGCTGTCAAGCAATACTTGTGCTCGTTCACCTAAACCAAATTGCAGGGCAAATGAAGGAACACCAAATGCAAGTTTTTTTTCACTCACCTTTCCTAATGCTTTTATAAACTCTTTATTTGAGAGCATTTCAGGTGCTGAAAGATTCAAAGCACCATTTACTCTTTCATTCTCTATGGCAAATAAAATCAATGCTATTTCATCGTCAATGTGTATCCATGGAAATCCTTGATTGCCGCTGCCAAACCATGAGCCAAAACCAAAGCCATAACTAAGCATTATTTCTTTAAATGCTCCACCTTCATTAGCCAGCACAATTCCTGTGCGCAACAAAACTGTTCGTATTGTGCTATAGCCTGCAGCTTTTTCCCATTGATCACAAACCTCAGCCAGAAAACCTTTTCCGGATGGAGATTCTTCAGTGAGTACTTCATCGCCTCTGTTTCCATAATATCCAACAGCCGATGCATTGATAAAGACAGATGGTTTGTTTTTAGCAGAGCTGATGTAATCAACAAATGCAAATGTTGAAGCCGTGCGGCTTTCAATAATTTGTTTTTTCCGCTCAACGCTCAGCGGCTTGTCCATCACCGGTTCACCGGCAAGATTTATCAATACATCAAATTGATGAGCTGTTTCAGGAATTTCCTTGCCATTCCATTTTAAAAAATGAAGTAACTCACCACTATTTTTTAGCTCTTTTCTGCTCAGAATAAAAACCCTGTTTCCCTTTAAAATTAATTGTTCAGTAAGTTTTCTTCCAATTAAACCGGTGCCACCTGCAATAAGAATATCCATACACTTTAAACAAACAGGTGAAACTAATGTTCAGAAATTAATGACTGCAATCACGACCAAAAGATTTGTCGTGTGATTTTTCTTCAAGTTCTTCTTCTGCCAGTTGTTCCTTCAGTTGTGATGAAACATCCTTGTCATAAAATTTACTCAAATCAGGTTGGCCTGCATCAACCCAAGCAGTGTACCATAAACTACCAACTGCTATAATAGAAGCTCGCATTCTGCGTTCAACCATTCCATTCAGCATGGTGTTATAAGCAATGGTAAATTCATCTGAATACGTTTTTACAGTCGTTGTTCCCCTTTGCTGAAAAGCGAATTTGCGGTCTTCAGGAAATTTTTTGCTCAGTTCTTTTTCAAAATCAAGAACAGAATCTTTAGCAGAGAAACTTACTTCACAAGTGTTCCATGCAAAATCAAGTGGAATTTTTATGTATTGAGCACGGCCTGTAAACAAGTCATAATCTTCTGCTTTCAACTCAGGAATAGTAGATTCCCAAAAACCATGAATGCCGCGTTGTCCGGTCATTTGTCCGTTATAGTTTTCTGTATTGTGTAAAGGAACATGCGAGTCGCCAATGTAATGGCCAAGGTCAGCACTCAGTCGCAGAATATCATCCATATTTCCTTCGCGAAATGCTTTAGTTAGCCAATGAACAACACTGTTAATATGCCAGGGAACAGTGCCGTATGTTTTCAATGTGTCCTCAGTAAATTTAGCAACGGCTTCATCCCATTTGCGTGGCATAACAACAAAAGGATTTTTCTCTAAACTGAAGTGGTCAATATCAATATAATGTCGTGGCGCTTCATCAGGATTTGCGTAACGTCTTTTGTCTGGGTCAACAGCGTGTTCGGTTACAAACTCAATATTGCGTTTATAAAAACCAATCATTTCAGGGGGGAGCGTAAAAACAGCTAATCTGTTTATTCTTTTATGAGCAAAAAATCCCCAGGAATAAAGTGGCTCATTCACAGAAAATGTGAGCAAACAAAAAATAAAAACAGAAATGAAGTAGCGGAAAATTTTCATCAACACACAAAAGTAAACCTTTTGAAAAAAGAAATTCTTTTATTGATTCAGAAACGTATAATTAACCCAGACTTAACCTTCTAATCAGAATATACTTCTTTGTTTTCAAGTGCACGAATACAGGCAATTCTTCCTTCTTCAATCATATCTTTCGCCCGATAAAATTCATAAACACTGCTGCTGTCGCGTGAGATATTAACCACATAATCGGGCTTATGATGAATGATGGACATCAGGCACATGCGGTCCTGCATCAGGTCATAGCTTTTATTCAACAATCCGAAATATCCCAGTGTTTCGTCATTTCCTTCAACTGTTGGTTTTATGTTCAGCCATTTTTTCATGCTGATTACCATTTTATCCATATAGGCATCACTTTCAGTTGTAACAGGTTCTTGTTTTATAATTTTTGCTTGTGAAGGAACAGAAGCATTAATATTTACAACAACCAGCAAATCACTTTTTGTTCTTAACACAGGTTCTACTGGTAATGGGTTTAAAACACCACCATCAATGAGTAATCTGTTGCCAAGTTTTTTTGGTGTTAGTAAAGTTGGAATTGCGCAAGATGCGCGAATGACACTAAACAACTCTCCTTTGTCTAGCCAAACCTCTTCCTGTTTGTTAATATCGGTTGCAACAGCGGTAAATGGAATATCAAAGTCTTCAATTCTTCGCTCACCAATTATTTCTTTCAATACCGTAAAAATTTTTTCTCCACGGATAAAACCTTGAGATGTAAATGTAAAATCAACTAAACGGAATGTTTCCATCTTAGTCAGTTTTTCTGCCCATTCTTTAAACTCGGTTAGCTTTCCAGCTGCATAAATTCCGCCAACTGCAGCGCCCATTGATGAACCTGAAATGGCGTTTATTTTATATCCACGTTTCAATAATTCTTCAATTGCGCCAATGTGCGCAAACCCACGTGCACCAACACAACCCAACACCAATGAAACTGTTTTAGCCATTATTTACAGATTAAACATTTTTCTAAAAAGATTTCCAGTAAGCGAACCCAGCCCTGCAACAATTCCTCCTATCAAAGCAGTTACAAGTGCAACAATGAAAGGAATTTGTGGCAGGTGAAAAAGAAGTGCAATTTTCTTGGAAAGGATAAATCCGTTTTGAATATCAATAATGCTTGCATAAATAAGCCAGTAGATGAAGATTCCATAAAACCCCGAGAAAAATGAGAGTGAAGTTTTTCCTCCAAACAATATCTCAATAGCAAAAGCTACAATTACAATTACCCACCATGGTAAAAATAGTTGAAGGCCAAAACTTATTCCTGCAATAAGTGCTATTTTCAGTGCTATTATTTTCATTTTTCAGGAATTATTTGTTGAATATATTTCCCTTCTTTCTGATTTTCTTTGCTCATAAAGACTAATTCATAGTATTCTGATTTTGCCCATTTCTCAACAAAAGCAGTGTAGTTATGACTTCCCGGATTTCCACTTTGCCCACCAGGATAAACGCCCCACGCTTTTGGTTTGTCACCAAGTTCAACTACCATTCTCCATGAAGGTCCATTGGGTGGTGAAACAGCATTTACGGCATACTTATATCCTCCGGTAACTAAGTTGTTAAAACTGAATGCAGGGATTCGTGCAAGATGTTCAACCGTAATTGCATTTTGAAAACCCCATTGAGGATGTTCGTCTTCAGTAATCAATTCATTAATTTTTAAACCTGTCCAATAAAATGCATCATAGCTGAGGTTTATCGCATTTTTTGGTTTACGGTCTTTTGTAGTCAGGTGAATGAATAATTTATCATCAGGAAATTCTTTCATTAAGCGAAATGCAGCTGAAGGATGAGGCTTTAATAGTTTGTAAGGCTTGTCTTCAAATTCGTCCCACACAAAGGTTGTGTATTGCTTCCACCATAAATCAAAAGCAGTTGGACCAATCATTTCAGCATCGTGCATGTAATTCCATTTCTCCAATGCATTTAAAACTAATTTTTCAACCGAATCGTTTTTCAATTCATTCTTCTTTACATAGTCCAGCATTAGTGGCAGATTTTCAGCTGCCATTAAATTGTAATTGTCATTTTGCAAACGAAACATACTGTCTGCAGTAATCTTTTGCATGCGGCTGAGTTCACTATTAATTCTCCGGTTGCGATAATGTTCAAACATTCCCAGATAGTAATAAGGATAAGTTTCATCAACACCATGTTGATTGGCGGAACTCACAAACCCGCGCTCAGGATTTTTGATGTGTGGATTTTGCTTCTGCGGAATAATTGCCTGCCATTCATTTTCTTTAACACTTCCATCCATTATAAATTTCCCTTGCTCTTTCCATCGTGCAGGAAATCTACCTTGTTGCCAGATGGCAATATTATTTTGTGCATCAGCGTAAACAAAATTTTGTCCCGGACATTGATAAAATGTCAACGCATATTCATAGTCTGAATAATTTTTTGCCCGATTAAGAAAATAAAAAGTTGCCAATTCATTAGATGGCGAATGTGCTGTCCATTTCAATGCAAGGTTTTGTTGTTGGCTTCCGCTTGCATTGAAATCGCCTTCATAAACAACTGGTCCTAAATGTGTGTAATAAACCGTATCGTAAAAAGCTTTTGCACCGCGAACTTTTATTTCTTCAATCTGGGCAGTCGTATTCAGCCATTTTTCATTAAACAGGTATTGTTTTTTAGAATCATCTTTAAATGTGATTTCGTACCAGTCGCGTACATCTACTGAAGCATTGGTAACACCCCAGGCTATAGAATCATTAAAACCTATAACCACGCTGGGTGCTCCAGGAAGTGAAACACCATAAACATTAATATCCGGAGCATTCAACTGAATTTCATACCATATAGAAGGCAGGCTTAGTTTCAGATGCGGGTCATTGCAAAGTATAGGTTTTCCGCTTGCAGTTTTACTTCCTGAAACCGCCCAGTTATTGCTACCGATGTGCTCATCTGTTTTTTCAATTGGAGCATAAGTTGTTTGTTTCCCGTTAGTGGAAACTTTGCCGGAGTCAATATGAACTGAAACATCGTCAAAGATTGTTCCTCTTGGAATAATTGGGTCAGTTCCCGGGAAATAATCGGGGAAAAGTAAATCAAATTTTTCTTTACCAATGAGATTTATCATGTTGGTATTTTCAAAATCGTGTTCGTTGGCAGTCAGCATTTTTGCCATGAATTTTAGCAATAGTGAGCTTTTCAGCGAAGTCCATTCTTCGGGTTTGTAATCCAAAAGCTTGTATTCAAGCGGCAATGTTTTTTCTGTAAGTGAATTAATATAAGCATTCACTCCTTCAGAATAGGCTTCCATAATTTGCTTTGCTAGCGTGTCGGTTTCAAAAACCTTCACAGCATTTTCGGCAGAAAATAACATTCCAATTCTGCGTTGCTCACGGTCAAAAGGAATTGCTTTTTCGCCAATTATTTCAGAAATTCTTCCCGCAGCTGCATGTGTCTGAAACTCCATTTGCCACAAACGGTTGCTCGCTGTAACATAACCTTGCAGTAAGTATAAATCGTGAATATTTTCAGCAAAAATGTGAGGAACCAGTCTTTCATCATAAATTATTTTTGAAGAAGCATTAACTTTTAATTTTAACTCTGCAGGAATTTCAGGTTCTGGTTTTTCAGCATTTTGCCAGAAACCATTTACAGGATTAATAAATTTACCCAGCGGAGGTAGCATTCCTATTTTCATATTCATTGAAAAAACAAGAATTAATGTAATTGAAAGTGAAACTATAAATTTCAGAATTTTCATTTTTAAACAGTTTTCTTTTCAATATAAGCACCTAATTTTTCAATTGCTTCCAACGCTTCGGGAAGATAAGATCCAAATGCCTGCCAAACATGAACCATTTTATCCCAGTAATCAACCTGAATATCAACTCCGGCTATTTGTGCTTTTTCTGCAAACCGCCTTGTGTCATCTAACAAAATTTCAGAACTGCTTACCTGAATATAAATAGGGGCAAGGTCATTTAAATCTGCATAAAGAGGTGAAACCCAGGGATGGCTTAATTTTTCTGGAGGTGAGTAAAAAAGAGCAAAATGTTTTAAAGACCCTAAATCAATCATAGGATCTTCTTCTGCCAACGTAAGAGATGTTTCGCCAGTTGAGGTCAGATCAAGCCATGGTGAAAGGCAAACTCCGGCAGCAGCTTTGGGTGCATTTTCATCTCTGATTCGAATCATTAATGCAACAGTTAAACCACCACCGGCAGAATCTCCAGCAATTACAATTTTCTTATTGTCATAACCCTCTTTTAATAACCATTTGTAGGCCTCAAAAGCATCATCAATGGCACAAGGAAATGGATGTTCAGGAGCAAGACGGTAATCGATTCCAAAAACTTTTGTTTTAGAGGCTACTGCGATTCTAGCCATCAAAGAACGATGTGTATTAATAGACCCCATTGCATAACCACCGCCATGCAGGTACAAAACAACGCCAGGGTTAACTGCATTTTTTGGAATAATCCATTCAGCCGGAACCCCGCTGCAATTGATTTTTTCAACTGTAATACCATCAGGCATTTTCGCCATTCTGGTCATTTTTTCCATCCCTGCACGGTATTGTTCAACAGGCATTCCCAAGGTGAAAAATAATCGCTTAGTTGACCTTATGAAATTTCTGATAAATGCATTTTGAAAACTAGCCATTTTTTTGTTCAAATCTTTCTTTCCTAAATACGAAACCTCTTTAAGGGTTTGTCGTTAAACTTTGTGAATTAACAAAAAAAACTAATAGAAATTCCACTATAAACAAAAGCGGTCTAATTCTTGTTTCAAGGTTATCCAAAGTTAGAAATTAAACAAGATTTGTTATAAAATGATGAAAAAATATACCCACGTAGAATTAGTGAAGTTACGAGTTATTATACCTGCTCTGTTCCTTTGCATAACTTCTTTTTCTCTCAATGAGGCATTTGCCCAACCAGTTCCTTCTGAGGATGAGAACATTCCTTTCCTTGTTACTTTTGGAAATGCCGGTTTAAAAAGCTGGGGTGATGATGATTTTTGCCAAGTATTTTTTCTTTCCGTTCCGCTGACACAGAAAACTCCAATTTACATAAGAGTTTATGACCCGGATTGCGGAGGTCAGTTTGATGAAGTATATGGAGCAGAAGATACTAAAACAAAATTTTCAATTTATGGAGGTGTTGGTGCGTTCTCTGATAAAGATGCGAAGCAAGTCCACCCTGTTGATAATTATAAAAGCGGAACACTGCTTGATTCTAAAACATTTGGTGCAGACCCAAAATATGACAACGGTTGGTATACGTTTGGCCCTTTTAACCCTTCTGATGGAGAGAAAATGACGGAATACA
>CANJWH010000018.1 GCA_947478465.1 Bacteroidota bacterium
GCACACTGGGGATTGGAAATGACCTATGATTATTACCTGGCACAACACAGCAGAAACAGTATTGACAATAATGGAATGCTGATGCTTGCCTACGTTCATTATGATGTGAATTATTTTAACGCATTTTGGGATGGAACACGAATGACTTTTGGTGATGGAGACAATAATAATCCATTGGTTTCATTAGATATTGTTGGGCATGAGCTCACGCATGGTGTAACAGAAAATACAGCAGGACTGGTTTATCAGAATGAATCAGGCGCACTTAATGAATCTTTCAGTGATATTTTTGGAACTACTATTGAGTTTTACACTACCCCGGGTCAGGCCGACTGGCTGGTAGGAGAAGATATTGGTTCTGCATTTCGTTCCATGAGCAATCCAAATGCCTATGGTGACCCCGATACATACAACGGAACCAACTGGTATACCGGAACTGCCGACAATGGTGGTGTTCACATCAACAGTGGTGTACAAAACCATTGGTATTACAGGCTTTGTCAGGGTGGAACAGGAACAAATGATATAGGAAATGCATTTAACGTTACAGCCATTTCTATGACGGATGCCGCAAAAATTACTTACCGTAGTTTATCAGTTTACCTTGGCTCAAGTTCTAATTATGCTGATGCACGTTTCTATTCAATTCAGGCTGCAATTGATTTATTCGGAGCCTGCACACAACAAGTAATTTCTACTACCAATGCATGGTATGCTGTTGGAGTTGGTGGTGTATTTAATGCAACAGTTACATCTGACTTTACTGCGGCTCTTACAGCAGGTTGTACAACTCCTTTCACTGTTGATTTCACTAATCTTAGCACTAATGCAGGAACCTTTACATGGGATTTTGGTGACGGAAACACCAGCACTGCAAGCAATCCGTCACACACTTACACAAGTTTCGGAACTTTTACTGTTACACTTACTGCAAATGGAGGCAGTTGCGGAAATGATACAGAAACTAAAACTGCCTACGTTAGTGTTAATGCCAATAATCCTTGCGTAGCTATTCTTCCGGCTACAGGAACAGGAGCAACTCAAACTTCGTGTACAGGAATTATGTATGACAACGGAGGTCCCGGAGCTAACTATACCGACCAGCGTGATGTGTCCATGACCATTGCTCCACCGGGTGCAACATCTGTCAGCATTTCATTTACATCATTCAATTTTGAAACAGGATACGATTATGTATATGTATATAACGGACCAACAACGGCAAGTCCGTTGCTGGGTCAGTATGACGGCAATACCCTTCCCAACAATGGAAATGCAATTACAGCCAACTCAGGTTCTATGACTATTCGCCAGACATCTGACCAGAACCTGAATTATTCAGGTTTTGCATTAAACTGGTCGTGCGTAGTTCCTAACTCTCCCCCTGTTGTAAATTTTTCTGCAACACCAACTACCAGTTGCTCCGGAACAATTGTCTTTACTGATAATTCATCGCCAACACCTGCATCGTGGTTATGGGATTTTGGAGATGGTACTACATCAACTTCACAAAACCCAACTCACACCTATTCAGCTGATGGAGTTTATTCCGTAACTCTTACTTCAACAAATAATTTCGGAAGCAATACATTAGTAAGAAATTCACTGGTAACAATTGACAAACCTTCAGCACCTTCTGTAACACCAGGGTTCCGCTGCGATGCCGGAACAGTTACACTTGCGGCAGCTGCATTATCAGGAGGAACATTAAGCTGGTATGCCGGATCAACAGGAGGAACAGCATTAACAACAGGAGCTACTTATACTACTCCATCATTGAATACTACTACAAGTTATTATGTAGAAGAATCAGTTCCAGCAACAAGTCAGTATGTTGGTCCGGTTGATAATACCTTTGGTGGTGGTGGCTATTTTAACGGAACACAGTCTCAGATATTCACGGCTTTTCAACCTTTCACGCTTGTTTCTGTTTTGGTTTATGCAACGGGTGCAGCAAACAGAACCATAGAATTACGCAACAGTGGTGGAACAATTTTGCAAAGTACTACCGTAAATATACCTGATGGAGCAAGCCGCATTACATTGAACTTTAATGTTCCTGCCGGAACAGGATTGCAGCTTGGTGTAACAGCCAATGCAAACCTTTACAGAAACAATGCAGGACCAACGTATCCTTACGCCATTGCAGGTGTAGTCTCCATTACAGGAAGTTCAGCAGGTGCAGGTTACTACTATTCATTTTACAATTGGGAAGTTTTAACAGCTCCTTGTATTTCTGAACGCGCTCAGGTAACAGCTACTATTAATACTGCTCCAACAGTAGTTAGCTCTTCACGATGCGGAACAGGAAGTGTAACATTAACAGCAAGCGGTTCTCCTGCATTGAACTGGTATGACGCACAAAGTGGAGGCAATCTGGTAAACACAGGTACAACCTATTCAACACCTTCACTAAGTACAACTACAACTTACTATGTTGGAACCGACATTGTAAACCCTTCTCTTTATGTTGGTCCTGCTGATAATAATTTTGGAACAGGTACAAACTTTACAGGCAACCAGCACCTGAAATTTGATTGCACGAGTAACTTTACTTTAGTTTCTGTCAAGGTTTATGCAACAGGAGCAGGCAACAGAACTATTGAGCTGCGAAATAATGCCGGCACAGTGTTACAAACGCTTACTGCAAATGTTCCTGACGGTGAAAGTCGTGTAACATTAAACTTTGCAGTTACTCCCGGCTCACAGTATCAGTTAGGAATAAGCGGAACACCTAACCTTTTCAGAAATAATGCGGGAACGGTTTATCCGTTTACACTGCCGGGTGTAGTATCTATAACCGGAAGCAGCGCAGGAACACCCGGCTATTATTATTTCTTCTATGATTGGGAAGTAACACAACCGGGATGCTCAACGGCAAGAGTTCCTGTAACAGCTACTATCAATCCAAGTCCGGCAGTAACAGTTTCAAACGACCAGAGCATTTGCTCCGGAAGTCCCGTTACCCTTTCAGCAACAGGTTTGGTTGGTTCAATAGTATGGACACCGGGAGGAGCAACAACTTCTTCAATTACAGTTAGCCCTACATCACCAACTACATACACAGCAACAGCAACCAACAGCTGCGGTACTGCAACCGATGATGTTATCATTACCATTACTCCACAGGCAGCAGTTTCTGTTTCAAACGATCAGAGCCTTTGCGCAGGTAATCCTGTAACACTGTCTGCTACAGGTATAGTTGGTAATATTGTATGGTCTCCGGGAGGCGCAACTACTTCTTCAATTACAGTTAGCCCTACATCACCAACTACATACACAGCAACAGCAACCAACAACTGCGGAAGTGCTTCAGATGCCGTTACGGTTTCAGTAAATCCTCTGCCGTCTGTTACAGCCTCTGCAGATGAAAACACTTGTGCAGGCGATGTTGTAACATTAAGTGCAACAGGTATTACAGGAAATATTGTATGGTCGCCAGGCGGAGCAACAACTTCTTCCATAACAGTTAATCCTTCTGCAACTCAAACCTATACTGTTACTTCAACAAACAGCTGCGGAACAGTATCTGACGCTGTAGATGTAAACGTTACTCCATTGCCAACTGTAACAGCTTCTGCTGACCAAAGCGTATGCGGTGGCGACCCTGTAACATTAAGCACTTCCGGAGTAGTTGGTAGTTTGCTATGGTCACCGGGAGGTGAAACAACTGCATCTATAACAGTTAGTCCCACAGTAAACTCAACGTACACTGTTACTGCAAGCAACAGTTGCGGAAGTTCAACAGACAATATAGAAGTTACCATCGGCACATCACCTTCGGTTGATGCAGGATTAGATCAGAACATTTGCCAGGGCGAAAGCATAACACTGAGTGCATCCGGTACAGGAACATTCCTATGGTCAACAGGAGAAACAACTTCATCCATTGTTGTTACTCCAACCGGAACTGAAACGTATTCGCTTACTGCAAACAGCAGTTGCGGCAATGCTTCTGACAATGTAACTGTTACTGTAAATATTCCTGTTGCACCTGTAATAACAGACAATGGAGGAACATTAAGTTCAACTGCGGGAGTAACCTATCAGTGGTATTTAAATTTTACAGCAATTCCGGGAGCTAATAATCAGGAATATACTCCAACACAAGAAGGCACCTATACTGTTGAAGTTACTGACGCTAATGGCTGCACTGTTACTTCAGAGGATTATATCTTTATTACTATCGGAATAACTGATAATTCTGCTTTCTTTAAAGTGTATCCAAATCCAAATTCAGGAATATTTACGGTTGCAACAACTGAAAACATTCTGGACATTGTTATTTATAATTCACTGGGAGAAGTAGTAAGTAAAGTTGCAGGCAATTCAGCAAAAGCAAACATTACAGTTGATATCAGTACTATTGCTGCAGGTATTTACTTTGTAGAAGCCAGAACAGCAGAAAGAAGTTTTGTGGAAAGAGTAACAGTGGGTAAATAACGTCACTCTGAGCCTAGTCGAAGGGCATTTATTAAGGTGCTTCGACTATGCTCAGGAGTAGAATTTAGTCCCAACAGATTTTTTATAGTCATTATATCGGTTCCTCCTTCCATCAGGTGCGTGGCAAACGAATGGCGCAAGGCATGTATGCTTCCTTTTTTGGTTACCCCTGCTTTTTGTTTTGATTGTTTTAATACTTCTTCAACACTGCGGGTGGTGTATTGTCCTCCATACTGCCCCTCAAATAACCATACCTTAGGCTTTACTTTTTCAGCAAGATAATAAGCCCGCATCAGTTCCAGTATTACCGGGCTCAACATCACTTGTCTGTCCTTCTTTCCTTTTGCTCCGCGCAGGGTTAATACCATGCGGTCTTTATCTATATCTGCAAATTTTAAGTTCACTACTTCGCTCACTCTTAATCCTGCCGAGTAAGCAAGGCAAAGTATCGTACGGTGTTTCAGGTTTTCTGTACTTTGTATAATGCGTTTCAGTTCTTGCTCCGAAAATACTGCCGGCAGCTTAAACTCCTTTTTTGCCCGTGGCAAATCATACACCTGTTGGGGTTGATTAAGCAACTGTTCGTAGAAAAATTTAATAGCGTTTAGCACTTTCCAATCTTACTTTTTTATGGAACTATGTGCTTATTTTTTTGAGTGATTGAGATCACATCACCTATTTGTATTGTTAGGACGAGAATATACCAATTGCATAACGTTGATGTTTCTCATTTCAAAAGCAGCTTCACAATAGCATAAATAATAATTCCACTTGCGAATAAACTGCTCGTCAAAACCCATTTTTTTTACTTCTGATAAATGTGCATTGAATTGGCCTCTCCAAATGGCCAATGTTTTAGAATAATGCAAGCCCATGTCTTTTAAATCGACCATAGTTAAAGTGCCTGTATTGTTGATGGCTGTATTGATAGCAGAAACAGATGGCAGTAATGAGCCTGGGAAAATGTGTTTTTGAATCCAATCTACTCCATTACGCAAACTGTCATATCGAGAATCTGGACAAGTAATTACTTGTAAGGCAAGAATTCCATCTTTTTTCAAAAGCTCATTGCATTTTTTAAAATACACCTCCAAAAATTTATGTCCAACTGCTTCTAACATTTCTATGGAAACAATTTTATCAAACTGACCTTCTAACAAACGATAATCCTTTAAGACTACTGTGATTTTATCAGTTAGATTTTCTTTATCAATAAGTTCGTTTGCTAATTTATATTGTTCTTCCGAAATAGTTGCTGTAGTAACTTTACAACCATACTTTTTTGCAATGTAAATAGCATTTCCACCCCAACCTGTTCCTATTTCAAGGATGTGATCAGTAGATTTTAAATTTAACTGTTTACACAGACGATCGTATTTTGCTATTTGTGCATTTTCTAAATTTATTCCTTCCTCTTTAAAATAAGCACAAGAGTATGTCAGGGTTGGGTCAAGAAACAAGGCAAAAAAATCGTTGTTTAAATCGTAGTGCTCTGAAATGTTTTTTCTGGAGCCATTCAGACTGTTTGATCTTTTAAAATGATATATTCGGTTGAATATTTTTAAAATGTTTAAAGTAAGATTCTGAATATCGCTTCCCGAAATGGTAGGAGCTTTTTCGATATTAATGATAAACCACTTAATTACGTTTGTAATATTATCGGTATCCCATTGTCCGTGGATGTAAGCTTCACCAAAACCTATATCTCCAAATAAAACGCAACGTTTAAAAAAGGTATAATCCTTAATTTCAATATTAGCAATTACATTTCCTTCACCGTTCCCCAGTTTTATTATTTCACCACTAGGCATAGTAATACTGAGCGAACCCATATCCATTTTTGAAAGCAAATTCAAAATCACTTTTTCATAGAACCCACGTTTTGATTTACTTGCTAATACTGTTGGCATAATCTTAATTAAATATACAAAAATTAATTTTTTCTGCGATATACGTCTTTTTGCAGTTCTTGGTTTGATGATTTTTTATGATAAGGTATTCTTTTTAGCCAAAGGATAATCGCATTCCAGTGTATCAAGAATATAATTTTTAGGGTTATGAGTGGAAATCGGACACTGTAACTTAATAAACTAAAATTGTTTAAAAATTCCTTTGTTCCGGTCAACGAGCTAATAAAAAATCTTTCCCCGTCTTTATAATCATCAATTCTAATGTTTAATTTTTCATTCGGAATGGTCAAATTAAAATCAAAGTTGGTGTCGTGATTAATAAATGGAGAAATATAAAAATATTTCGTTGTGTTCAAATAGTATTTATAATTTGTTAAATTATTTTTTTTTAACAAAAACGGTTTCATTTCTCCAAATGTATTTCCAACTTCTGCAACAGCGCAAAGGGGTGAATTGTTCTCGTCATAACAATAATAAAATGAAACAGGATTAAAGTTGTATCCTAAAACATTCAAATTGGTTAAAAGCATTATTCTCCCTTTGCCTATTTCAATTCCATTTTGAGATAAATAAAATGATATTTGCTCACGAATGCTTTTTGTTTTATCAGGATTATCTATTGGTAACTGTAAATGTTCATTGTCTTTTAGACTGAAATAATTGAATTTATTTTTACTGAACATCCATAATTTTTTGGAAAGCATTTCTACTTCATCCAAATCAATATAAAACATAAATATATTATAATAGAATCTATGCTTTTTAGGTTGCATCCGATGATGCATGACATTTGCCTTATATAGACAAGAGTTCATAAATTTTTACATAGATTAACTGCAGAGGCATAAGCATCTTCATGAAAGCCATATTTAAAATAACTGCCGCAGTAATATAATGGTCCGGTTAAATTTAATTTATGTAATTCTTTTTGTGCTTGCATTGTTGATAAATCAAATAAAGGATGCTCATAATCTATTTCCTTTATGATTTTATTTTTTGCAACTGTTCCTGGAATGGCATTTATCGAAACAAAGTAATTTTTATTTTTTGAAACGCCTTGTAATCTATTCATCCAATAGATAGTAGTAGGAACCTGAATCCCGTTCCTATTCTCGATGCGGTAATTCCAGCTACTCCATGTTAGTTTATTGTTTGGCATTATCGATTCATCGGTGTGAACAGTTGCGCTGTTTTTTTGATATTTGAAAGGAGCCAACAATTGTTTTTCATCAGTTGTTGGATTTTCTAAAAGTTTTAATGTTTGGTCGGCATGACTTGCAAATATTACTTTATCAAAAATGTGATATTTGCCATCTTTGGTGGTGACAATTGCTTTTTCGTATTCTGTTTTTACTCTTATAGCTCCATTATTAATTTGAATTTTATCCTTAAATGGTTCGATTAATAATTTTCGATAGGCCTGACTTCCATTTTCTAAAGTATACCATTGGTATTGAGTATTCAATCCTAAAAAGCCGTGATTTTTAAAAAAACGCACTAATGTTACAATAGGAAATTCTAACATTTCATCCATTGGAGTGGACCATACAGCAGAGCTCATAGGAATTAAATACTTCCAAAGCATATCGTCTCCGTAATTAAACTCTTTCATGAATTGGGCTAAGGAATAATTTTCAAATTTTGGATTGTCCAACACTTTTAAACTCTCTTTATTAAATCGAGTAATTTGTGTAAGCATTTTAATATACTTTATATTGAAAATATTTTTTCGTTGAGCAAACAAACCATTTAATCCCGAGCCGCAATATTCTAAACCTGATTGAGTGTGTTGTACACTGAACGACATGTCAGTTTTTTTTATCGGAGCATTTATTTCTTTAAAAAGGTTGCAAAGATTAGGATAGGTTTGGAAATTAAAAACCATAAAGCCTGTATCCATATAAACGGCTTTCCCGTCTTCATCAACAGAAACAGTATTTGTGTGCCCGCCAATGTAATTATCTTGCTCAAAAATAGTTAAATCATATTTTTTATGGAGCAAATGCCCACAACCCATTCCTGCAATTCCGGTTCCTATGATAGCTAGTTTTTTCATAATTTTAACAGAACAGCAACAATATAAGTTCCTGTTTGTCCGCTTTCTCCTTTATCGTTAGCTTATTTTTTTAGAAAATAAATAGTGACTTACAATCCATTCATCTCCATTGTTGTAGCTCCATAATTCGGCACAAGCCATAAAGAATATCCTCCAATATACCCACCATTTTATTGCTTGATCTTTTCCATAAGTTTCTTCAAACAAAGGCATTATTTCATTTTTATGCTTGTCCATATTTCGCAACCAGGCTTCTGACGTTTTGCTATAATGCATTCCGCTTATATGCCAATGTTGTTTAATACTCATGTGTTCGTTGAAATACAAAAGTAAATCATCACTTGGCATAATTCCTCCTGTGAAAAAGTATTTACTCATCCAGTCGGTTTCGTCAATGACTTCAAACTTGTATGCAAAATCTTTGTGCGTAAAAATGTGAACGAATAATTTCCCATCTGCTTTTAAACAAGTAGAAACTTTGTGCATCAGTTTTTGATAATTGCGCATGTGTTCAAACATTTCTACAGAAACTACTCTGTCGAATGTTTTATCGATAGTGAAATCATTAATGTTAACAGTAATTACAACAAGGTTGTTGATTCCTCTTTGTTTGGCTTTTTCGTCAATGTGTAATTTTTGTGTACGAGAATTGGATACAACAGTGAATTTGCTGTTAGGATATTTTTTCGCCATATATAATGATAGCGAACCCCAACCACAACCCAATTCTAAAACATCTTGACCATCTTTTATTTCCGCACGGATGCATGTGATTTCTAGCATATCGTCTTCAGATGTATCAAGGTCATTCACCCCATCTTTCCAATATCCGCTGCTGTATTTTAAATTTTTACCTAGGCAGTATTGATAAAATTTTGTTGGGACTTCATAATGTTGTTCGTTTGCCTCAATAGTATTAATAGCAATTGGAGAGTTTTTTAAGTCTTCAATTAATTTCATTAAATGCGCTTGTTGTAATTCAACTGTAGCTTTTTTTTCCTGCAACAAACGTTCTTTTAATAATTTTCGAATACCTATTCGGATAAGATAATCGGGAACCATATTTTTTTCTAATTGAAAATCGAACCACATAAAAGATTAGGGTATTTAATAATTTAGGATTGTTGAATTAGGGTATTATTTTCTTTTTGCTAATCAAGGAAAAACACTTGTGGTTCAAAAATATCTGGTATAATTATAGAGTTAAATGTTCAGGGTATATTTTTAGTGTGATAAGTCAAAACACATAGTAAGATCATTAAAACAGATAATGATTTAAATGAGGTCTAAATAATTTTGCAGATAAAGATTCATGTTTTTCGGATTTTAATTATGCCTAGTAAATTTAAAACATAAATTACTGGATACGTGGGATCAAATTCAAACCATCTTCTCGAAAATTTAATACTGTTAGGACTTTTATGATGATTGTTTTGAAACAATTCTCCCATCATTATAAAGTCCCATGGCAGAGAATTTTTACTATGATCGTCATTATCAAAATTGGAGTATCCGTATTTGTGACCACACCAATTAACAATAGCACCATGGATTGGGCCCATCAAAAAATGGATTGGAAGCAAAAGGAATTGCCACCATGCAGTTGCAAAATAGAAGTAGAATAGGAAATACAAAACTCCAAACCCAATTCTAATAGACCACATATCTGTTATTTTATCCATAAGAGGCCAAACGGGGTAATTTCCTTTAAATGCTTTATCAGGTTCTACATTTTTAGAAACAAAGTCGAAATATATTTTTTTTGTATGCATCATCATTCCAAATACATCTTTGAAAAAATGAGGTGAATGAGGATCTTTTTCGGTGTCGCTATAAGCATGATGCATTCTGTGCAGGATAGCGTATGCTCTTGGATTTAAAAAGGAAGAACCTTGAGTTAAAAACGTAAAAAAATAAAAGATTTTTTCCAAAAAAGGGCTCATTGTAAACATTTTGTGAGAGGAGTACCTGTGTAAAAAGAATGTTTGGCAAAACAAGGAAAGAAACCAGTGAGTAACAAAAAAAAGCAATGTATTCATATATGAGTTAATTCTTAACTACTAATTAAACTTATTAAAAAAATTACTAATCAATAACATACTATAATGTAAAAATGTTTAGAGATAACTATCGTTTCTGTCTTAATAAAAAATTTAACTCATACAGCCCTCTCAAGATTCCTAAATTTTATTTTTCCGACTCCCCGTATTGTTAGAAAGGTGGATTAATCTGAACTTGTTTCAATGATGCCCCTGCTGAGCGTAAATTCCGCGCAAAGTGACCCCAGTTTTTCGCTGGATACTGACCCCTCATTTCTGACTGTCATTTTTAGTTAAATCAATACCTGATTTTAGCATTGTTTTGACAAAGTTAGTTTTTATAGTTTTCTAAGTTAATTTGTTCCTCGTTTTTAGGCATTCTTTTCTTACGTAGCGACTCGCCTTTCATTTCAATGCGATTTGCATCGTGAACGATACGGTCTAAGATAGCATCATTTGTAACGCATTTGTAACTATTGTGTTGAGCAGATATAGTTTTTCTATTTATCGGCTTTTTATCGTCATCTCTACCTTTCCAATGAAATGGTTACTATTGTAAACCTATTGACGTAAAGTTGAATCGTGATTTAACCCTGTTTAAACCAGATTGCAAAATATAAAATAAAATATTGTATATCAATAATATAACAAACAGTAATCGACTACGCTCAGCATGACAGAAGAACTAAACCCAATCAATACCTTTCTTTAAAAGTTTGATTGTAGCTTCTTCAGCGCTTCCCGCTTCGGGAGTATGATTATACTGCCACGATGCAAGAGCAGGTAAACTCATCAGAATTGATTCTATTCTGCCATTGGTATCTAAACCAAACTTGGTGCCTTTATCATAAACCAGGTTGAACTCCACATAACGTCCTCTGCGGATGAGTTGCCATTGTTTTTCTTTTTCAGAAAAAGGTTTGGCGCTGTTGCGTTTCATCAACTCTGTATAAACCGGTGCGAATGTTTCGCCAACTGCTTTTAAAAATTCAAAGCGGTTTTCTTTCGAATGCTTTTCCGTATTACTCAACCGGTCAAAAAATATTCCACCTACTCCGCGTGTTTCATTTCTGTGAGGAATGAAGAAATAATCATCTGCCCACTTTTTAAATTCAGGATAATAGTCTGCATCAAATTTATCACATGTAGTTTTTAATGCGTTGTGAAAAAATGATGCATCTGCAGCATTCACATAATGCGGAGTTAAATCTATACCTCCGCCAAACCAATAATTCCCTCTGCCTTCGGCATCTCCGCCTTGAGAAAGGGGGAGCGTTTCAAAGTAGCGCACGTTCATGTGTATTATTGGCACATGAGGATTGTGCGGATGAATAACAATAGAAACCCCTGTTGCAAAAAAATCAGATGGCAGAAGCTTTAAGGCGTTGGAAATATTTTCGGGCAGTTTACCTGAAACAGCTGAAAAGTTTACACCACCTTTTTCAATCACATTTCCGTTTTGAAGAATACGTGTAACTCCGCCTCCGCCTTCGCTTCGCTCCCACTCTTCCAGACTAAAGCGGCCTCCTCCATCTGCCTTTTCCAATGCAAGGCATATTCTGCTTTGCAAACCTTTTAACCAATCTGCAATTTCTTCTTTTGATAATCCTTCCATCTGTAAATATTTAAAGGCTCTAAATTATATCTTTGCCCAAAGCTATTGCCATGAAACTGGAAAAAAGAAAAGAAAAGCTAATACCTGTTCATCAATTTATAGGGCGACAACTGAAATATGCATTGGTTTCGGGTGTGCTTATTATTGTTTCTCTTCTAATTGGAGTTGTAGGATACCATTACATCGGTGAAATACCCTGGATTGATTCACTGCTTAATGCCTCTATGATTTTAACAGGCATGGGACCTGTAGATGCCATGAAAAACGATTCAGCAAAACTGTTTGCTTCTTTTTACTCGTTATATAGCGGTGTTGCTTTTCTTGGTATAAGTGCGGTGCTGATTGCTCCACTGGCTCACCGTATTCTGCACTTATTTCATGCAGAGAAATAGACTAATTTACTTTTACTAAACGGTAATCAGTATAGTTAAGAATAAAGGTGCTTTGATTTTCAAGACCACCTTGAGTGCCTACCTTTTTAAAATCAAAACTGCTTTGCACTCCGCTGGCGTGAATGGTTTCGGGGTGCAGGTAAAAGTCATTACCAAATTTCTGAATCATCTGGATATAATACATCATTACATCATACCCTAAGTATCCGTATTTACCGGGCTCAGCAAGGTATCTTTCTCTGAATTTCGAGAGAAAATTTTTCACTTCCGGTTTACTGTAATCAACAAATAAATCAACAGGTAAATGCAGGTTCAGGTTTTGAAAATACTCTACTTCTATGTTTTCAAAATCCTGCCATTCGTCTAATCCGAAAAGGGTTACCACACGCTGCTTTGCATTTTTCTTTTCAAGGAGCAATACTAAACGGCTTACATAACTCTCGTCATGCGAAAATGCCATTACAATATTTTCAACACCGGGCTGTATAAGTGAATCAACCAGTTTAACACCTCTGCCTTTGGTGTTAAGGTAATGGACTTTTGCAGAGTCGCAGCGGCTTACTATTCCCTCTTTCAGTTTTTCAATCAGTAAGGAATCTTCATTGCCTGAGTACATAACAATGATGTTCTTTTTGCAATTCCAGCGACCGATGAAACTACCCATTTCTCTTATCTCAATTTCGTTTGAGGACAATACCTTGATTACATACGGATTATTCTGTGCAATGTCACTTTTCTTCAATACGGGACTAACGCAAACTATTTTATTTTCTTTTGCAAAGCTGGCTACCATTTCAAAACGTTTACCATGAAAAGGACCAATAATTATATCCGCATTTTTAAGAATAGTAGTGGTGAGTAGATTTGTCAATGTTGCATCATCCGGAACATCATACGCATAAACAGTTGCTTTTACTCCACGCTTAGAAAGCGAATCAACGGCAAGCATGGCACCTTCGTAAAACTCCAATCCGTTTAATGATTTTGCGTAAACAGTTTCATTTGCAGAAGTTGCCGAAGTATCGCGGTAGCTGTTTTTGTTTTCATCTAAATAAAGAGGAAGTAAAAGCACTACATTTATTTTAGAAGGGTCAACAAAAACTGTAGTGCTGTCTTTTAGTTTTTCAATGTTGGCAGAAGTAAAAACTGTTTCATCAGGTTTTATCAATTGCTCAACAGGAATATTCAGTTTTTGTCCAAGGCTTAATGTTTCGCTGATGCCGGGATTAGCCTGCATTATATCGTAGACTGACAGATTGTATAATCTTGAAACGGCATACATGGTTTGCCCTTTCTCCACTTCGTGGATACGGTACCTTCCGTTTATTTCAAGTGGTTTGTCTTTAGGTGCAGTTGCGGAAGGAGCAGATGTAATAACCGGAATACGTAATTCCATTCCGGGCTTTATGCCGTCAATGGCTTCCTGGTTTTCAAAGACCAGATCACTGATTAAAACAGAATATGCTTTGCTGATAGCATAAAGCGTCTGGCCTTTTATTACAGTGTGGATAAAATATTCTTTGCCCTCAATTTTTTCAATGCGGGTTGATTTTGCAACTTCAACAGTTTGAGCGTAAATAGGCAAAGATATAAGAGCCACATAGCCAAATAGGCACATAGAAAACATCAACTGTTTGCTGATAAAACCTGTGGCTATTTGGCTATTTGGCTTCATATACTTTTTCTAATTGCAACAATCATTCCCATTCAATAGTAGCCGGTGGTTTTGAGCTGATATCATACACCACACGATTAATACCTTTTACCTTATTGATGATTTCGTTCGATATTTTTCCAAGGAACTCATACGGAAGGTGACACCAGTCGGCAGTCATACCATCATGTGAGGTTACGGCACGCAGGCACACCGCATTTTCGTAGGTACGCTCATCGCCCATTACGCCAACGCTTTGTACAGGAAGAAAAATGGCTCCCGCCTGCCACACATCGTTATAAAGTCCGCTGGTCTTTAAACCGTTGATAAAGATGTAATCCACTTCCTGAAGAATACGAACTTTCTCTTCGGTAATATCACCAAGGATACGGATTGCTAATCCCGGACCGGGGAATGGATGGCGGTTAAGAATGTTTTCGGGGATTTCAAGAGCACGACCTACTTTGCGCACTTCGTCTTTAAACAAAGTGTTCAAAGGTTCCACTACTTTCAGTTTCATAAAATCAGGAAGGCCGCCCACATTGTGATGCGACTTAATAGTTGCCGAAGGACCTTTTACCGAAACCGATTCAATTACATCGGGATAAATGGTTCCCTGTGCAAGCCATTTTACATCTTCTATCAAGTGGGCTTCTTTGTCAAATATTTCAATGAACACACGGCCAATGGTTTTGCGCTTCTTCTCGGGGTCACTGATGCCTTTGAGTTCACTAAGGAATTCATGTTTGGCATCAACGCCTTTTACATTTAATCCCATTTCTTCGTAGGAATGGAGAACGCTTTCAAATTCGTTTTTGCGCAGCAGGCCGTTATCAACAAAAATGCAGTAAAGGTTTTTGCCTATTGCTTTGTGAAGCAACATAGCTGCCACGCTGGAATCAACACCGCCCGAAAGACCAAGCACTACTTTATCGTTACCTACTTTTTGTTTCAGTTCAGATACAGTGGTTTCAATAAAGGAAGCGGGTGTCCAGCTTTGATGACAACCGCAGATATCTACGACAAAGTTTTTAAGAATTTTACCGCCATCGGTGCTGTGGGTTACCTCGGGATGAAACTGTATGCCGTAGGTTGTTTCGCCTTCAATGGCATAAGCTGCTACTTTAATATCGTGGGTGCTGGCTATTAGTTTTCCGCCTGCGGGCATTTCAGAAACGGTATCGCCATGCGACATCCATACCTGTGAGCTGGTGTGTACATCGGCAAACAATTTTTCGCTGTGGTCAACAAAAGAGAGGTTGGCACGGCCGTATTCGCGGGTTTTGGAGGGCAGTACTTTTCCGCCTCCGCTGTGGGCAAGGTATTGTGCTCCGTAGCACAAACCAAGCAAAGGCAGTTTACCTTTTATAGCAGTTAAATCGGGCTTCAATGCTTCTTTGTCCAGCACGGAATATGGGCTTCCCGAAAGGATAACGCCTTTTACAAAAGGTGTTATTTCAGGAAAATGATTGTAGGGATGAATTTCACAATAGACATTGAGTTCGCGAATTCTGCGGGCAATAAGCTGTGTGTATTGCGAACCGAAATCAAGGATAAGGATGGTTTCTTGCATGGGCGCAAAGATAATAGTTGGAGGCTTGAAATTTCCGGAAACTCGGGAAAGTTTTGAAGGGTTGGAAAGCGTATCGTAAAAAACCTTCAAGGTTTAAGGTACAAAGCCTGTAAGACCACCCCCTAACCCCCTCCTTGAAAAAAGGATGGGGCACTGCAACCGCGAGTAAACAAAAGCCCACCCATTAACTATTTTAACACAGCTAACAGATGGGCAGTTTTGCTAAGTGGCTACTTGGCTACTTTACTAGTTGCCTGCCTCTTACAACACAAACGAATCCAGGTTAGTCCATGGCCCCGGTGCATCGTAGATGTTTTTCCAGCGGGCATAGAACCAAACGGTTTGTCCGTTATACATCAGCGGCAGCTCAACACGGATAGGTCCGCGGGTAGCCACTGATTTATTAGCACACATTTCGGGGCTCATAGGCTGCATATTGAGTGAATAAGCAAACTCAATTTTAGCCACTTTATCGGGTTTGCCTCTGCGGATGGAACCTGTTTCATCTTCCAGACGGAAAAAGCGTACCACAAAAAAGTTTCCGGGAGCCCTTTCTAAAATTACAATGGGCTGAGCAGTAGGCACCGGAATGGGTGTACGTGTTTTGTCGTGTGGACGCAGTCCGCACAGCTCCAGATCACCAGCAGTCATAGACTGATTGCGGTACATATTAGTTTGTATAAAAATACGCAGGGCTGCCTCATAAAGGGCACGCGACTGATTTTTGGCCGCTGTTACCGCGGGCGAGCGGTTTACCTTTATTTTGGCTATCAGCCATGCTGCTGCCCATGCTGCCTGCAGCGGTGCAAGCAGTGCAAAGGCTGCTGCTGTTATGTTCCATGCCACCATGTTGGCGGTTACCCGGTTCACCAAGTTTTCCTGAAACGAATCAAACTCAGCGTCTTTTAGGGGGATATAGTCTTTTTTCATGCTTTTTTTAAATTAAATGGATAATTGATAATGGAAAATGGAAAATGAATTGTCAATTTTCAATTTTACATTGTTCATTGTTTTAAATGGGTGGCAAACCCTTCTCTTGCCGTGTCGTATGGTTTTTTTAATGCGTTTATGCTGCTAATTTTTCATCAGTTACACAGGGATTAAAAAAATCAGCAACCTTATCCGGGTCAGTTACAGGTAGTGTTGCCAGTTCAGCTACCACCGATGCAGTATACTGTACATTGTTAGCCGCAGCGGTAAGGGCTGCGGTGCTGTCTATAAGGTGTTGTGTGGCGGGCGTAACTCTTGCTGCTGCTGCCACTACCCTCTCTGATGCAACGATAAGTGCGGCTGTGTTAACGGGGCGTTTGCGTGCCGCAGCTATGAGTGCGCTTATGCTGTTGGTAAGGTTATGGTGGGTGTCGGCAGTGGTGTGCAGCGTAGCTACAAATCCGGCTGAGGCTGCGCTAAGGTTATCCAGTGCTGCGGATGTCAGTTGGGCGGTATCTTTAGCTGGCGTTGCCGCAGCGGGGGTTTGGTTTTGGGTGCTTGGGGTGGCTGATTCAGTACCCATTTGCAGCCATTTGAAAAAGTAAAGGGCATCACTGGCTTCTTTTTTTGCCTGCGCCAGTTGGCGGTTGCGGTTTATATAAGCGGTGCTTAAATCGTGGCGAAAGGGTGACTGATAGGGATTGGCGAGGGCTGGGTTGTAGGTATTGGTGTTCATGGTCAGGTTTTTTTGTGGTTAGTGAGCTGTTATTCTTGTCTTCCGTCACCCTGAACTTGTTTCAGGGTCTGTTTTATAAGATGCTGAAACAAGTTCAGCATGACGTACAAACGTTTGATTAACGATGACAAAACTACACGCACATTCCGCCAGAGGGTATGTACAATTGTACAGAAAACGGGGGGTATCAGCAGGGTGCAGTGTACACATGTACACTGTGAACAGTATCAGGCAGCAGGTGTAAAAGTGCGGTAAATAAGCCACAGATCATGGCGGCTGTTTACTCCGTATTCATCTTTTAGGCTGCGGACATAGTTGCTGATAGAGCTGCGCTCTTTGTGTATCAGAGCCTTAATTTCTTTATCACCTTTTCCTTCGCCTATGCAACGGAAGGTAAGCTGCAGGTGAGGTGAAAGGTTTTGAAATTTTTTAAGATTCTCTTCCTGCTCCAAGAGCAAAAGGCCCTGCAAACAGACTTGCAAATAAGGTACTCATTTGTGCACCTCTGTAGCCTCTGTAATATTTAGCGGCATCCATGCGGCCCTGTTTGCTCATGCTGCTTTCCATTGTTTGTGCTGTTGCACCCGTCTGTTTGGGATTAACTTCTTTTACAATTTTTTCCACCTCGCTTTCCTGATAGGCAAACAGACTTCCGTCAGCCATCAGTATTTTAAGGGTTTTACCGGGAATTTGTTCCATCACCAGCCCGCGGATAATGCTTCCGTTTTTTAAATACACAACATCCTGTAAGGCCTGACTTTGTGCCAAAGATGTTTTGAAAAGAATAAGAACAAACAGAAGAGGAAGATAAAAGGTTTTCATAGTTGGAGATTTAGACAGTACAAATGTAGCAATTACAAAACGGTGTCTTTGTGGCAAAAACTCTTCTTACTTTTTCAGCAATCATACCCGTTCAGGATTATGCATACGATAGTTAACGAAGACTATTAATAGCTTGCCTTTAACTGAGCTATTTCAACGATTTCCAATTGTTGATAACTGATTACAGTTACTTTTACCCAAGCATATATTAAGTAGCCATCCTTTTCAACCATAAGTCCAATGTACTTGTTTGTTTGATCTATCCATATTCCATATGTTCCTCCAGGGCCGGGTGTTGAACAGGATGTGCTGCGCCCACCTAAATTCATGTTAGCGCTTACCCAATTCTTATTTTGGTTTAATGTATCACCTGATACTAGTATTTGGGGTGACAGAACTGTATCACAAGCAAGTATTTTGCAATTAGGCTGCTTTGCATTTAAACTGATTTCTCCATAATAATAACAAGGACTGTAACAATAATTAACATAAAACTCAAAATCAGTAATTGCATCACCATCAAGGTTCAGCTCATAAAAGTCACCATCCGTACATCTGTCAGGGGGACATACTACTTCGTTAATAGGATAACGGCTAAGACCTTCTGCTGTTTCCCCAACAACCAGAAAATTTTGCAGATATTCTTGTTCTTTTTTGCAAGAAGAAAGAACAAGCGTCAACAGCACTAAAAATATACTTAAAGCGTATTTCAATTTAAGAACTAATATGTTACTTAATTTTCCATCAAAAATAACACAATAAATTTTCTGTCCAATTTTGTTAGCCATATTTATTTTTTACCAAGCTCTGCGTCTCCTCCGGTATTAGTCTATGTAACAAAAAACTCTTCTTACTTTTGCAGCAATGAAATCCCCTGCCCTGCTCCTGCTTTTCATTTTTGCAAGCCTTCAGCTTAGTGCACAGGAGTTGCTGCAATACGCACCGGGCTTTGAATTTCGCGAAGGAGTATATGCTACGTTTGAAGCATTCAAAAACAATAACCCCATTCCTAAAAATTCAATTATCAGCAAACTGGATAAATCAGATACCGAGTTTTTACCCGGTATTCTGGACGGGAAAACATTCAGCTATAAAGATGAACGTGACTCAGTACAAACGCTGAGTACAGAAAATGTATGGGGCTTTTCGCGCAACGACAATATTTTTATCCGTTCAGGAAATGATTTTAACCGCATTGCTGTGCTGGGCAGCCTTTCGCATTTTGTGGCTACCATAACGGTTTATTATAACAGCATGAACAGTCCGTTTATGAATCCCTATTACGGGCCGGTCGGTACGCCCACCACCACACAAGAGATGCGGCAGATGATGCTGGATTTTAAAACCGGAAAAACAATTGATTTTACTCAGGAAAACCTTGAATACATTTTGCAGCGCGACCAGCGCCTGTTTGACGAATTTAACGCCCTGAAGAAATCACAGAAAAAAGACCTGCTCTTTCTTTACCTGCGCAAATACAACGAAAAACATCCGATATTTTTCCCTGCAAAGTGAAGCCTATTTTACGATATTTGCACGCTTGAAAATCAGGGGTGGAAGAACGGGCAATCCAACTTATAACTCCTAACCTATAACTTATAACTTCTTAACATGGCAGCAGACGATAAAAAAATAATATTCTCGATGGTGAAAGTCAGCAAGACTTTCCCACCACAAAAACAAGTACTGAAAGACATCTATATATCTTTCTATTATGGAGCTAAGATCGGTATCATCGGTCTTAACGGTTCAGGTAAATCAACCCTGCTTAAAATCATTGCAGGCGTTGAAAAATCATTTGACGGTGAAGTAGCTTTTTCGCCCGGATACAAAGTAGGTTACTTAGAACAGGAACCAAAACTTGACAACACCAAAACGGGAAAAGAAATTGTGATGGAAGGTGTGCAGGAACTGGCTAACATCCTGAAAGAATACGAAGAGGTGAACAACAAATTTGCCGAGCCCATGAGCGATGAAGCCATGGATAAACTCATCACCCGCCAGGGACAATTGAATGATTTAATTGACCAACATAACCTGTGGGAATTAGACAGTAAAATTGAGCGCGCTATGGATGCCTTGCGTTGTCCTGAAGGTGACCAGTTAGTAGGAACCATGTCGGGCGGTGAGCGCAGAAGAATTGCGCTGTGCCGTTTGCTGTTGCAGGAACCTGAAATTCTTTTGCTGGATGAGCCAACCAACCATTTGGATGCCGAATCAATTGACTGGCTGGAGCAACACTTGAAACAATACAAAGGCACAGTTATCGCCATCACCCACGACAGGTATTTCCTTGATAACGTTGCAGGCTGGATATTAGAACTTGACCGCGGAGAAGGTATTCCGTGGAAAGGAAACTACACCGAATGGCTGGAACAAAAAGGAAAACGTTTGGCACAGGAAGAAAAGACTGAAAGCAAGCGCCAGAAAACATTGGCGCGTGAGTTGGAATGGGTGCGCATGGGTCCTAAAGGAAGACAGGCAAAACAGAAAGCAAGGTTGGGAGCTTATGACCGGATGCTGAACCAGGATGTAAAAGCAACAGAAGAAAAACTGGAGATCTATATTCCTAACGGTCCTCGTTTGGGTAACGAAGTTATTGAAGCAATCAATGTTTCAAAGGCTTACGGTGATAAGTTGTTATATGAGAACCTGAACTTCAAATTACCTCCTGCAGGAATTGTTGGAATCATTGGTCCCAACGGTGCGGGTAAAACAACCTTGTTCCGTTTAATTATGGGACAGGAGAAGCCCGACAAAGGACAATTTAAAGTTGGAGAAACCGTTAAGGTTGCCTACGTTGATCAGGCACACGCAGAGATTGACCCCGAGAAAACTGTTTGGGAAACCATATCAGGCGGAAACGAAATTATTGAAATGGGTAACCGCAGTCTTAATTCACGGGCGTATGTATCGCGTTTCAACTTTAACGGACAAGACCAGGGAAAGAAAGTAAAAGTGCTTTCGGGCGGTGAGCGAAATCGTCTGCACCTTGCCATGACTTTGAAACAGGAAGCCAACGTATTGCTGCTGGATGAGCCTACCAACGATATTGACGTAAATACATTGCGTGCATTGGAAGAAGGTCTGGAAAGTTTTGCAGGCTGTGCGGTGGTTATCTCTCACGACCGTTGGTTCTTAGACCGTATCTGTACACACATCCTTGCCTTTGAAGGAAACTCAGAAGTATATTATTTTGAAGGCGGCTACACTGAATACGAAGAAAACCGTAAGAAGCGCATGGGTGATGCAACACCACACAGATTGCGTTATAAAAAATTAGTGGTGTAAATAATTAACGTCACCCTGTCCCGATAGCTATCGGGATGTTTCAGGGTCTCTTTCATTGAGATGCTGAAACAAGTTCAGCATGACGAACAGAAACAGAATGGTAGACTACCTAAAAAACAATCCTTTCTTCACCGGTTTATTGCTGGTGATAATTGTTTTTGTGGGAGTTAAGATTCCGTTCCTCAGTCTGCCATACTATTGGGACGAAGCATGGGTGTATGGTCCTGCCATCCGCACGATGGAAGCAACCAAGCTGGGTATTTTACCTGATGCACTTCCTCCTGAACTTTCGCGCGGGCATCCTTTATTATTCCACTTTCTTGGTGCAGCCTGGATGACAGCATTCGGAACATCAACCACCGTTGGACATATCTTTCCATTGTTTCTTTCGGTGTTATTATTTGTTGCTGTTTATTTGTTTGGCAAAAAGATTTTCCTCAGCGACAAAGCCGGATTTACTGCTGCATTTGTATTAGCACTGCAACCAATTTTTTTAGCACAAAGCGGTTTGCTTCTTCCTGAAGTTATGCTTGCATTGTTTTCGCTCATTACCTTTTATTTCTACTTAGATAACAAGCGCATACTTTACGTACTAGCAGGCATCTTAACACTCTTCACCAAAGAATCAGGATTAACCGTTATTGCAACACTCCTTCTATGGACTTTGCTGGAGGCTTTGTTTTCAAGTGATGGCAAAAAGTGGAAGAAGTTTTTTGTCAACTCCATCATCATTTCATTGCCGCTTATTCCTTTTGTAGCATATTTTGTTTATCAGAATATGATTCAGGGATGGTTCTTTTTTCCGGAGCATATTGGTTTAATTGCAAGTACACCAGAAAAAATCTTAAATCAGCTGGAGCGTTATGCTGCTTATGTTTTTATTTATCAGGGAAGAAATCTGCTCACGTTCTCTACCATTATTGCCTTGCTGGTAGTGCCTTTCAGCGGAAGAACACTGGATCAGAACGAAAGTAAGGCAGTGTTAGTTCTGCTATTGCATTGCTTTGTTTACCTCATTTTCAGCAGCCTTAATTTTTATTCCGACCGCTATACCATGATGCTTATTCCCATGCTTTCATTGCTGTTTGCATTCAGCATTAACAAAGCATTTGATTTCAACTGGGTACCCTGGGTAGTATTGGTTGTGGTGGCAGGATTACAGTGGCAGGAAATAAACAAACGCACCAACTCAGACCACAATCTTGGTTATGCCGATGCTATTGAAACGCATGAGAAAGCAATTGCTTACTGCGAAGAAAAAGAACTGAAAGATAAAATCTTCTACGGCTATTTTCTGATGGAGCGTTACATGGAAAACCCTTATTCAGGATATGTTACCGAAGATAATAAATTTGCTGATGTAAGCGGAGTTTTTACTGACAAAACAGAATATGCCATCTTCTCAAATGTGGAAGACAAAGAAAACTACGAATTTTTAAAAACCACTAAACGACTGAAGTTACTGGAGCGCTTTGAAGAGCGCAACGCATGGACTGAGGTCTATAAAGTAGAGAAGTAATTCGTCACCCTGAACTTGTTTCAGGGTCTATCTGATTGAGATGCTGAAACAAGTTCAGCATGACGTTCGCGATTACTAATTATATTTGTCCGCAAACCAAAGACATTGAAACCCTCTATTCCAAAAGGCACACGCGATTTTTCACCTGCAGAAATGGTGAAACGCAATTATATTTTTGACACCATACGTTCGGTTTACCAGCGCTACGGTTATTTACCCATTGAAACACCTTCTATGGAAAATACCGAAACGCTGATGGGGAAATACGGGGAAGAAGGTGACAGATTAATTTTCAGAATTCTTGACTCGGGAAATCCATTTGACCAATTCAAAATTTCAGACGAGAATTTTAAGGTTTCAAATATTTCAGGTAAGGCACTTCGATACGACTTAACTGTTCCCTTTGCGCGTTATGTTGTGATGAACCGCAATGACATAACATTCCCGTTTAAACGCTACCAGATTCAACCGGTATGGCGCGCAGACCGTCCGCAGAAAGGACGCTACCGCGAGTTTTATCAATGTGATGCCGATGTAATTGGCAGCAACTCTTTACTGAATGAAGTGGAGTTGATTGAAATTATTAATGAAGTGTTTTCAAAATTGGGAGTTGGTGTTACCATTAAAATCAACAACCGTAAAATACTAAGCGGTATTGCTGAAGTGATTGGTGAAAAAGAAAAGATTGTGGACATCACGGTTGCCATTGATAAGTTAGATAAGATTGGCGTGGATGGCGTAAATAAGGAATTGCAGGAGAAAGGTATTTCACAAACTGCGTTTATAAAACTTCAGCCGCTTATTACGTTTAAAGGCAACACTACTGAAAAACTTGCGTTGTTAAAATGGGTGCTTGCTGATTCTGAAATCGGTAAAAAAGGAATTGAAGAAATAGAAAATATTTTTGAGAAAATAAAACCCTTCGACTACGCTCAGGGTGACAGTAAATCTGTCAATCTTGAATTAGATATAACCCTTGCCCGAGGACTTAATTACTATACCGGAGCAATCATTGAAGTAAAAGTAAATGAGGCAAAGAGCACCTTTACCGGCAGTATTTGTGGTGGCGGAAGATATGATGATTTAACAGGCATTTTCGGTTTGCCGGATGTTTCAGGTGTAGGCATTTCATTTGGTGCCGACAGGATTTATGATGTGCTGGAAGAACTGAAAATGTTTCCGGATTCAGCTTCTGCATCAACCAAAGTATTGGTTGTTAATTTTGGTGAAGAAGAAGAAAACTATGCTTTACAAATTACAAGAAAACTACGGGAAGCAGGCATCAATACCGAGCTATACCCGGATATTGCAAAACTAAAGAAACAGTTTTCTTATGCAGACGCAAAGAGAATTCCGTTTGTAATTACAGCAGGCAAAGATGAAATAGCTAAGGGGATTGTTGCTCTGAAAAACATGAGCAGTGGTGAGCAATATGCGCTGTCACTTGCTGAGGCAATAGAAAAACTAAGCTGATTTGTCAACTACAAATCAGTTTCCGAAATGATTTCAAGAATAAACATACTGCTGGTGATTGCAGCAGCAAGTTTTTTTTCTGCCTGTAATCCGCTGAATAAATTTCAGTCAGCAGCACCTGACGAAATGAAGTCTGTGCTTTCTTCCTACCTTCCTTTAAATGCTGTTGCCCCTGATGACCCCGCATTTTTTGACGACAGTATAAATACCAATACGAACTACTGTCCAAAATTAAGTGAACCGTATTGGTTAATTCCTTCTCTTGATTTACCTAAAGAAGTGAAACCACAAAAATCAAACAACAACATTTCCATCAGTATTTTCAACAACCGATTGTATGTGGCTTTTCGGACCGGTCCTACACATTTTGCTTCAAAGAAAACAGGTATGTATATTATCTCAACTGCGGATGGAGCAAACTGGAAAAAAGAAATGGAGTTTTTTGTTGGAAGAGATTTCAGAGAACCTTTCTTAATTCCGATTGATGGCAAACTGCATTTCTATTGCTTTGGCGCAGGAACAAAAATGACTGCCTTTGAACCTGAATTTATAAGTCACTACACTTCAAGTGGTGACGGTAACTGGACAGGTCCGGAAAATGTGTTGGATAAAGGCGAAGTCCACTGGAGTTTATTGAACCGAAATGGCAAAACGTATATGACCAGTTATGAAGGCTCGCACTACATTTTAAAAGGTGAAAGCAAAGTTTCTCTTTTGTTTAAGCAAACAACAAACGGAAAAGATTTTTATCCTGTTGGCGACAGCGCAAGAGTTTACTTTGGTGGCGTATCAGAAACAGCATTTGAATTTGATAAAAGTGGCAACGTTTGGGCGCTTACCAGATTAGAAGATGGCGACAAAACAGGATTTGGTTCGCATGTAGTTTTTGCAGACAAAAACGATTTAGGTAACTGGCAATTTCCTGAAACCGCTGATCCGAATTGTTATATGTCGCCAAAAATGTTTCGGCATGGAGACGAGCTTTATCTGATAGCGCGCAAACAATTGGGTAAAAAACCTTTTGGCAAAACAAACAGAAAACTATCCATGAAAAAGCAACGCATCCGCAATTGGGTTGGCTTTTCACTATCTCCAAAGTCAACTGCACTTTACAGAATTAACAAAGAAAGCCGCAAAGTGGAATGGGTTATGAACCTGCCGGGAGCAGGTGATACAGCCTTTCCATCCATTCAACGTTTAGACAAAGACCGCTTTCTTATTGCCAACTATTCTTCTCCTTTTAAATACAAAAAAAGAAACTGGCTTAATGGTCAGTTAGGAAGAACAGGAATTTATCTACAGGTAATTTCGTTTGCGCCCTGCAACTGATCAGGCAAATACTTTTTTCAGCGCCTCTATCCTCGCATCCAATGCAGTGTTTTCTTTTTCAAAATCATCGCGGGTTTTCAAGATGCCGCAAATGCTGAAATAGAATTTTATTTTAGGTTCTGTTCCTGAAGGGCGCACGGTTACTATGGTTTCGTTGGCGCACACAAACTGCATTACATCAGATTTTGGCAAACCTGTTTCGGTTATGCTGTTGGTTGCTCTATCTTTAATGGTGTTGTTCTTGTAATCTTTTACAAGCAATACTTTTGAGCCATCTAATTCTGTCGGTGGTGTAGTGCGGAATTGTTCCATCATGCGACTGATTTCTTCCGAGCCGTCTTTTCCTTTTTTGGTAAGTGATAGCAAACCTTCTTTGTAGAAACCAAATTCAAGATAAACATCAATCAAAAGATTATACAAAGTCTTACCATTATCCTTTGCCCAGGCAGTCATTTCAGCAATTAATGCACAGGAAAGAATGGCATCTTTATCGCGAACATAATCACCTGCAAGATAGCCGTAGCTCTCCTCTCCCCCACCAATGAATTGTTTTTTGCCTTCTAAGTTTTTAATCAGTTCGGCAATGAACTTGAAACCTGTAAGCACATTGTAACAATCTACTTTATAGGTGGAAGCAATTTTTTCAATTAGTGATGTAGTAACTATTGTTTTGGCAACAAACTGCTTGCCATCTAACTTTCCTAACTCCTTCCATCTGCGCAATAAATAATAAACCAACAACGAACCTGTTTGATTCCCGTTGAGTAAAATAAATTTATCGCTGTTGTCTTTTACAGCAATTCCAACACGGTCAGAATCCGGGTCGGTTCCCATTACCAAATCAGCGCTTTCTTGTTCTGCTATTTTCAGCGCCAAAGCAAGTGCAGCAGGCTCTTCGGGATTGGGTGAATGAACGGTTGGGAAATTGCCATCGGGTTTATCCTGCTCTGCAACAGTAAGCACATTGGTGAAGCCATATTCTTTGAGCAAGCGCGGAGCAAGCGTAATTCCTGTTCCGTGTAAAGATGTATATACAATTTTTAAATCACTTTGTCTTTCTATTGCATCAGCAGAAAGCGAAAGAAGTTTCATCTTAGAAAGATATGCTTCATCAATATCTTCCTTCACTGTAAGAATTAACTTATCTATTCCATCAAAGTTTACATCTTCTATTCCTTTGATGGCCTGCACTTCTGCAATTATATTTTTATCGTGGGGAGCAACCAATTGTCCGCCATCGTTCCAATAAACTTTGTACCCATTATATTCTTTGGGATTGTGTGAAGCAGTAACTACAACACCCGTATGACAGCCAAAATGCCTTATAGCAAAAGACAACTGAGGCGTTGGGCGCAACTCATCAAAGAGGTAAACCATAAAGCCATTTGCCGAAAATATTTCAGCGGTTTTGCGGGCAAACAAAGCGCTGTTATTTCGTGAATCATAAGCAATGGCAGCTTTCAACAATTCACCGGGATATGTTTTTTTCAGGTAATTGCACAAGCCTTGTGTAGCCATTGCCACAGTATAAACATTCATGCGGTTGGTGCCAACACCCATGATGCCGCGCAAACCGCCTGTTCCGAATTCAAGTTCACGATAAAAACTCTCATCTAATTCCTTTGAATCATTATCAATCAGCCACTTAACACGATTTCGCGTTTGCTCGTCATATGCAGGATTAAGCCACTGTTTTGCTTTTGTAATTATTTGCTCGTTTACCATCTTATTCAAATATGAGGCAAAAGTAAAATATATCGTAGATTTTTGCTGAAAACCTTATCTTCGCTGCCCTTAAAGTTTTAAAAGAAAAATATCATGAACTATTCTCACGAATATTTTAATTAAAAACAAAATATTATGAGTAAAAAATTTATCCTTTTTGCCGCGATGTTGTTTGTTTATTCAGCATCATTTTCTCAAACAAATGAAAGCGCTGAAGCAGAAAAAAATCTTGCTAAAGCAACCGAAAATCTGAAAGCAAAAAAATACCAGGATGCACTTGTATCTATTGCAAAAGCAAAAGAAGAAACGGTAAAACTTTTCACCAATCAATTAGTGGTAGCCATGCCAAAAACAATTGAAGGCTGGAACCAAAATCCACCTTCCGAGCGTGTTGCAGGAATGGGAATGCCAATGCCAATGGGACAGGGTGAAGTAAGTTCTACGCGCACCTACAGTAATCCTTCTCTGAAAAAGCCAGAACCTGCTGTTGCTAATGCAACAACTCCAGGTGCTGCTTCAACAGGTGCTGCACCAGCTGCAGGAATGATGCCTCCTGCACAAATGCCGGGGGGGCCAGGAAGTGACCCTTCTATAACCATTACCATAACTAACAACACTATGTGGGCAAACGAAGTTGCTATGGCACATGCAAATGCTTCAAGTGAAAACCCAATGCCTGCCTACTCAATGCCGGGAATGGAAGGACAAAAGACTTCTCCAATAAAAATTGGTGAGTTCAGGGCTGTAGAAAGATTTGACAGCAATCGTAAATCAGGAAGCGTTACTGTTATTGCAGGAGCAGGAGTTATAAAAGTAGATGGCAACAATATTGAGAGCAAAGACATTTTGCTAAAACTTGCCAATGCAGTTGACTACAAAGTGGTGAAATCTGTTTTAGGAGAATAAAGACAATTTTACATTTGACAATAGACAATTATTAGTCTGAAAAATGGCCTCAATATATTTCACCGAAGAACACAAGCTTTTCCGCCAGAGCGTGCGCCAGTTTATAGAAACGGAAGTAGTGCCGCGTGCTAATGAGTGGGAAGAAAAACAACAAATTGATAAAGCCATCTGGAAACGGATGGGCGACCTTGGTTTTCTGGGAATTAATTTTCCGGAAGAATACGGAGGAACAAACGCTGACTTTTTTAACACCGTAGTTCTGCTGGAAGAGACAGCACGCAGCACCATGGGTGGTTTTGCAGCTGCACATGGTGTTCACCAATACATGGCTACCGCACATTTACTAAAAGCCGGCAGCGCGGAACTGAAGAAAAAATATTTACCCAAAGCCATCAGCGGTGAGGCTTGGGGCTCGCTGGCTATTTCTGAACCCAATGCAGGCTCGGATGTAGCAGCAATAAAAACAACTGCAGTGCGTGTGGGTGATGAGTACATCATCAACGGTTCAAAAACTTTTATCACCAATGGCTATTATGGCGACTTTGTAACACTTGCCTGCAAAACCGCACCCGAACAGGGAATGAGCGGTATCAGCCTGATTATGGTTGACCAGAATATTCCGGGATTTAAAACCAACAAGCTAAAAAAAATGGGATGGCACAGCAGTGATACAGCCGAACTGTTTTTTGACAATGTCAAAGTTCCCGTGAGTAACCTGATAGGCGAAGAGAACAAAGGCTTTTATTACATTATGGAGAGCTTTCAGCTGGAAAGACTGGTTGCCGGAATTGGTGGCGTTTCAGGTGCGCAACATTGCCTTGAAATAACATTAAAATACATTGCAGAGCGAGAAGCATTCGGCAGACCTATAAAAAAATTTCAGGTTTTAAGACACAAACTGGTTGACCTTGCAACGGAGATAGAAGCTGTACGTCAGTTGGTTTATCAGGCGGCATGGCTTTTCAGCAAAGGCGAAATGGCTGTTAAAGAATGCAGCATGATAAAACTACTTGCAACTGAACTTGGCAAAAAAGTGGCTGACGAATGCCTGCAATGTTTTGGCGGCTATGGCTACATGGAAGAATATACTATTGCCCGAATGTATCGCGATGCACGGGTAGGTACCATTGTTGGCGGAACATCAGAAATCATGAAAGAGATTCTTGCCAAAATTGTGATTGATGATGTGCAGTACAAATCTGCATATGGATCTAAAAACCATACGCAACAAGCAACAAACCTAGTAACAAACAACAAAGAACAAGAAACTAAAAACAAAGAACAAATAACTACGAACAATAACAATCAAAAATCAAACAAAATGGAGAAAGCATCTGAAATTATTAAATCATTACCTGAACGTTTTAAAGCCGACAAAGCTGTAGGCGTAAACACCCGTTTCCACTTCGAGATTGAAGGCGAAACCGGAGGACATTTTACTGCTATTGTAATGGACGGAATATGCACTGTTGAAGACGGGCTGAACGGTGAAGCAAAATGCATAGTTCGTGCAAAAGCTACGGACTATGAAGATGTGGAATTAGGCCGCACCAACCCGCAAATGGCTGTTATGATGGGAAAAATAAAAATCTCAAACCTGGGTGAGATGATGGGATTTGTTAATTATTTCAAACGTCTTACAGAGCAATAAATTATTAAAGCCCGACTGTAAATAAAAAAGCACCGTAAAATTTACGGGGCTTTTTTTTATGCTACAAATTGATTTCTTATTTTCTTAGCTGTTTCCTCTAACTCATCAGCAGAGAGTTGAAGTTTAGGGCGGGAGAAGTTGATATCACTCACATGTCGTAATGGAATTAAATGAACATGTGCATGAGGCACTTCTAACCCAATAACCGCAACACCAATACGCTGACAAGGAATTGCTTTTTCAACCGCTGTGGCTACTTTTTTTGAAAACAGCATCAAACCTGCAAAGAGTTCATCTTCTATATCAAATATATAATCTACTTCCTTTTTAGGAATAACTAACGTGTGCCCTACTGCAAGCGGACTAATGTCTAGAAAAGCAAGAAAGTCTGCGCTTTCTGCAATTTTATAACAAGGAATTTCTCCTGCAACGATGCGAGAAAAAATGGTAGGCATTATCTTGAAATTTCCATTATCTCAAACTCCATAATTCCTGAAGGAACTTTTATCTGGGCTTTATCGCCAAGACTTTTTCCAAGCAAACCTTTTGAAATAGGAGAATCAACTGATATTTTTCCTGATTTAAGGTCAGCCTCATTTTCAGGAACAAGCGTATAAGTTACGGAAGTTCCAGTTTTGGTATTCTTCAATTTTACTTTAGTAAGTATCAAAACCTTTGAGTTATCTAATTTTGATTCGTCAATCAATTTAGCATGGCGAATAACATCTTCTAACTTTGAAATTCTTAATTCTAATAATCCCTGCGCTTCTTTGGCCGCATCGTATTCAGCGTTCTCAGATAAGTCTCCTTTATCACGTGCTTCGGCAATTTGCCTTGAAATAGAAGGGCGCTCAACAGAAACAAGTTGGTTTAATTCTACTTTTAATTTATCTAATCCTTCCTGGGTAAAATAATTTCCTGCAGACATTTTATTTGATTTAATGGTAATGTTTAAAAAACAAAGAATCCCGCTGAACGGGATTCTTTGAGCAAATATAGAAAATATTATTTACAGTGCTATACGAACTCCTATGCTGTGATTACCCTGAAAAGGATTACTTGCAACCCATGAGTAATCTACTGCAAACGAACCTTTCTTTTCTTTTCCGAAAGGAAATTCCAACGTAGCTCCTGCTGAAGGACCAGTAAATGCTGTAGTATTAGCATCTGCACTTCCCTGACCTTTTTCATGCACATAGCCTCCACGTAATGCAAGATATTGTTTAAATCCGTATTCTAAACCAACGCGAAATTGGTCCTTAGAAAATGAATTAGATGTAAACGTTCCAGCAAAGCTTAAACGATGAGATTCTGTCATACGGTAATGATAAGTAATACCAATATTTAGCAGCGAAGGCATTTCAAATTTTGCAGAACGCTGTTCCATTGTTAAACTAGCTCCTGTTGAAGAAACCACTCCACGAACAGAGAATCCGTCACCAGAAAAATGCAATGGTGGGCCAACATTTCGTAATGCAATTCCAAACGCCAGATTGTCTTTAGTAAGCGGATTATCCTTTTTACCAAGACGCGTTACATATTGAATACCTGCATCAAATGCAAAACCCTGAGCACTTGCGTTTGCAATAGACTCTGAAATAATTTTAACCGCAATACCTCCATGAATACTGTTTGAAAATGTTTTTGCATAAGACAATCCGATATTCATATAACGCGGTGTAAAGAAACTACCTGTTCCCTCGGGTTGTTCAACTGTAGTTACTGGAATATCTCCAAAACCCATTGACATAATTCCTAAACCAAGTACACCAGCTTCACCCACTTTTTGAGTTAAACCAAATGAATTAATACTTGTACCGCTGCCTACCAACCAACGAGTGTGTGCAAACAATATTTCTGTTTTTCTGGTAAACGAAACACCTGCAACATTCATATACATTGCCTCAAGCCCTTGTGCAGAAGCTGAATTGGCACTTCCCCAACCGGTGCTGCGTGCCCAAGGGTTAATAAGCAATTCGGTTGCTCCTGCCTGACCGGCACGATCCTCGTTTCCTGCATACAGTGTTGCTGAGCATAAAAGCAATACTGCTGTCAGAACCGCTGCACCAAATACTTTGAAATTTTTTCTCATAGCAAATAGATATATTTCTTCTTTGTTTCTTAATAAAATTAGAATGAGTCAAGATCGACAGGGCGCAGTGCTCCGAAGAATTTAATCACCTTCTCTCCCACTCCATCAACATTAATATGAATGAGGTAAATTCCTCCGGCAATTGGAATACCGGTGGTGTTTTTCAAATCCCAATCAATTGAAGTTTTGGGCTCATCCTTTTTAAATTGTCTGATAAGTGTTCCATTAACTGTGTAAATTGACACTACACACTTTTGTGGCAGGTTTGTAATTTTTACAGTTGATGACAACTGGTTAACTTCATAACCTGAATAAGCATAGTATGGATTAGGTACAACATTTATCAAATTAAGCGCATCTTCTGCTGCAGTTAAATCATCATTAACTGTAAAAAGATCTCCTGTATTAAATGTATACATTGGAAGATTTCCGTTTTGAGGACTTCCTGCTTCCCATGTAGCATTATTGAAGCCTTTCCTGTATGGACGGGTTACACGAATTTTATAGCTAACATCACAAGCAAGCAACGCTTTATCATCAACACCCAACGGCATACTTACCCACATTACATCTTTGTAAACATTGCGTTTATCAATATCACTTGGAGTATAATTATTACTACTTAAACGCTGATAGATCCAGGCACCTTCATCATATGCTGGTGAATCGTTTCCGCTATCGCCATTGTGACCCATGATATAGATATAATGACCACCTCCAAAATATGTATTCAAAAAATCTCTGGTATGAGAAGTTGGATTCCATATCATATCTGTTCCTCTGTCCTGTGCAAGGAAAGAGTTTTCGCCAAACATGATGTTTAGCCTCTCACCTGTTTCAATATTTACAGCATAACCCGGAAACCAACCCATTCCAAGTGTTCCTGATCCGTCAGGGTTTCCATCCTGATTAACCGATGGACTTTGTCTTAAATCCATTTTACGCGAACCACCTATAGTTGGTAATCCATCATCTGCAACTTCAACAACCGGGCAACGTGTCCATTTTGATTTATCTGCAGTAAGAACAACATCAACACTGTGAAGATTTTCAAGTTTGTTTAGCACTTTGAATTTTTTCCAGGTAGGTGAAGCAACACCATCTTCTTGTGAAGCCAATTTATAAGGCGCCCATGTTCCGCCAATTACTTGTTCATAGAATTGCCCTTTATCACCATAGTCATTATTCTCAGGGTTTGCATCATCTGATGTACTTCCGGAACGTATCCAGTTGAATGCACTTGCACCATCAGCATCAGTAACAGAAGTTAGCCAGATTTGTCTGTAATTAGTAAAATCAACTGAAGATTCGATGTACTCGTTTCCATTAGTTTCATCATCATCCGGCTCAAGTACTTGCTTTAAAGTAACCGACATTCCCCAATCAGGGATAATCTGCTCGTTTTCTACTGAAATGTTGGATGTTGCAAAAACTTCTTCACCACTGTCGTCATTTTTCAGTGACCAGTATGCATCATCTAAAGTACCACCTGTGGTATCAAGCATTTTGAAAGTAAAGTTTGCATTCGGAACATTCAAAGGATTGTAGATTTTAATAGCCACAGGTCCTCTTCCGTTATTATAAACAGGGTTTTCTGCTTTTCCGTTTGCAAGTATTTCTGTAACAGTTTCAGGTGTTAAATCAGCGGCATTTCCGCCATTACCTGTTCCTTCAATTCTTTTCAATTTTGGACCAGTACCATAAACTGAATTCAAAATTGTTCCACCGTCCTGTGGTGAATTAATGTGTGGAATTCCGGTATTTACCTTAATAGCTCCTGTTACACTTTTACGACCGGCTTTGTAAGGTTTTTTCTGACCATCCAATTGAAGAGGGTCACTCTGATCGTATTTTTTATAATTATTATAAGCATAAGCAATTGCAATGTAGTAGTACTTTTTATGGTTTACCAAACGTCTGTCACCAGCCGCAAATTCATCATTTAAAATCTGAAAAGTATGGCGAATACCTTTGTTTTCACCATTCACTTCCTCAGTAGGAATGTTAGAACTCAAATCATCTGAGAATTCAAAATTGATTAATTGAGAAATAGGGTTGCCAAGTGTATCAAAATTTTCAACATCACATTGAGCTACTAAACGAGCTTTATCAGGATCATGAAGGTCTGCAACACTAACGGTAGCATCTGCAACCTGAAATATCTGATAGCCTTCAAATCTGAATACATTATCATAGGTTTCTCCTGGAGGGCTTATAATAAATGGATCAATCTCTTCATAACCTTCATTGTAATTATTAGAAGTAGGACGATTTGAAATTGCAATAATTAATTCTTTATCTAATTCAACAATAGAAACGTCCGGTGCATCTGGTCCGTTCAAAACTTTGAAGCAGTTCTGGAATAAAGCCTGTGCCTTGTCATCTACTAATCTTAATTTTTCAACGGATGCATAAGCACCGCCAGAAGTAGCACGTGCCCAAACAGCACCTACAGTAATGTCGTTAACTGCTCCCGGATCCAATGTAAACGGTCCTGCTGATTGCATAAAACGTCTGTCGTAAGGCACATTCCCTGAAGATTCTTCAGTCCATGAAGCTTGCACGTTTCCATTAGTTCCCCAACCCAAAGGATCAGTATCACCAGGAAACATAAACTGAGCAGGAACACTTGAGTTACCACCACCTGAAGGGTGTCCTGTTCCTCCATAGCACATAACAGTATTATCAAGCCAGATACCACGAAGGTAGTTATAGTGGTCTGTGCCTGTTGAAGGGTCAGTTTGTGCCGGGTTACCTCCTCCACCGGCATTATTATGATAAATAAATCTCCTCATACCATAACGTTCATTATCAATAACCCCATCACCGTATCCTAAACCATTAAGCGCTTCATTTGGCCCAATACCATAGGCATTATCAAAATTATCATTATCCTGATATGGTCCCTCAAAAAAGTCAATACCTACAGCGGGAGGATTTGCTCCGTATTGCTGCGGACCTCCTGAACCATCTACTGCTACTCCATTATAGCAATATCCCAATCCACGCATTACATCACACCCAACAAAGTCATCTTGTGCGTATCCTAAATCTGGATCAACCCATTGAGCAAAATATGTATTGGTTAAAGTAAATGAACCACGATTTATTAACTCATAGTTATAAAATGTCATATTGTTAATCTCATCGTTGGTCGCGAAGGCAAATGCTTGCGAACGGATTTCCATACCAATAGCATCAGCGCCTGTTTCTGTATGAATATTTCCTTTATCATTAAATACCCACCATAAGGTTTCATCACCAAATAATCTTATATCACGTGTAGTACGACAATCAACATCTCCAATTAAATCATATTTAGGATAATCTCCTCCTGTTTCAGGATTATAATCACCACTTCCGTCAGAATCATAAAACGGAGCTAAATAATAATCTTGACCCAATGTTACATCACCATGAGCAGGCCAATCAAGAATTGAAGATGGAATTGTATAACCGGGGAACAACTCAGCCTGAAGTGCAGGGTCATTCATTAAGCTATACCAGCCAACAAATTCATCTACTTCTGACCTTGTAATTTTGTAAAATCTATCATATTTCGCGCATACATCAGCATCAATAGAAGCTGCTCCATCTGTAGTTAGCGGACCTGGCCAGAAGTCGTTACCTACCTGACGGAAACGTATAGCTGCAACTTTTAATTGATTGTTTACATCCACACCGCCCATCCAAAGTGAACCGCAGTAGAGTGAGTGTTTTCCTGAACCTTTAGGAACTTCATAACGCGCATTACCAATTAAATCCCACCATTTATCAGCACCTGTGTAGATTACAGTTTTAACATTATTCAATGATAATTCCAATCCTGTTGTAGGAGGAACACAACCCGCTGAAACCGATTGAGGTGAACTTGTTTTGCCACTGTTATCATTCACTCCATGAGTTTTTTCAGCATAACTTTTACTGAAAAATAACATAAGCGCAAAAACTGCGACTACGAATATTGAATTTGCTTTTTTAATCATTTTATCTGAATTATTCGTTTAATAGCTTAGAAGTTAAACATCATTCCTAATCTTATTCTGCGCGGCTGACTGTAATTATCAGGATTGTTTATAGCAATAGCATACAAATCGCGGAAACTCTGTTCATCATTTTGTGAAGCAATATTGTTTTGGAACTGAGCTGCTGCAAGATATCCATCATCATTAGGGTTACCTGTTTTACGATAAACACTTATGATGTTTTTAGTATTAAGGATGTTCTGAACCTGCAAATAGATGGTAAGGTTAGCCGGTTTCTTTTTGCCTTCTTTTTTACCAAAATTAAGCGGAATATCTTTATCCAAACGAGCATCAATTTTAAACTGCCATGGTAAACGTGAACCGTTTAATGATCCGTCAATACGTGTACCTCCGCCTCCAAATGATGGAAGTATAGAACGAGTATATGGTGTACCTGAACCTGCACGGGCAATAATATTCAAACCAGTATTTGAAAAAATATTGAGTTTGCCAATTCGCGGACCGTTATATTCTTTTCCTGATTTAAAGCGGTAGTCAAGCGTAACAACAATGTTATGGCGTTGGTCAAAATTCAATGGCTGAATAGTTCTAAGGTTACCAAAACCAGAGTTTACAAGACTTAGTCCTGTAGTAGCATTAGAACCTGTTCCATCAGCAAACTGCAAAGTATAACTTGCGCGCATCCATATATTTCCTGTTCTGCGCAAATCATAGCTTAAAGAAAGACCTTTTACTGTTCCAAAGTCAAGGTTACCATAGGTTGTGTAGGTTCTTGGATAAGCCTCAAGAATTCTTTGTGTCTGAATCAGATTTCTTAACTCTCTGTAAAATGCAGAGAATTTAATTGCTGAATTACTGTTTAACTTTTGTTGGAAACCCAATTCATAATCAATAGTTTTTTCAGGTTTAAGATCTGGGTTATTTAATACAGAAGATGAACGATTTTCAATAAACAGATAATCAGTAGGATCAAGCCTGTTACCTGAAACCGGGCGTTTAGTCAACACATCATAGTGAGCAAAGAACAAAGCATCTTCCGAAATAGGGAAAGAGAAAGAGATACGCGGCATAATATTGGTCTGCGGCTGATAATCTTTAAATGCTTTAGAACTTACAATATTATCAGATGGATCTACCAGATAAGGAGCAATTCCGCTACCAGTTCTTAACACAGTTGGGTCTGTAATCACAGCACCATCTGCATTATACCATGTTCTGCCACTGCGATATCCAACAATTGCAGTAGGGCTGTTAATATCGTTTACATAAACAACATAATCATCACCAATATTTGTAGGATGGGTAACATTATTTCCACCAATTTCAGAAACCTCACCTGCTTTTTTGGTATCAAACAATGAGAATTGATCTTTTAATACTTTTTGATTAGCATCATAACGGTCAACACGAACACCTACGTTAAAGATAAGATCTTTGAAAGCAAATTTATCCTGAATATATCCAGCAAGGTAAGTAGGCTGAAAAGGGGCAATTTGTCTTTTATAATTTCCGAATTCGTCTTTAGCAGTAAAAAAATCATCAAAGCTTGGCTTATCGGTTAATTTTTTTCCGGTATGGTCAAAACCATAATAAGAAACATAATTGTTACCATTATTAAGCAACTCATCTGCGCTGAAGTAATTAATATTCATCTGACTTGGAGAATAACTGTCAAGGTCAATGTAATCAAGTCCGTTGGTTGGTAAACCAAGAGACTGACGAAGATTATAGTCAAAGAAAGATTGGTCAGCACCGTTAAATAAACGAGGATAATTGATAGTGTCCTGAAATACTCCGTTTACAAATACTGGTTGTGGATTAGTAACATCAATTTCTGAAATATGGAAATTTGTTAATTGTCTGGCCAAAGTCCATAATCCAACTGGTGAGTATCCAACAAACCTGTCTGTTCTCTGCTCGTATTCAAAACCAAGTGTAAATGCATGGTTTTTCAAATCCACAGAACCCAGAGCTGTTACCCTTAAAGAAGTATTATCAGTTTTTGAATAGCCATTATATTGAGAACCTGTGTTATTCCATAATCCATAAACGCTACCTGGTGATTGACCATTAATCAAACCACCTTTGTTTCCAATCTGAAAAAGATTTTCGTAATTATTTTGAGCATTAGGATTTTGATCGTAAAACTGAGAAGTATAATTAGCTGTAGTAGGGTTGATATCTGAAGGAGTGAACTCAACAAGTGTATCAGCAAAACCATTTAACACTCGCCCGAACAAACCTGTTGCAGTATCAATACCAAATCCATATGTAGGCACTGTGTAGGTTTTAAATTTCCCTATGTAACCATAATCAAACAAATTGTCTTTGTGATCAGGATCCTGAACAGTTTGTAATACTTTAGTATAGTCAACCTGAATGGTGTAATATGCATTGCTGATCCCACCCTTTTTACCCTCTTTAGGTTCTTTTGCATTAAAACGTTGGGTAAATCTTCCGAAAGCACGAATAGTATTGTTAATTACCTGACCATTGTTTACAGTATTGAACAAAGCATTCCCATAGTCATAAATCTTACTTTCATTAAGCGCCATTGAACCACCAACAGTAAGGTTAGTTGTTCCCGAAGTGCTCAAATCAATTTTACCGGAAATATTCATGTCTTTGCGCGCTACGTTCTGGCGAGCTGCAATTTTTTCAAGATGGTCATTTTTATGAATAAAAGCTGAATTTTGGTATGAACCACCAGTTGTTAACCCAGAAGGACGGATTGGATTTTGTTCCAAGTATTTAAGTACTTCATCCTTTGTCTTATAAATTCCAATAGCCGAAGGATCAGGATCTTTCTGATAAGTTCCCTCTGCCGAAAGAAAGAAACCAAACAAAGGTTTTTTCTGACCTTCATTCTGCTTGTCTTTTATCATTACCAAAGGACCAGAAAGGTTTAGGGCTCCCAGATTATAACCAAAATTATCTAAGTATTGAGAGGTTACTAACTCAGCACCACCATAGAATTGACGAGAAGGACCTTTGGTTGTAATAGATATTACACCACCTGTTGCATCACCAAACTGTGCAGGCAATCCACCAGTTACTACAGTTACCTGCTCAATAGCTGATTGAGGAATTGCAGAAGAACCACGCACACGAACTCCATCAATATAAGTATCGGTTGCCTCACCTCGTGAACCACGTATACTCCCTACTTCACCATCCTGAGAATATACACCCGCAACAGTAGTAGCTACTGACTCTGCTGTTCTTCCAGGCATTTTTACAATATCCTGAGAGGTGATGGTAGTTTCAGAACCACCATCCTGTTTGATAAGAGGCACTTCGTATTCAACAACAGTTGCAGTTCCAAGTTGAACCCCCAGGGTTATTTTAAAATCCTGGAAAGTGATTTTACTATCGCTTACCTGCACATTATTTACCTGCGAGGTTGAATAACCTACCATTGAAACTTTAACAGTAAATCTTCCCGGAGAAATAGGTTTGATAGTATAGTTACCATCAAAATCAGTAAGGGTTCCGGTAACCAGCGTTCCGTTAAGTTCAACTACTACGTTGGCGAATGGAAGAGGCTCGCCTTTATCGTCTGTAACTTTACCTTTTAGTGTTCCTGTTCCGATTTGCGCAGTGGCTGCAAAACCAAAAACAAGAAGGGTCAACGCCAGTGAAAGTAATTTTTTCTGCATGTGCCTGATGTTATTTTAATGAGGGTTTATCCTTTTTTTTAGGGGGGCTAAAAGTATGTTTTTTAGTTTTCAAAGCCAAAATTTGTGAATTTTTTGTTAACAAATGTTAAAGCACCCTACACAGCCCAAGCAGGGCGCTTTAATATCTCACTGTAAATAATGGCCTTTTCAATATCAAAATCTTTAAAAACAGGTGACGTTTCTTTGACTTCTTCTGTATATGGCACTTCTTTTATTCCTTCTTTTTCAGCTATGCTGTGTGCAGCGGTTTGTTCTGAGTAATTTATCGAGTTAAATTGTTCGTATTTTGATGCTTCAGCTTCTTCATCAACAGCATCCTCTAAAGTCTTGTACTTTCCAAATTCATAATTATCAACCGGATTCATGGCCTTACCTTCCTGACTTTGACCTTCCTGTGTTTCGTAAACAGGTTGTATGGTTGGCTTAGTGTTTTCATAAACAGGAGCAGGTTTTGTTTGTTCAGTTTTCCCAAGCATCTCTTCCAGCATTTTTCTGATGTCTGGCTCGGCATCAGGACGCGCTGTTGTTTCGTCAACAGTTTTGCCTTTGCTCTTTGCCTTTTTTGCACCCGAAACAAAACTGTAAATAATGTAACCTACAATTGCTATTACATATATTACATCACCTATACTATCCATAATGTTTGTGATTTAGAAATTTGTGACTGATTTTTTTTAACCGACTGCGAATATAGTTTTATTATTTGCCGGTAAATTTAGAGATGAAAACAAAGGTCTCGGAGAAATGTTTAGGCTATTTTATACAAGTCTAAATTGTTTTTAATGTTCAAGACTAATATTCTCATCGCCTCTTCGATAGGGTAAAAATGTGATGATAAATTGAAACATCTCATCGGTAGTGCGCATACTTGTATTGCGTTCGCCCACCTGACGTGGCGGTGAAAATGGATTGTTAGGATTTGAAGTTGTATTATCAAAAACAGCTTCGGCACAAATGCGCGAACCTTTAGGAATAATAACCGGCTTTTTATAGGTATAAAAATACTGCCAGCGAAAATCCCATTTATTGATTCTTACAAGTGGAATGGTATCGCCATTTGGTTTAATAGCATAGCCTTTAAAAGACTTGCCCAACAGGTGTAAATGAGGATTAACAGTAAGCAATGATATTTTTTCTGTGGTAGTAATTTCTGTTGAAAATGAGCTTACTTCATCAGGCGGAATTTGAAGAGGAGGTAGAACTTCTGAAACACCAAGTGTTCCCAATATCAATTCGTTTGTGGGGCGTTTGGGTGGTTTGTTTCCAAAATAAACTTTAATAACACTTTGATCTGAATCACTTACAGGCGTTGGGCCGTAATGCAAATCCTTTAAAAGAAAAGCCCCTTTTTTACTCATACGATAGCCGCCAATACCCTCCGGATAAACAGTGCTTATAACCCCGGGAAGATAATTAATAACAGAAGGTGTAAGGGCAGGGAATGTGCCATCATCATTTTGCAAGCCAAGTCGCTGATAAATCAAAATCTGATCGGTATCCATATTCATCTCAACCAAATGCTCCCCATCCGAAACATTTTTCTTTTTGCCTTCAGGATACGAAACCAGGTGCCCGTTCATATGGTGTAACAACTTGCGATTTCCGGGAACAAACTCAATGGCGCGGATAAAAGTATCATGCGCAATTTCATAGGGCAATTTTGCAATCATAAATTTGTCTGCATTATCACCTTTGATGAAAAAAGATTTAGTCATTTTTAAAATCAAGTCTGGTTTTTCGTGAATAGAATCAACAAAAAATTCAGGGGATTTTGGAATATTATTTTCATCACCAAGTGGCGCACCACTCTCAGCCCAAAGCTGCAATGCTTGTAATTCACTTTGGGTTAAAACAAACTCATCGCAAAAACGCGAATAGGCTGTATCTGCAGGCCATGGTGGCATATAGCCATCTTTGGTTACAGCAGCAATAAGGTCGGCATGCTTTGAAATCTCTTCGTAGGTAACAAATGAATAGCCACCTGCCTCGCCTGAACGGTGACAGGGTGTACAATTTTTGTAAACGATTGAAGCAATTCTGTTAGTAAAGGTTGGCTGCTCTGAGTTATTACACGAGCTAAGAAAAACAACTAAGACAAAAAGGAAACAAAGGAATACGGGAAAACCTTTTTTGAAATTTTGTTTCTCTTTGATAAAAAAAATCATTCTGACTTTTTTCGCATTCTGAGATTCAGCATCTCAACAAACAAAGCAAACGCAATTGAAAAATAAACATAGCCTTTAGGCACTTCAACCTGAAATGCATCCAATACTAACAACATACCTATCATTAGCAGAAACGATAATGCAAGCATTTTTACGGTTGGATGATTATTCACAAAATTGCTCACGTTTTCAGAGAAAGCAAGCATAATCAACATAGCAATAATTACAGCTGCAATCATAATTTCAAGGTGCTGTGTCAATCCAACTGCAGTAAGAATTGAATCAAACGAAAAAACAACATCCAATAATACAATCTGAGTTATTGCCGAATTAATGGTAAGCGGTTTTGTTTTTTTGACAGCTTTCTCTTTTTCACCTTCAATTTTTCCATGTATTTCAGTTGTACTTTTACTCATCAGAAATAAACCTCCAATAAATAAAATCAAATCGCGGATACTGATTTCATTAGCCTCTTGAGACAAGAAACTGAAAGGCAAAGTAAACAATGCTTCACTTGCACTTGCAAGCCATGAAATTCCGGCCAGCAAACCAACACGCATGACTAATGCAAGCAGCAGACCAATTGTTCTTGCTCTTTTCTGCTGGCTTTTCGGAAGCTTTCCGGCAACAATGGAAATGAAAATTATATTATCAATTCCCAGAACTATTTCAAGGAAAGTTAATGTAAGAAGACTTACTAATGCAGCTGTTGTAAAAATTTCGGACATGGTTATATTTTGTGCCGCAAAACTAATCAGAAATTCTTTGCTTTATTTGTAGTTAAATATTTATCAGATGTCAGAAACCCTGGAACACAAATTTGCCAACGTTAACGGCATTCGCCTTCACTATGTAGAACAAGGCAAAGGCGAACTTGTAATTTTACTACACGGCTGGCCGGAATTTTGGTATTGCTGGCGCAAACAAATTCCCGAACTGGCAAAATATTTTCATGTGGTTGCACCAGATTTGCGTGGTTTTAATGAATCGGATAAACCGGCAAGTGTAGGTGCATACAAAATAGAAACGGTCACTAAAGACATTGTTGAACTTATTGAAAAAACAGGCCACAAAAAAGCAACTATTATTGCTCATGACTGGGGTGGTTCTGTTGGTTACGAACTTGGCATGAATTATCCGGAGAAGCTGAATAAACTCATCATCCTTAACTCACCACATCCCTCGGTGATGAAGAAGAATCTGATGACAAATCCAAAACAACGCAAGAGAAGCAGCTATATGTTTTTCTTTCAAATCCCTTTGCTGCCCGAGTTGTTTATGAAACTTACCCTGCGCAAAACACTTACAAAATCATTTCGCGGATGGGCATATAACAAAGCGCAATTTCCAGATGATGTGATTGAAGAATACGTAAAAGCATTCAGAAAAAAAGGCGCAATGCGCGGAGGACTAAACTGGTACCGTGCAGCTTTCCGCAGTTGGAAAGAAGACAACAAAAAAGAGAAAAAAAAAGTTTCCGTTCCTACCTTAATCATTTGGGGCGAAAATGATAAAGCACTTGGCAAAGAACTTACTTACAATATGGAAAAATATTTCAAGTCACCTTTTGAAATAAAATACATCAGTAATTGTAGCCATTGGGTGCAGAATGAATATCCTGCACTGGTGAATAAATATATTCTGGATTTTCTGAAGTAATACTTCATACTTTTGCGCCATGGAAGAAAATGAAATGCCCGCCAAAGAACCATGCTGGTTTGAGAAATGGTTTGATTCTCCTTACTACCACTTACTTTACAAGAACCGTAACGAAGAAGAGGCGCAGTTTTTCATTGATAATCTTATTAAAAGATTAGACCTTAAAAAAGGTTCTAAAATCCTTGACCTTGCCTGTGGCAAAGGTCGTCATGCCATTCACCTGAATAGTTTAGGGTACGATGTTACAGGAATTGATTTATCAGAAGAAAGTATCAATATTGCAAAACAGACAGAGAACGATACACTGGCATTTTTTGTACATGACATGCGTGAATTGTATTGGTCAAATTATTACGACTGCATTCTGAATCTATTCACAAGTTTCGGGTACTTTGAAGATGAAAACGATAATTTAAAAACGCTGCAATCGGTTTATGATTCATTAAAACCGGGTGGTGTTTTTGTAATTGACTTTTTTAATGCTGCAAAAGTTGAACGCGAGTTAATTGCAGCAGAAATTGTAACGGCAGACGATACGGAATTTCACATCAGTCGTCAGGTAAAGGATGGTTATATTATTAAAGATATTGAAGTGCGAAAAGGCGAAAAAACAGAACATTTTATGGAGAAGGTTCAACTTTTGCAATCAGAAAACTTTCAGAAATGGTTTGCGTTAACAGGCTTTAAAATACTAAATGTGTGGGGTGATTATTCATTGAATGAATTTAATTATGAAACTTCGCCAAGGCTTATTATTACTGTAAAAAAATAAAATAACAACGTTGCTTTTAATAACCAGTATACTTCTCTTTCTTCCTGTTCTGTTAAGCGGAATGACGGTTATTCTTTTGCAAAACATAAAGCAAAACCTTAATAAAATTCTGCTTTCTTTCAGTGGGGCTTACCTCCTATCCATAAGTGTTTTGCATCTTTTACCTGAAATTTATTCGGGTGGCAATCATTACATTGGTGTTTTTATTCTTGCTGGTTTTGTGCTGCAACTAATTCTTGAATTTATTTCAGAAGGAATAGAACACGGACATTTCCACCATCATGATAAAGGAAAGAATGCCTTCCCGCTTGCTATTATTACAGGGCTTTGCATCCATACATTTTTAGAAGGAATGCCGTTAGCTGCCAACACAAACTCTGAAGAATTTAACCTTGCAAATAATAGTTTGCTGATTGGTATTATTCTGCACAATATCCCGATTTCGTTTGTATTGGTTACTATGTTGCTCAAATCCGGATTGAGTAAAAACACTGCTATTGCTTACCTTGTCTTATTTGCACTAACAGCCCCCCTTGGTTTACTTGCAGGAAGTATTGCAGGTAATTTTTTTACCGGAAATCTAACTGATTTTTATAATTCATTGCTTGCAATTGTAGTTGGAATTTTTCTTCACGTTTCAACAACTATTTTATTTGAATCCACCGATAATCACCGATTCAATTTAATTAAATCAGTGGCTATAGTATCAGGGATTGCCCTAGCTCTTGTAATGTTATAGAAGATTATCTCCCTTTCAGAAATTTGAAATCTTTTCCTAAGAAACGTGCAGAATTGCCCAATTCTTCTTCAATGCGCAACAATTGATTGTACTTAGCAATCCGGTCGCTGCGTGATGCGGAACCTGTTTTTATTTGCCCTGTTTTCAGCGCAACTGCAAGATCGGCAATGGTAGTATCTTCTGTTTCACCTGAGCGATGGCTCATGATGGATGTATAACCATTATTATCTGCCATTTTCACAGCATCAATAGTTTCGGTGAGTGTTCCAATCTGGTTTACTTTTACAAGAATTGAATTAGCAATTCCCTCATCAATTCCGCGTTTCAGGCGTTTTACGTTTGTTACAAAAAGATCATCACCTACTAATTGAACTTTATCTCCAAGTGTTGTTGTCAACTCTTTCCAGCCAGCCCAATCGTCTTCATCTAAACCATCTTCGATAGAAATAATCGGATATTTAGAGCACCAGTCTTTCCAGAAACTAACCATCTGCGATGAAGTCAATTTGTCTCCTGTTGATTTTTTGAAATGATACATTTTAGTTTCTGAATCATAAAACTCAGAAGTAGCAGCATCCATTGCAATAAAAATATCTACTCCTGGTTTATAGCCGGCTTTTTCAATTGCCTGCAATACCACATTAATAGCTTCTTCGTTTGACTTTAGATTGGGTGCAAAACCACCTTCATCACCTACATTTGTTGAATGTTTTGAAGATTTTAAAACATTTTTCAGATGATGAAAAACTTCAACACCCATGCGAAGTGCATCACTGAAACGCTCTGCTCCTACCGGTACAATCATAAACTCCTGAAAGTCTATACTATTATCTGCATGTGAACCACCGTTAAGAATATTCATCAATGGTATAGGCAATAGGTTTGCATCTGCCCCACCAACATAACGGTAAAGCGGCTGACCTTTCAATTGTGCTGCTGTGCGGGCCGCAGCAAGTGAAACACCTAATAGTGCATTTGCTCCAAGATTGGCTTTATTTTCTGTGCCATCCAGTTCCAGCATTTTTTTGTCAATAACTGATTGGTCAAAAATATCAATACCTTTTAATGCTGCATTCAGCGTGGTATTAACATTGTTAACCGCTTTCAATACGCCTTTACCTAAGTAAATATTTTTGTCGCCATCACGTAATTCAACTGCTTCGTGCTTACCTGTTGATGCACCCGAAGGTACAGCTGCACGGCCAAGAATTCCACTATCTGACATTACATCAACTTCAATGGTTGGGTTTCCTCTTGAATCTAAGATCTGACGGGCTTTTATGCTGGCTATTGTGCTCATTATTGAATATTTACTTCTGTAGTTTTAAACTCTTTAATGTTACTTATAAAATCATCAAACAAATAACGGGCATCGTGAGGTCCGGGTGAAGCTTCGGGGTGATACTGAACTGTGAAAACTTTTTTAGATTTCATTCTAATTCCTTCAATAGTATTATCATTCAGATTAACATGAGTTACTTCCAGATCAGGATTTTTGCGCACATCTTCCTCTACTACACCAAATCCATGGTTTTGAGAAGTTACTTCGCATTTTCCTGAAATAAGATTTTTAACAGGATGATTAATTCCTCTATGTCCATTGTGCATTTTATAGGTGCGCACTCCATTACACTCAGCAATTATCTGATGTCCCAGACAAATTCCAAAAACAGGAATTCCTGTATTAAGAATTGCTGAAACTAATTTTACCGTATCATGCATTACGCCAGGATCACCTGGACCATTTGAAATCATAAATCCATCAGGCGAGAATTCCAATAACTCATTCAAGGTTGAATTCATTGGAAAAATTTTTACGTAGCAATCTCGGTCGGTTAGACAGCGTACAATATTTTTCTTTACACCTAAATCCAGCAGTGCAACACGAAAAGTTGCATTTTCATCTCCGGCAGTATAGGCAGTTTTTGTGCTTACTTTAGATGACAACTCCAGTCCTGCCATTGAAGGCACTTTAGCCAATTCTTTTTTCAGAAATTCTATATCGGTGCTTTCAGAAGAGATTATTGCATTCATTGCGCCCTTATCTCTGATGTGGCGAACTATAGCTCGGGTATCAACATCAGAAATAGCTACCATGTTTTGCAAAGCAAAATATTCATCCAGCGAAGCATAACCATCGGGGCGGGAATATTGCGTTGAGAAATATTTGCACACCAGTCCTGATATTTTCATCCTGTCTGATTCTACTTCATCCAGGTGTACACCATAGTTACCAATATGAACATTTGTGCTAAGCATAATTTGTCCAAAGTAACTGGGGTCAGTAAAGATTTCCTGATAGCCTGTCATACCGGTATTGAAGCAAATTTCACCGGTTGTAGTTCCTGTTTTTCCAGCTGCTTTGCCTTTAAAAACAGTGCCGTCTTCAAGTAAAAGTACGGCTTCTTTTTTGGGGATATATTTCATTGGTTAGAGTTGGGCAAATATAAAAAAAGGATAAAGCGTTTTGTGCTTTATCCTTTTCAAGAGTTTTGAACATTTGTTAATTACTCTCCTTTATCGTCTCCTTCAGCTTTCTTCTTTTTAGGAGCGGCTGCTTTTTTAGCTTTTGGTTTAGCTTCTGCTGCCGGAGCATCTGTTGCTGCACCCTCAGATGTTGCATCAGCTGTTTTTTTAGCAGCTGGTTTACGGCTTCTGCGTGTTGTTTTTGGTTTCACCTCCGCTTTACCGCTTCCTGTGTATATCTCGTTATAATCAACCAATTCAATTAAACACATTTCAGCATTATCACCCAAACGATTTCCAGTTTTGATGATACGAGTGTATCCGCCCGGACGTGAAGCAACCTTAACTGCTACATCGCGGAACAACTGAACTACTGCTTCCTTGTCTTGCAAATAGCTGAATACTTGTCTACGTGAGTGAGTTGAATCTGTTTTAGATTTAGTAATTAATGGCTCAACATACAACTTCAATGCTTTCGCCTTAGCCAAAGTTGTGTTAATTCTTTTGTGGAGAATAAGAGATGTGGCCATGTTGCTAAGCATTGCTCTGCGATGTCCTGTTTTTCTTCCTAAGTGATTGAATTTCTTTCCGTGTCTCATTTCTAATAATTATATAATTGACAATTTAAATTGGCAATTGTTTTTTAGTCTTTATCTAATTTATATTTCGCCAGATTCATTCCGAAGTGGAGATTTTTAGAAGCCACTAAGTCATCTAACTCTGTCAATGATTTTTTACCAAAGTTGCGGAACTTCAACAAATCGTTGCGGTTATAAGAAACAAGGTCACCCAATGTTTCCACATCAGCTGCTTTCAGGCAATTCAATGCACGCACTGACAAATCCAGATCAACCAATTTTGTTTTTAACAACTGACGCATGTGCAGTGAATTCTCATCAAACTCTTCAGTAGAAGATTTTTCTTCAACATCAAAAGTCATTTTCTCGTCAGAGAAAAGAATGAAGTGCTGAATAAGAATACGTGCAGCTTCTTTTAATGAATCTTTAGGATGAATTGAACCATCTGTTTCAATCTCCATCACTAATTTTTCATAGTCAGTTTTTTGCTCCACACGATAGTTCTCAACGTTGTATTTTACATTTTTGATTGGTGTGAAGATTGCATCAATTGCAATAGTTCCGACAGGTGCATTACCAGCTTTATTTTCTTCTGCAGGAACATAACCGCGACCTTTGTCAATAATCAACTCCATTTTTATTTCAACATTAGGCTCTGTATGGCAAATTACCAAATCAGGATTTAAAACCTGAAAACTTGAAAGGCTTTTTCCGATATCACCAGCAGTGAATGCATTTTTTCCGCTGTATTTAACAACTACACGCTCATCGCTAACGTTGTCAATCTGCTTTTTAAAACGAACCTGTTTAAGGTTCAGGATAATTTCGGTAACGTCTTCTACAACACCTTTAATGGTAGAAAATTCGTGGTCAACTTTATCTATTTTTATTGAAGTGATAGCGTATCCTTCCAATGAATTCAGCAATATTCTTCTCAATGAATTTCCGATTGTAATTCCGTAACCTGGTTCCAGAGGGCGAAATTCAAACTCTCCAACTTTGTCGGTAGAGGTAAGCATTACAACTTTATCTGGTTTTTGAAAGTTTAGTATTGACATATTTTATATTTGTGAATTAGTGATTTACGTTATTAATTTTTGCCTGCCTAATGCAGCTAATTACTATTTAGAGTACAACTCGACAATAAGTTGTTCTTTAATATTTTCAGGAATAGCAGAACGTTCAGGATAAGAAACAAATGTTCCTGTCAATGTTTCAAAATTCCACTCTAACCAAGGGAATTCAGAATTTCTTTTTCCTACTGAGGTTGTTATAACTTCTAATGTTTTTGAACGCTCACGAACTCCTACTTTATCACCAGGCTTTAGTGAATAAGAGCAAATGTTCAGCACCTGACCATTCACAGTAATGTGACGGTGAGCTACTAATTGTTTAGCACCTCTGCGTGTAGGAGCAATTCCTAAACGGTAAACTACGTTATCTAAGCGAGCTTCAACCAACTGCAAAAGGTTTTCACCTGTTACACCATGTTTGCGTTGAGCCGCAACGAATGTTTTAGCAAATTGTCTCTCAAGGATACCGTAAGTATATTTTGCTTTCTGTTTCTCAGATAACTGAGTTCCGTACTCGCTTACTTTCTTTCTTTTTTTAGTAAGTCCGTGCATCCCCGGGGGATAGTTCTTTTTCTCAAAAGCTTTATCTGGTCCGAAGATTGGCTCTCCGAATTTACGTGCTATTCTGCTTTTGGGACCTGTGTAACGTGCCATGTTTTATTTAGTGATTTTGTTATTTACTACTGTTGTGATTTACTGATAACCGATTATCGGGTACCTTTTCTTAAATTCTTCTTCTTTTTGGTGGACGGCAACCGTTATGCGGAACGGGTGTTACGTCAACAATTTCAGTTACTTCAATACCTGAAGTTGTAAGACTGCGGATAGCAGACTCTCTTCCTCCACCTGGTCCTTTAACAAATACTTTCACTTTTCTCAGACCATTGTCGAAAGCTACTTTCGCGCAATCTGCTGATGCAAGTTGTGCTGCATAAGGCGTGTTCTTTTTTGAACCACGGAAACCCATTTTACCTGCTGAACTCCATGAAATAACTTCACCGTTTTTGTTGGTCAAAGAAATAATGATGTTGTTGAAAGTTGCATTGATGTGAGCCTCTCCTA
>CANJWH010000019.1 GCA_947478465.1 Bacteroidota bacterium
TGAGAAAGCATCATCTCCATTAAATGAAAGACAGTTGCTGCCTTGTGTATTTGGAAGTGCCGGATCACTATCATAAACCGGTGAATAAAATGCTCCGTTAACAGAGTTAGCTAAAGTAAGAAGGTCTGAAAAAAGAATGGTATCTGCACCTGTTGCATTAGGATTTCTTTTATCAAGAAAAGCCACATACGTTTCATAAGCCGGTACACTTCCTGTTAGTGGTTGCACGTAACGTATATCTAAATCAGAAGTTGTAGAACCATTATCCCAACGCACAATGCGGTAAATACCATCTAATGAAATGGCTGAACCTGTAGGGTTATAAATTTCAAGTGCTTTGTTATTAAAACTTCCTTCCACATATTCTGAAAAGAACAGTTCGTTGCAGGCAACAATACCATTTTGGGCAAAAACTGAAAGTGATGCAGGGATTAAAAATGCTGATAGTAAAATCTTTTTCATGTTTATTTTTTTGAATTAGGCTGCAAATGTATAAGAAAACATATTGTAACAAGATTACCATTCTGTTAATTGAAGAAAAGCCCTGTTTATTGTTAGCTTTGCGCCCTCAAAAAAAATAATCGTGAACCTTCTTTCCATTGAAAACCTTAGTAAATCATACACCGAAAAGGTGTTGTTCAGCAACATCAGTTTCGGGCTGGAGAAGGGACAGAAAGTCGCCTTTGTAGCCAAAAACGGAACAGGCAAATCAACATTGTTGCGGATTATTGCAGGTAAAGAAACAGCCGACAGCGGCAACTGCATTTTGCGTAAAGACACCAAAGTAGGCTTTCTTGACCAGCAACCCATTTTTGATCCCAACAAAACTGTTATTGAAGCCGTGTTGGATTCTTCCGGTGATGTAATGAATGCAGTTAAAGAATACGAGATTGCACTTAACCATCCTGAAAAGGAAAAAGAATTACAAGCCGCTTTTGACCGAATGGACAGCCTTCAGGCATGGGATTATGAACAACGCGTTCACCAGATTTTATCGGTATTTAAAATTACCAATCTTGAACAAAAAGTAGATCAGCTTTCAGGAGGACAAAAAAAGAGAATCGCCCTTGTAAAGCTATTAGTTGAAGAACCGGATTTACTTATAATGGATGAGCCTACCAACCACTTGGATATTGAAATGATTGAGTGGCTGGAAGACTATCTGAGTAAAGAAAACATTACCCTCTTTATGGTTACGCACGACCGCTGGTTTCTGGAAGTAGTCTGCAACGAAATAATGGAATTGGATGGTGGAACTATTTACCGATATAAAGGAAATTACTCTTACTTTCTGGAGAAGAAAGAAGCCCGCGAAGAAAACGACAGCACTAATAAAGACCGTGCCCGTCAGTTTTTGAAAAAAGAGCTTGAATGGATTCGCAAACAACCGAGAGCACGCGGAACAAAATCAAAATCGCGCGTAGATGCTTTCCATGATCTGACGGAACAAACGGGCAAGAAAAAGAAAGACGAAAAACTTGAACTGGAAATAAAGTTAGAGCGCTTAGGTGGAAAAATCCTTGAACTCTATCACATCAACAAAGCATTTGGCGATAAAACCGTGTTGAAAGATTTCAGCTACAAATTCCGCCAGGGCGAGAAGCTGAGTATCATTGGTAAGAATGGGGTTGGTAAAAGTACCTTCCTGAATATTATTACAGGCAAAGAACAGCCCGACACGGGTAAAGTTATTGTTGGCGAAACGGTTTCGTTCGGCTACTACACGCAGGATGGGATGAAACTGAAAGAAGATTTGCGTATGATTGAAGTCATCAAAGAAATTGGTGACCATATTCCGCTGGCAAAGGGTAAAACCATGAGCGCATCACAGTTGCTTGAAAAATTTCTCTTCCCAAGTTCATCGCACTTTACACCTGTTTCAAAACTTAGCGGTGGTGAAAAACGCAGACTGTATTTACTTACTATTTTGATTAAAAATCCCAACTTCCTTATTCTGGATGAGCCTACTAATGATTTGGATATTATGACCCTTCAGGTTTTGGAGGATTTTCTGGAGCAATTTATGGGCTGTCTGATTGTGGTTTCGCACGACCGCTACTTTATGGATAAACTTACCCACCACACCTTTGTTTTTGAAGGCGATGGAATTGTTAGAGATTTCAATGGTAACTACTCACAATACCGTGAAGAAGTAGAAGCAAAAAAACTGGCACCGCAGAAAGCACTTATTAAACCACCTCAGGTAATCTTAAAGGAAGAAAAGTTGGCTGAAAAAGCAGCCGAAAAACCTGTTGAGAAAGTAAAGCCCAAAGAAAAGCAGCGCATGGGCTTTAACGAGAAATGGGAATTCTCATTACTTGAAAAAGAACTGCCCGAATTAGAGAAAAAGAAAGAAACTTTAGTTGAAAAACTAAACTCTGGTATTACCGATAATGATGAGTTGATGAAAGTTTCGGCAGAACTGACCGAGACCATTGAGGCTATTGACAGCAAAACCAACCGCTGGCTGGAGTTATCGGAGATGACTTCTTAGTCTGCCTTTATATATTCGTCAGTGTCTTTTTCAAAGAAGTAGCTGTTAACCATATTCTTTTTAAAGAAATCTTTCAGTTCGTTTGAAGTCGTAAATTTTTCGTCAATATTTTCGGTAACGGGTGTTAAAGTTGTTTTTACTCCGCTCCCCGATACTTCAACTTTATAGAAATAGTAGGTTGGGGTTTCACTACCAGGTTCATAAATGTTCATAAATCGAGTTCCTCCTATATCGGATAAAAATCCGTTATAAGTAGTAACATCGCCTGAACTAGCGCTTTTCTTCTCAAAGACGTAAATTTTATCATCCAGTTTAGTTACTATATAGGTATAGTCTGATGACGATTTGCTTTCCCATTTACCAAGCAGCTTTTCGTCAATTTTAATGGAAGGCTGATCAATGGCAACTTCGGCACTGTAAGGGCAACCACTAAACAGAATAATGAAAAAGGCAAGGGTAGTAAGGGATAATAGGTTTTTCATTTGAATTGTTTTATTTTAGTTTAAAATTACATATTTTCTTTAATACATTTCATTTTTTCCTCAGCCATTCCTCTCCTATTCCCTTTTCAGGTTCAGCACCCAGATTTTTAATTTCATATCCATTTGGATAACTGAGAATCGGTTCGCGTTTTGTGCGCAATACAGGATTTTTACGCAAAGGAATAAGACGAGTAAAAATATTTCTGAATTTCATTATTCCATTTACACACATCTTTAATATAGCCGGAGGTTTTGGATACTGAAACGCATTGAGTAATGCATCATCCATAAAGCAAAACAACACATATTTAAAAGCAGGAAACATAAACTTTGGCAGATACCAACCCATAAAAAGGTTAAGCGTTGAATCAGCAACCTTGCGGCTGCCTTCAGTAAAACCAAAATGTTTGGCCTCATATTCTTCGTTAAACTTTTTCAATTCTGAAAAGCTGGTGGGAATATCTTTTATATTCATCCTTACTCCTACCTCGCGCCAAAAAATGTAAGAAGTATCTAATTCTTTTTGTCCGGATTTACGATATCCGAAACGTTGGTTCCAGCGGTATGGCTCAATAACAAAGGTGCTGAGCACATAAAGAAAATCATCGTTAGTGATTTTAAAGTGGCCATGTATGCGGTTCATTCGGCTGATGGCTTGTCTGCCACGCTCGCTGTCGTAACCATGTTCCATCATCTCACTAAGAATTAAATCAGTATCGTCATAGCGCTTTTGAGGACGCTTTTCAAACTCATGGGTAGCTGCTAATAATCTACCGATTGATGGAACTGCAAAGGTCCGGAACAAGGCAAACTCTAAGGAACGAGCTGTATCCCATACAAAATCATAGTTGGCTATGAGCCGAACAATTTCGAGCGTATCCTTTTCAGGGTCTAAGGGTTCTAATTTTTTAAGGACTTGTTGTTCGCGCATTGCTATTAAAGAAGGGCAAATTTAATTTACTTTCGCTGCGAAATGTTAATAAGTAAAGAAGACATTACTGAAACACTTGTAAACTTTGTGCGAACAAATATTCTGGCGCAACAAGTAGCGTTTGACAGTAGCAGCAACTTATCCAAAACCGGAGTTGATTCGTATTCCGTAATTGAAATTATTCTGTTTATTGAGCGCCAGTTTGGAGTTGTAATCCCAGACACTATGCTTATCCCTGCTAATCTCAGCAGCATTGATGCAATGAGCGAATGTGTTTTTCAACTGCTCAGCACTAAATAAAATGCTGAATGGAATCGGGGTTCTCTCATAAAATTTCAGGCGCAGATAAGTTTCAGTTACTGCTTGACAGACATATCCGGCTTAATCAACCAACAGGAAATATTATTCAGTTAAGCATTGAAGTAAAAGGTGAAATTGAGTTTGAAGAGTTGCGCAGTATTTTAAATGCAAACACTTTTTTTGCACAATTAAATTCATTACAACTTGTTGAAGGAATTTTATCCATTCCTAAATGGAAAAATGGAGAAACACAAAATCAGGTTTCATTAAGTGATAAGCCTATTGACCTTGCTATTAGTTCAGGAAAACTTCTGCACATTGCGCTTATACAGAATACAATAAACTCAATTATTATTATTTCTGCTCATCATGCAATTGCTGATAATATGGGAATTCAGCATTTAGTCAAGCTAATTGACGCAACTATAAAACCACCGCTCTTGCCTTTTGCCGAAAAAGAAAAGGATACCACATCGCTTATTCAACAGCTTGTTCATACACTCAAAGCAACGCTGCTTGTGTTTAAGAAAACACCCAAGCGCATGGCAAAGCTTGTTGCCGCTGAAGTTGTAACAAAAACTTTTATCCTTGATTTTGATGAAAAGCAAACCTTATTAATAGAAGAAAATGCGGCAAAAAACGGAGCCAGACTTTCGCGCAGTGCGTTTTACCTTGCTGCGGTATCAATGGCTTTAAAGCAAACTATTTTTAAGGATAAAGGCGACAGTTTTTTTCTTCCTGTGCCACAAAACCAGCGCCTGCGCGGAAACGATCAGGTGGTAATGGGTAATCATATTTCGTTTTTGTTTTATACTATTCCGTTTAATAAGCTAAATAATCTGAGCGAAGCCACAGCTTTTATCACAGCACAAATGGTGGAACAGATAAAAGACCAAAGCCCTAAATCGTATTCTTATCTGTTAAAGACATTTCGCTTTCTTCCGCTCTGTATGTATGATTTATTTTTCAAAATGCCCACCAAAGGCGCGGTGTGCAGTTTTCTGTTCTCTGATGTTGGCGAAACCCTGCCCGGTATGAAAACCTTTATGGGTAAGGAAATAGTCGAAGTACTTAATTTACCTCCTAACCCATCTCCGCCCCATATTACCTTTGTGATGATGAAACATGCCCGCACATTAAAATTAATTACAACTTACAACAGCAAAGTAATTTCGGAAGATGAAATAAGTAAGTTTGAAACCGTGCTTCGCACTTTGTTAAAAGAATGAAACCTCACGAAATAAAAACTGATGTAGTAGTAGTTGGCGCTGGCGCAGCAGGTGTTGCTGCAGCTATTGCTGCTGCACGCGAAGGTTTAGGTGTTGTACTGCTTGAGAAAAACTCATTTCCAGGTGGTAGAGCAACGGCTTCAGCTGTTGGCACCATATGCGGACTATACCTGCGAAGCTTTAAGCATGAAGCAACGTTTGTTGCCGAAGGATTTATGAAAGAGTTTGCAGAAAATCTGCAACAACGTTCAGTTGCAAAACCTCAAAGCGGCAGCAATGGATTGTATTATTTGCCTTACAACCCTTATGATTTCAAAACCGTTTGTGATGAGTTGCTCGCTAAAAACGGAATACAGCCATATTACCATTCAACAGTATTTAACGTAGAAACTAATGATGAAAAAGTAGTAGCAGTTGAAGCCTTTGTTTACGACCGCAAACTAAAATTCATTGCTGATTCTTTTATTGATTGCAGTGGTGAAGCTTCACTTTGTTTTCTTGCAGGCGATACTGTGGTGGAAGAAAAAGAATATCAGGCATCGGCACAGGTTTTTACGGTTGAAAATATTGAAACATCATTACCTGAATCATTAGGCTTTCATATTGCCCGCGAACTGAAACGCGCTGTTAACGAGGGCAAACTTGCTCCCGAGTTGCAATGGGTTTCTATTGTTCCCGATTCGTTTCGCGATAAGAGTGCCATGCTTAAAATCGGAATTCCTTTAACCATCGATAACAGCGACAACAAAGCCACTGAAGTTGAACTGGCTGCCCGCAAAAGCGTGAACGCTGTTTTTGATTACCTGAAAAATAATGTGGAAGCCTTCCGCAATGCACACATCAGCTTTGTGGCTACCGAAGCCGGTTTGCGTACCGGCCGCAGACCAATGGGTAAATACACCCTCACCGAAACAGATGTACTCGATTGCCGAAAATTTGATGACAGCATTGCTAATGGTGCATGGCCGGTTGAGTTCTGGGGCAACGATAATAAAGTGAAAATGGATTATTTTGCTGAAGATGATTTTTACCAGATACCCGAGCGTTGTCTTAAATCAGCTTGTTTCACAAATCTTTTTTTTGCAGGTAAAAACATATCGGCAACAGAAAAAGCTATTGCAAGTGCGAGAGTAATCGGAACTTGTTTGCAAACGGGATGGGCAGCAGGGAAATTGGCAACACGTTAAATCGACTTTAGTACCTTTGTCCTATATGAAAGTTAAAATACTAGCTGTCCTGTTGCTTATGAGTTTTATGAATGCAAAGGCTCAAACCGAGTCCATTTGTCGTTTAAGCAAACAAACACCTGGCGGTTTACCACCAGGTCCTGATGTTGCTGAAGTAAGCGACACTATTCATATCAGGCATTACAGCATAAGTATTGACACCATCGATTTTACAAATAAATCAATTCGTGCCAACGTTAAACTGAATGTTGAAGCTAAACTTAACAATGTAAATATTATCTCACTTTCCTTACTTGAGTTTACGATTGATTCTATAAAAGCCGGCAACCAGAATCTAACATACACTTATAATGATTCTGCTCTCAGAATTACCCCACCTTCTCCGCTCAATACAGGACAAACTATTCTTATCAGCATCAGTTATCATGGTAATCCGCAACGTGATGATTCCAATTTTGGTGGTTATTATTTTCAGGGACAGAATTATGCTTTTAACATTGGTGTAGGCTTTGGTGCCAATCCTCATGTATTCGGAAGATGCTGGTTTCCCTGCATTGATGAATTTACTGACCGAAGCACTTACGATTTCAGCATACGGACATTGAGTGCATACAAAGCATTTTGCAACGGTACATTGCAACAGGAAATCAACAACGTTGACGGAACCAAAATATGGCAATGGGAAATGAACGACCCTATTGCTACCTATCTTGCATCTATGGCTGTTGCTAAGTATTATACCATTGAAAGAACCTATCAGAATATCCCTGTTGAGTTAGCTGTGTTACCCGAAGACAGTACCGAAACCATTGCCACCTTCATTCATCTTGATACTGCTTTATCCATTTTTATTGACCATTATGGCCCTTACCAATGGAATAAAGTTGGTTACGTTTCAGTTCCTTTTACAGCAGGTGCAATGGAACACGCCAGCAGTATTCACATCGGCAAAGCATTTGTAAACGGAACGCTGAGTTACGAAACATTGTGGGCACACGAACTCTCTCACATGTGGTGGGGTGACCTTGTTACCTGCCGCTCACAGAAAGATATGTGGCTGAATGAAGGTTTTGCTGTTTACAGCGAACATATTTTTACCGAAGGACTTTACGGAGCTGATGCCTACAAGGAATCAGTGCGCGATAATCACCGTCAGGTATTGCAATTCGCGCATATTAAAGACGGAAGCTTTATTGCTTTAAATGACATTCCTCATGCGCAGACTTACGGCAGCACTGTTTACGATAAAGGTGCAGACATTGCCCACACTCTGCGCAATTACATGGGCGATACTGCTTTTTTTACAGGAGTAAAATCCTACATGAATAACCTTGGTTTCAGTAATGCCGACAGCTATAACCTGCGTGATGAATTAGCAGCTTCTTCAGGAATGAACCTTGATCGCTTTTTTGAAGACTGGGTGTTAACTCCCGGTCTACCCCACTTTGCCGTTGATTCATTTAATGTACTTCCGCAGTTGGACAATGACTTTCTTGTAACCATGCATCTGCGCCAGAAACAGCAGGGCAACTCCCATATTTATAAAATGCCTTTACGCTTCACCTTCAGAAATGAATTGGGAAATGATACAACCCTAGTAATGGAAACAGAAGGATTAACCGATACGCTTGTAACACAAATTCATTTCATGCCAACAATGCTTACTATTGACCGCGATGAAAAGATGAGCGATGCAATTTGCGGTTACGAACTCTGGACCAACTCAACGGGAGAAAAGGTTTTGAAACAAACCAATGTAAAAGTAAATGTGCTGAATGCTGGCAGCGACAGTTCTTTAATAAGGATAGAAAACCATTACGTAGCACCCGATAATTTCATCAATCCTCAGGCGGGTATTTACCTTTCAGATTATCACTACTGGAGCGCAGATGGAATTTTCAGCAACGGATTTCATGCAACAGCAACATTTACTTATGATGGCACCACAAGTACAAGCAGCGGATATATTGACCATACGCTTATCACCAATATTGAAGACAGTCTGATTATGTATTACCGCCCCGGTGCAGGTTTTGAATGGCAGGAAGTAAACGGATATACTATCACATCCGGAACTTCGCACACCGATAAAAGAGGTAGCATAACCGTTGATACATTAAAGAAAGGTGAGTATGCATTTGGTATCCGTGATTTTGATTTGAGCATTTCCGTTGGGGCTAATAATCATTCGCCCACTCTGAAAGTATATCCGAACCCAACCCGCAACGTTTGTAACATTGAATTCAAATTAGACGGCAATCAACCTGCATTGATTAACATTACTGACATGAGCGGTAATCTTGTTTACAACACATTGGTTTATCCTCAGCAGACCGCTATAAAATGGGATGTGTCTTCGCTTGCAGCCAGAACTTACATTATTACACTTTGCAGAAATGAAGTGGTGATGGGTTCGGAGAAGGTGGTGATTGGGAAGTAACTTCTCATTTTATTAGATTATTAAAAGAGCGGCATAAAATGCCGCTCTTTTTTATTAACAAAACATGCGATTTGTTAAAATTTCTTAAAAAGTATGGAATAATAAAATACGCAGCATCCTAGGTGCGTTACTCTATTATTAACCTAAAAATTTTTAACATGAACTCTTCTCACGAAAATCAAAAAAAACAAACTCGCTTGAGTAAAACAAAACAAATCATTCCGGCTGTTACAGCAATACTTGTTATTGTTGTAATTTTTGCATTCAAGTATCAGACACCTTCATCGGTGCATCCGCGCAACGAGAAACACATCACTCAAAAGAAAAATGAAATAAAGGGTTGCGTATTTAAAACAGTTTTTGAAGGCGAGCTGTTAGACAGCAACTTTGTATACAAAACACCGAAAAAGGTAACCACCTCTGTTGAAACAGCTTTGCAGTTTATTGCCAAAGCACAGCACCAGGATGGCGGTTGGGGTGCTGGCTCTCATTCCAATCAGGGAGAAATGAACCCGCATGCCGTGCAACCCGACCCTGCCACCACTTCCATGGTAGCTATGGCATTGCTGCGCAGCGGAAGCAATTTAGAGAAAGGTGAATATTCAACACAGTTAAATAACGCTTTGTTATTTCTGCTGAAAGAAGTGGAGAAAGCTGACAAAAACAGCCTGACCATTACCTCGCTTACCGGAACTCAGATACAAAGCAAGCTGGGTGCAAACATTGATGTGGTGCTTACTTCGCAGTTTCTCACCAACATTCTAGACAGCGATATTAAAAACGATAAACTAAAAGAACGTGTTAAAACCGCGTTGAATATCTGCGTGGATAAAATACAGAAAGCGCAGAACAGCAATGGCAGCTTAGAAGGTTCGGGATGGGCAGGTGTGTTACAATCATCGTTTGCAAACAATGCACTGGAAGCAGCACAGGCGCAAGGTATAGCTGTTGACACTGTTCTTTTAGCAAAGGCGCGCGACTTCCAGAAAGGAAACTTTGACGAGAAAACAGGTGAGGTAAATACTGACCTTGGTGCAGGAGTGGTATTGTATTCTGTTTCCAGCTCAACACGCTCCAGCGCTAAAGAAGCACGCAAGGTAGATGAGGAATTTAAAAAAGCAAAGAAAGAAGGAAGGATAAGAGAAGACGAGAAAATATCAACGGAGAACCTTGAAAAGATTGGTTACGGCAAAGCCGAAGCACAGAAGTATTCTACCTCTTACAACGTTTACAACTCTGCAAAAAATGTTGCGCAGCAGGATAACGTTACCAGCGGTTTCGGAAACAACGGTGGTGAGGAGTTCATGAGCTTTCTTCAAACTGGCGAATCCATGATAATAGGTAAAGACATGGACTGGAAAAAATGGTACGATAAAGTATCAGGCACGCTGCTCGGCATTCAGAATAATGACGGCAGCTGGAACGGACACCATTGCATTACCAGCCCGGTATTCTGTACAGCTACATCAGTGCTGATACTTACCGTAAACAATGATATTGACAAGTTAGTAGCGATGGGTGGAAAGTGAGCTTTTAGGGTAGAAGCTCATGGTGTTGGGAAGCCTCTGTGTGTAAAAACGCAGGGGCTTTTTTATTTTATACCAAACACATTTATTTTACATTTGCCCTTCAACAAAAATCAATCATGCAAAAAATCCTTTACCTCCTCCCCTTTTTTCTTATATTGTTTTCATGCGGTGGAAACAAACCAACTGAAGATATTAATAAAGCTTTTCAGGACAGTGTGCAAACTTATCTTAATGGTTACAACAGTAAACTGAAAGAATTGAGCATCATTGCCAATGAAGCAGAATGGGCTTCCAACACTAAAATTGTGGAAGGCGACAGCACCAATGCTATTGCCACCAACAAAGCAAATGAAGAAACCGCAAAGTTTACAGGCAGCAAAGAGAATATTGATGCAGCAACAGCTTTTCTAAAAGAGAAAGATAAACTGAACGACATTCAGGTAAAGCAACTAAAAGCTATACTGTACAAAGCAGCCAACAACCCTCAAACACTGGAAGCGTTGGTAAAGGAGCGAATAAAAGCAACTACTGCCCAAACCGAAAAACTCTTCGGCTTTGATTTTAAACTGAACGGGAAATCAGTTACCACTAATGACCTTGACGGTATTCTTGCCGAAGAGAAAAACCTTGTAAAACGTTTGCAGGCATGGGAAAGCAGCAAAGAAGTTGGCAAAGGCTTAAAAACGGGTTTGGTAAACCTGCGCGACCTGCGCAACAAAACGGTGCAAGGTCTTGGCTACAAAGATTTCTTTGAATACCAGGTTTCAGATTACGGAATGACAACTGATGAAATGTTGGAGATGTTGAAGAAATTTAACAAAGAATTATTCCCGCTTTACCGCGAGTTGCATACATGGACACGTTATGAACTCGCAAAGAAATACGGGCAGAAAAAAGTACCTGATCTTATTCCTGCTCACTGGTTGCCTAACCGTTGGGGACAAGACTGGAGTCCTTTAGTGGAAGTTGAAGGTGTAAACCTTGACAGTGTGTTAGGCACAAAAGATGCTGAATGGATTGTGAAACAGGGCGAACGATTTTATGTAAGCCTTGGTTTTCCTGAACTCCCTGCATCGTTCTATGATAAATCTGATCTATACCCGCTTCCTGAAGATGCTAAGTATAAAAAGAACAACCACGCCTCAGCGTGGCATATGGATTATGACCAGGATGTGCGCTCGCTTATGAGTGTATTGCCTAACAGCGAGTGGTACGAAACATCGCACCATGAACTAGGACACATTTATTATTACATGACCTACAGCAATCCAGATGTTCCTGTGCTGCTGCGAGAAGGTGCAAACCGTGCTTACCACGAGGCATTGGGAAGCCTGATGGGAATGGCGGCAATGCAAAAACCTTTTCTTGAAAACCTTGATTTGATTCCGAAAGACACCGCTTCAAACGAAATGCAAACGCTATTGAAAGAAGCATTGAACTATGTAGTATTCATTCCCTGGAGCACCGGAACCATGAGCATGTTTGAACATGACGTATATTCAAAAAATCTGCCTGCAGATAAGTTTAATAAACGCTGGTGGGAGATTGTGGCAAAGTATCAGGGTATTGCTCCACCTGCCACCCGTGGTGAAGAATATTGCGATGCTGCTACTAAAACTCACATTAACGATGATGCAGCTCAGTATTATGATTATGCACTTTCGTTTATCCTCTTGTTTCAGTTACACGACCATATTGCAAAAAACATTTTGCATCAGGATCCTCATGCCACCAATTATTACGGCAACCGTGATGTTGGAAAATTCATTGAAGCTATAATGTATCCGGGAGCAAGTAAAGACTGGAGAGTTGCACTGAAAGAGCAAACCGGCAGCGACCTGAGTGCAAAAGCAATGCTGGATTATTTTGAGCCTTTGATGGGTTATCTGAAAAAAGAAAACGAGGGAAGGAAATATACATTGACAGAAGTGGAATAAAAATTTCTTCGTTATGATTTAGTTTTTTATCATTGCATCAAACAAATACCAAAACATCTAAAATGAACTCAAAACATATTATCTTCTTTTCTCTGTTGGTTGGAGCAATTGCATTCGGAAGTTGCAAAAAACAAGTTGACGGTTGCACCGACCCTGCTGCTGATAATTTTAACTCCAATGCAACTGATGATGACGGCTCATGTTTATATACTCCTGACCTTGGAGAAAGTTTTGGTGGAGGAATTGTTTTTTATAAAGATGCTTCAGGTGCACATGGTCTGGTAGCAGCTCCCAGCGATCAGAGTGAAGGAATACAATGGTACAACGGGGCTTATGTGCGTACCAATGCCACTTCAACACTTCCTTTTACCGGAAATGGAAATACCAGCCAGATTATTGCTGTACAGGGCGATGGACTTTATGCTGCAAAATTATGTTCAGATCTTGTACTGAATGGTTTTGATGACTGGTATCTTCCTTCAAAATCTGAGTTGGTTGAATTGTATAACGAACGAAAAAATGTAGGAGGTTTTTCTGATAATTTTTACTGGGCTTCAACCGAAAATGACAATGATATTGGTGCTTGGCGCGATTCACTGGCATGGTATGTTAATTTCACTGACAGTTTAGGAGGATATAAAAACTGTTACTACAAAAACTACAGTGCACGGGTAAGAGCCATTCGTGCTTTTTAAATTCCGATAATGAAATTCACATACTACGGTCACTCCTGCTTTGCCATTGAGGTAAAGGGTAAAATTATTTTGTTTGACCCTTTTATAACACCCAATCCCCTTGCCTCTTCCATTGACATAGGTAAGATAAAGGCAGATTATATTCTGGTTTCGCACGGGCATGAAGATCATATTGCTGACCTTGTATTACTTGCAAAAAATACCGGAGCCAAAGTAGTTTCAAACTATGAAATTTATGTTTGGCTGACAAAACAAGGAATTGAAAATGCACACCCAATGAATACTGGTGGTAAATGGAAATTCAGTTTCGGAACGGTGGAATGCACCATTGCTCAACATAGCAGTTCTTTCCCTGATGGAAGTTATGCTGGTAATCCTATGGGGTTTCATATTACAACAGATGCAGGCAACTTTTACTACTCTGGTGATACCGCATTAACGTTGGATATGAAACTGATTGGTGAATACAAAAAGACAGATTTTGCACTGCTCCCACTTGGGGATAATTTTACAATGGGAGTTGACGAAGCTGTAATTGCTGCAGATTTCATCAAATGCAATAAAATTATTGGTGTGCATTATGATACGTTTGGTTTCATAAAAATAGATCACGAAGCAGCTAAACAAAAGTTTAAAAAGGCAGGAAAAAACCTGACGTTGCCTGCTATTGGCGAAACTTTCAGTATCAACGAGTAACGAATGATAAAATCGAATATGCGAATGAAGAAGCAAAATTCGTATGTTCGTAACAGATACGCTATTCGTTAATGAAAATAATTATCATTGGTCCGGCTTTTCCTTTGCGTGGCGGTATAGCTCACCTTAATGAATCATTGTGCCGAGCTTTTATCAAAGAAGGTGATAGTGCTGAAATAATCTCTTTCTCCCTTCAATATCCGTCTTTTCTTTTTCCGGGGAAGACACAGAAAGAAGAAGGAAATCCACCAACAGATATAACCATTCACACTAAAATAAATTCAGTAAACCCACTTAATTGGTTTAGTGTTGCGTCCTTCATAAAAAAGCAAAAGCCTGATCTTGTTATTATTCGGTACTGGCTTCCATTTATGGCTCCCTGCCTTGGAACCATAGCACGATTAATCAAATCAAAAAGCATAAAAATTGTGGCCATTTGCGACAATGTTATTCCACATGAAAAGCGTCCTGGCGATAAACAACTGACACAATACTTTGTAAATTCTTGTGATGCATTTGTAGTAATGTCAAAATCAGTTCAAGAGGATTTAAGGAAGTTTGACACGGCAAAACCTTCCACATTTATACCACATCCTGTTTATGATATTTTCGGCAAAGCAGTAAACAAAGTAGAAGCGCAAAAGAAACTCAACTTAAACCCTGCAGATAAGCACATTTTGTTTTTCGGTTTCATACGTAAATACAAAGGTTTGGATTTGTTGTTAAATGCACTTGGACAACTTGTAAGGCAGAACGCAGTTGAAGCCCAAAACCTTAAACTTATAATAGCAGGCGAGTTCTATGACAACAAAGATGAATACCTGCAACTGATTAAAGAAAACGGAGTGGAAAACAATGTCATTATCCGTTCTGATTTTATTCCTTCAGAAGATGTAAAATATTATTTCTGTGCAGCTGATATGATTGTTCAGCCATATCACACTGCTACACAAAGTGGAGTAACACAAATTGCATATCACTTTGCGCGACCAATGTTAGTTACAAATGTTGGAGGCCTTGCTGAGATTGTAAGTAATAACCGTGTTGGTTACGTAACAGAAACTAATTCAAATTCTATTTCTGCTGCATTAATTGATTTCTACCAAAACAATCGAGAAGATGAATTTTCTGCTAACGCAAAAGTTGACAGCCATAAATTTAGCTGGGAGAATATGGTAAAGGGGATTAAAGAATTAACAAAGAAGATTTAAGGCTTTTTATCTTCTGCCTGCTTTAAAATCTTTTGCACTTTTCCTGCTTTAAACATTGCCTTGTAAACAACATTTCCCTGCTCATCCCAATACGTCCAAAGGCCATTCATTCTTCCGTTTACATAAGTTCCCTGACTCCATTGAACGCCATGTTCAAACCAACTTTCCTGCAAGCCTTCTGAACTTCCGTTGCGATAATTTACTTTCTGAAAAAGTTGTCCATCTACATAATAATGAAGCCATAACCCTTCTTTCATTCCTTTTGAAAAACTACCTGTCTCTTTTAACTTTCCACTGGGATACCATTGTTTCCAAACTCCGTTTTTAAGACTGTCAGCAAAAACAATCTCAGACTCTTGCTGTCCCTCCTCATACCATGTCTTTGATACACCATCCTTAACTCCCATTTTATATCCTGTTTCAAATTTTGGATTTCCGTTCTCAAACCAACCTTTCCAAACACCATCTAATATACCTTCTTTAAATGCACCTTCCTCACGCTTTTGTCCATTCATATAAAAGGCAGTCCACAGGCCGGTTTCCTTATTACTCTCAAAATTACCGAAGTGCTCTTTGGTTTTACCATCTTCATAATAAACAGTCCACTCACCGGTTTTTAAACCATTTGTGAAGTTTCCTTTTTTCCAAAGTTTGCCGCTTTCTTCATAATAATAAAGCCACTCACCTTCTTGTTTATCATTTACAAAATTTCCCTCACTGCCTTTATTTCCGTTCTTGTAATAAAATATCCACTTGCCATCACGTATATCATTTTTAAACATCCCTTCCATATCCGTTTTTCCGGTAGAAAACCACCATGTAAAATAGCCTTCCTTTTTTCCATTTACATAATAAGCATCCGCTTTTGCTTTTCCATTTTCATAAAATTCATCCGCATTTCCGTGAAGTACACCATTTTTATAATCACTTTGTTTTTTTGAATTTCCGTTTTCATACCATTCCTGCCACAAACCTTCTTTCTTTCCATTCTTCAACTGACCTTCAAATTCCTTTTTGTCATTTTTATACCAACTTGTATTTAATCCGTTGGCATTGGTTTCGCTTAGTTTTTCACCTGTACGGTAATAACATTTCCATGCACCAGATTTTTCATCATTTTTATATTCGCCTGTGCAGAATAATTTTCCATCATCGTAATATTCTTTCCACGCGCCTTCTTTCTTTCCTTCTTTCAAAAAACCTTCGGTTTTCATTTTCCCAGTGGGAAAGGTTTCTGTAAATTTTTCTTGTGCAAAAACAAAGAATGATGAAATACTAAATACTAAAACAAATAGTTTCTTCATGAAGTTATATTTAATCGCAAAGGTGGCAAAGAAGATGCTGATAAAAGCAGTAGTTACTAAAGTGTTTATCAACACTTATTGTGGATACTGATTAATGATAACATTCAGCGCATTAGGAATAATACTGAATCTTACAGGTGTTTCACCAATTAACTCACCATCTGTTTCTGTAATTACCTGTGGAGAGGAAGTCACTTCCACAGTTTTTCCTGTATATAGTGCAGCTTCTTTCATTTTTACAAATGTTCCGTCTTTCATTTTAGGTAAGCTGATAATTGATTTAAACGGACTTATTTTTTTCATTACTGTGATATTTAACATTCCGTCATCAGGCAATGCCGATGGTGCCTGCATCATGCCATCTCCATTGAAGCGACAGTTGCACACTGAAAGTGTAAAAATCTCTTCTTCAGGAAATTCTTTACCATCTATTTTAAATCTGATTTTTGTGTTTTTATACTGAAACAAATACCAGGTTATCCAGAGAAGGTAAAAGAGTTTTCCGCCACTTCCGCTTTGTTTCATTTTACTTATTTTCTCTGTTACAAAACCATCGTAACCAAGACCAGCTATATTTATGAAATATCGTTTTTTATTATTCTCGTTTTCTGCAACACCAATATCGTGTCTAATAACTTTTTCACGTACAATTACGTCAACAGCCTGCTTGTAGTCTTTAGGAATATTAAATGTTTTACACCAGTCGTTTCCGGTGCCAACCGGAATGACTGCAATTGTTATTTCGTTTATTGAAGCAATAAGTTGATTAAAGATTCCGTTAACCACTTCATTAAGAGTTCCGTCACCACCCATTGAAATTATTTTACGGTAACCTTTTTCAATTGCCTGTTGAACAAGAACAGATGAATGTCCTGAATATTCACTATAAAAAATATCAGTTTCAACACCTTTCTGCAAAAGCAAATTCTGAACATTTTTACTGTCACTCCTCCCCTTTCCATTTCCGGAACTTGGGTTAACTATCAGAAGCCATTTTGATGTAATCATTCTGACAAATATAGAATAATGAAAATCAAAATTAAAGAATCATATTTTTACTATTTTCGCGCCCCGGTCGGTGGTGAAGTTAACCTCACATGCAAGGCCTGAATAGTGGAAATTGAGTGAGCGGTGTTTGCTCACGTTTGTTCAAATTCTTGTTTCGGGGTGTAGCGCAGCCTGGTAGCGTACTTGCATGGGGTGCAAGGGGTCGTGGGTTCAAATCCCGCCACCCCGACTGGATAAAAGTCCTGCAGTAATGCGGGACTTTTTGTTTTCAGAAACAAAAAAGCCTGGCTATATAGTCAGGCTTTTTTAGTATTGGAAAATTTCGATTATTTTAAATCTTCAAACTCCACATCAGTGAAGGTGCTTTTTTCTCCTCCGGCATTTTCAGAGGAGGTTGTTTCTTCAGATACTGGTGGTGCTGTATAGGGTTGTTCGTTCTGAATAAAATCAACTACTTCTTTCAATCCCTCATTAAATTTGTCAAAATCTTCTTTATAAAGAAATATTTTATGCTTCTCGTAACGGAATGTCCCGTCATCATTAAAACGTTTTTTGCTTTCGGTAATGGTAAGAAAATAGTCGTTTCCCTTTGTTGATTTCACATCAAAAAAATACGTTCTTTTGCCTGCTCTTACTGACTTTGAGAAAATTTCTTCTTTCTTCTGACTGTCAAATTCTTCCATGGTACTCTATAGTTTTAGTTTGAGCAAAATTAAAAAAATATCAACCAACACGTTTTTTTGTAATTATTTTTTGTGCAGGTAATTAGTTGAATAATAAAACTTGTAAAACTTGTTGAAAAATTAATGATTTGTTTTTAATGGCAGCCTGAATGAAAATCTATATTTGTGAGCCTTAAAAAAAACTATAAAACACGGTAAAATGAAATTCATAGTATCAAGCTCGGTTCTTTTAAAAAACTTACAAAGTATAAGCGGTGTGCTTAACTCAAGCAACACGCTCCCCATTCTGGATAACTTTCTTTTTGAAGTAAATAAAAACAGGTTGCAGATTTCAGGTTCTGATTTGGAAACAACCATGAGCACTTCACTTGAACTGGAAAAAGCCGATAAAGGTGGCTCGGTTGCTATTCCTGCAAAACTGTTGCTTGATATTTTAAAATCATTGCCAGACCATCCAATTACTTTCAACATTAATGCTGAAACTTTTGGAATTGAAATAAGTTCTGACTACGGAAAATATAAACTGAGTGGACAAAACGGAAATGAGTTTCCTAAAAATCCGAAAATTGATGGGGCTTCAAAACTATCAATTCCTGCACATGTAATTAACCGTGCAATTGGCAAAACTATTTTTGCTACAGGAAACGATGAGTTACGCCCTGTTATGTCAGGCGTGTTTTTTCAATTGTCTGAAGATGCATTAACATTTGTTGCAACCGATGCACACAAATTAGTGCGTTACAAACGCACCGATGCAAAAGCGCCAAAAGCAGCTTCATTTATTCTTCCAAAAAAGCCTCTGAATCTTTTGAAAAACACATTAGCTCTGCTTGTATCTGATGTTGAAATTGAATACAACGAAACCAATGCATCCTTCACTTTTGATAATACAAATCTTATCTGTCGTTTGATTGAAGGTAAGTATCCAAACTACGATGCTGTTATTCCTAAAAGCAATCCTAATAAACTAACGGTTGACCGCAGCTCATTACTGAATTCTATCAAACGCGTTTCTATCTTCTCAAACAAAACAACGCATCAGGTAAGATTAAAGATTTCAGGAAGCGAGTTAAATCTTTCAGCAGAGGATCTTGATTTTGCGAACGAAGCAACAGAAAGACTTACCTGTCAGTTTACTGGCGAGGATATGGAAATAGGTTTCAACAGTAAATTCCTGATTGAAATGCTTTCAAACCTTGAAAGTGAAAATGTGGTTATAGAAATGTCGGCACCCAACCGCGCAGGTATTTTATTACCCGTTGAAAAAATTGAAGACGGTGAAGAAATTCTGATGCTGGTAATGCCGGTGATGCTGAATACCTAAGATTTAGCTGCTTCAGGAATTAGTTTTAGTTCTCTAAAAATCACCACCAGCTTTTCAAGCAGAAAAGAAAAGCCCATCCATGTAGGCAGGTAATCTAGACGGATATAACCCTTAATCTGTAAACCCGTTTTGTATTCCCATGGGCATGCTCCTGTTAGTTTATCCAACAGAAAACCGCTTGCAAATTCTACTGCAAATATTCCTATTGAATAAACTAATAATCTCGCCACTAATGGCATCTTAACTATTTTATCCATCACAAACGGAATAAGAAATGATGCAGGGCCATAGATAAAAAACATCCACACATAAGAGTTTCCTTCCAACGACCAATTCCAGTTTCCTCCTTCCATTACAGAAGTGATGTTGTCATAAAAAGAAGTAAAAAAAATCTCTGCAGTAATTCCTATGCAAGAGAAAAGAGCAAATGCTATTATGCGGTTTTTCATTTATCAGTTGAATTATTTTCCGGAGGTTCTGTTGGTTTATAAATAATATTAATCTTGATTTCAGAATTGGCAGTATCTGAATTTGTGTCTATAGGTTGCTCTTCAATTACTTCATCCACTTCCACTTCATTTTCCCATTCGTATACAATTTTTGGCGGTCCTTCTTTACGGAAATAGATTGCAGCAACAAGGCCTGCAAGTGCTCCATACAAATGGCCTTCCCACGAAACACCTTTATAAATCGGAAATATACCCCAGAAAATACTGCCGTAAAGAAATATCACTAACAAAGAAATTACCATTGAGCGATATTCTCTCCGAATAACTCCCATAAAAAAAAGAAAAGTAGCAAGTCCGTAAACAATTCCGCTGGCTCCAATGTGCGTTATGCCCGGATGACCTACAAACCATAGCCACGAAGCTCCAGCAAACCATACCCAAAGTAAAACTGTTCCAGCAACTCTATTGTAAAAATAATATAATAATGAGCCAAGAATTAGCATTGGAACTGAATTACCGCTCATGTGCTTGAAATCACCGTGAAGAAAAGGCATTGTTAAAATCCCTTTCAATCCTTTCAATTCTCCTGTTGTAAGTCCGAATTGAGCAAAATCTGAATGCGTAAAAACTTCAAGAAGTTTTACAGCCCACATAATAACAACAAACAAAACAGGAATAAAAAAACTGTTAATTATCTTTTTTCGCTCGCTGATAGTTTCTTCTTCCACAGTGCAAAGAAACAAAAAAAGGCGCGCCATGTGGCGCGCCTTTTTGTTTAAAAAGTTAACGATTAGTTTTTTACGTAACGGAATACATGCTCCACTTCGTCATTAATACGAACACGAACGAAATAAACTCCATTTGCAAATTCGTCAATGTTTATAGTGCGAGAAAGTGATGCTGTATTTTTTATTATTTCATTGTTCATTAACTGCTGACCAAGAACGTTAGTCACATTCAGGAATAAATCAACATTCTGGTTAAACTGTCCGCGAATAGTAAATATTCCACTACCTGGGTTAGGAAATAATTCAAGATTTTGAGTATAAATATCCTCAATTCCAGATGGAGAAAACTCTACAATAGATGACATATCAGAACAACCGTTTGCATCAGTAATGAATACGCTGTAATTTCCGCTGCCTGTTGGTGATGTATCATAAACCTGATTTGTAGCGCCAGCAATTGGATTTCCATTGAAATACCATTGATAGGTTAATGCAGGGCTCGAATGAAGTTCATTACCTATAGCTGTAACTGTAGCAAAAATTCCTGGATATACATTCACTACAATTGGTGTTGAAGCTGAATTCCCGCCACAACCTTGATTGCTAGTAACAGTTACAGTGTATGTTCCGGAAACCTGAACACTGATAGACTGAGTAGTTGCTCCATTGCTCCAAAGATATGTTGCATATCCTGCACCGGCATCTAAAGTTACACTTGCGCCATCACAAAAATCTGTAGGACCACTTTGTGTTACTGTAGCAACCGGGTTAGATCCAACTGTAACCTGTTGTGTTGATACACCTTGACATCCGTTTAAGTTAGTATATGTATAAGTAATGGTGTATGTTCCAGCAGAAAGGTTAGCAGGGTTAAATGTGCTGCCTGAAATACCTGATCCGCTAAACTGACCTCCAGAAGGAGTTCCTGTCAATACTGAAGGTCCATTATTCTGACAAACGTTAGAAGGCAACCCAGTAAAACTTGAGGTAGGTGCATTTCTTGCCAACCCAAATGCAGGTTGAGAAAAGTTGTTCCATCCAAGTGTTTTTATTGTGTTTAAACTTCCGCTTACACCTGTAACAGGGTTAAGCATTCTTTGCCACTCAGGAACTGTTTGCCAGTGAGCATTATCTTCCCAATTCCCGTCAGCAATTGGATTATAAGTAAGCGTTAAATCAGCTGCAGCATTTCCGGTTGTTCTTTCAATCAGGTGATAATAGTTAGAATTGATTGAACAGATACCTGTTTCAGCAGTGCTTCTGTTGTACCCTTCAGTTGTTGCATCAACATTGGCCATTCTTACTGCAAATGTATGCGCTGAAGTATTTCCGGGATTAACAGTTACAGGACGGTAACGGAATGTTCCAACACTTGAACCTACAGGGAATAAGTAAGAACTGGTGCTGTTGGTGTTCCAGGCTAACCTTCCACTACCAAGGCTACTAACAAAACCAGTTGTAAACGTAACAGCAGCATTTGAAGTATTCAGAATGTTCATAGTATTTGCGTTGGTTGCCAACTCAAATGCATTCAGGTTAAGTGTATTTGAAACACTTGAGTTAATCTGAAGACTTTTTACACCAGAACCATTAAGAACTAAATCATAAAAAGCGCTTTGATTAGTTCCACCTATAAACTGGTTACCACCATAAAGATTTACCTGGCTTTGGTCAGCAGTAAATGTTCCATTGTTTATCCAGTTACCCTGAATGTTAAAAACACTGTTGGTATTATTACCTGTAGTTATATCATCATTGATATAATCACCTTCAATAGTTATCCTGCCTCCGTTATGGATTTCTCCTGAAGCATTCTGCATTGAATTTGTTTTTACAATAACAACACAAGTTGGCTGAATGCCAACAAGCGCTCCATTATTATAAACCAACTGTGCAGAAACAGTTGAAGCAGCAAACATAAGAAGTGTAAAAGCAGATGCTTTTATCATGTTGCTGAATTTAAGTGAGTAGTTATTTTTCATAATTCTGAATTTGAAAGGTGTAAATCTAAAAAAAAATTATCTTCTGTTACCAAGTATTTTTACAATGATTTTTTGACCATCAGAAATTGCATCTTCCATAGCAACTCCATAAGGAAAATCAGATTTTTCACAACGGATAACAGTTCCGTTTTTACCGGCAGTTACATAATCGCCTTTTTTTATTGCTCCTGAAGCAAATGCAGAAAACTCATCTTTTTTATCAGTTGCATTTTGCGGTTTGTTCACTGTTACATAAGGAACGTTAGTTGCAAAGCCAAGAATTTTCTCAAATTCATTACCTGAGCAAATTATCATTTTTCCCTTTTCATCCTGACACATTAAGGTGCCAAGTTGAACGCCTTCCATTGTTTTAGTATCCATTCTTTGTGCAATGGCTAAATCAAGTTTTTCGGCACTTGAAAAGGTTGATTGTGCATTTACCGAAACGCAAAATAATACTAAAGAAAGAATTATTGCTGAAATATATTTCATTTTTTTCATGATTATAAATTGTATTAATCGTTAATTTCCAAACCTTGCATGTATGACTCTACTATGTATGTAGCGGTACCACCATCACTTTGGTATGCTTGAACAGTGTATGTGTGTGAGCCGGCAGGTGGATTAGGATCCATCCCTGTTATTGCCCAAGTCCAGCGCGCATCAAAGCCTGCTATTGTCCATGCTTCCATAAAACCACCTGAAACAAATGTGGCACCATCTCTCATTATTCTGTATCCTATTAAATCTGCATAGCCTATTGTACTCATTGTTGCAGAAAGATAAACATTGTTACTTCCGGTTGTTGTAAGTGTAACTGCACAATCTGAATTTACCCAAGCACCGTCTGTTGCAGTTGACCAGTTTGAAGCATTGCTGTCATAAGCTGTGTGTTGGTTCACAGGTCCGGCCGGACCTGTTGGACCTTGTATACCTTGTGCTCCCTGAGCTCCTGCAGGACCTTGAGGACCTGTTGCTCCGTTTGCTCCATTTGCTCCTGCATTACCTTGTGTACCAGTTGCTCCTGTTGGTCCTGTTGCTCCTACTGCTCCATTTTGTCCGTTTGTACCGTTTGTTCCAGGTACTCCCTGTAACCCCTGAAGTCCGGTTGGACCAGTTGGGCCTGTTGGACCCTGATTACCTTGTGGACCTTGTTGTCCTTGTGCGCCTGCAACTCCTTGTGGACCTTGAGGACCAACTTGTCCTTCAGGCCCAGTTGGACCGGTAACACCATTAACTCCGTTTGTTCCGTTAGCACCAGTGGGACCTTGAGCTCCTGTTGGACCTTGCGGACCTGCTGGTCCTTGTGGACCAGTTGCACCATCTTGACCATTCGTTCCATTTTGGCCGGGCAATCCTTGTGGACCTTGTGCTCCTGTCGGACCCTGTGCCCCATTACTTCCGGGCTGCCCTTGTGGACCTGTTGGACCAACTGCTCCGTTAGCTCCAACAACTCCCTGCGGTCCTGTTGGACCAGCAGCTCCTGTTGCTCCTGTTGCACCGTTAGCCCCATTAAGACCAGCTGGGCCAGGAGGGCCTTGCGTACCTGCTAAACCAGTTGGACCAGTTGCTCCTGGTGAACCATTTGCACCCGCAGGTCCAGTTGGTCCTTGTAATCCGTTTATACCGGCAGGACCTGTTGGACCTTGCAATCCATTAACTCCTGCAGGACCTTGCGGACCTTGGGGACCAATTGCCTGAACCCAAACAGTTCCGTCAAAATACCAGAACTGATCAACATTAGTATCATATACCAAAAGTCCTGTTGCAGGATTTGGAATAAGCAACCTGTCAACAGTTGTCATTCGCGGTGCAAGAAATCCTTTGTCTGTTGCTGACAAATCAAGTATTGCACTTGGGTTTGGAGATATTGTTCCGACACCCATGTTGTCTTGGGCATTAGATAATAAACTACAACCAAGTACAATTGTAACTAATCCTAAACGTTTATTCATTGCTTAATTATTTATTGTTATTGTTTTTATTTTTATTCAATTCTTCCATAAGTAATTTCACAGTAGCTTCCAATTCTTTAATTCTATTTTCCTGTTCTTCAACTTTAATATCCAGTGCTTTTACACCTCCTATCAGCAATCCATCCATATCGGATAAGCCATAACCTTTGAAGTCAATGCCTGATTCATTATTCTCATCAGTTGAGTTTGCATTTAACAATTCAGAGTAAACTTCTGATGGTAAAGATTGAGCTTCAAAGCCAAGGTGAAGATCTTTACGATAAATATTTCCTGTCATATTACCCGCATTTGCTTTATCCCCTACTTCATTTTTAAATCTGAATTTAATAGAGTTAATGTTTCTAATGTTTGAAAGACATATATTAAAATCTTCTTCACCAAGTTTAACAACTTCTTTTTTAATATTTATATCACTCCATCCGTTAAAACTTTGAGCATATAAAGGAACACCGTTTGTTCCGGGATTATCAATCATTCCTATACCACCATTGTTAAACTGAGAGATTTGAGATCCATACATCCCAGGCCAGTGAAAACCAATTCCAGGTAAGTATAGTGATGGTCCGGGCCAAGGAATTTCAACCATTAGGTTAGAACTTCCAAATCCCTGACCATATCTGTCGTAAGATATTCTTTGTGTACCTGCAATCAAATCTAATTTGTAACCTGGTGCGCTTGTTCCTATACCTACTGCAGATCCGTTGTCATATATAATACTACAAACTGCAGATGATCCGTTTGATTTTACAACATAGTTAGCTGAACCGCATCCTACCGGGCCTGCAGGTCCTGTAGCACCTGTATTTCCTTGTGGACCTTGGATTCCCTGCGCTCCTGCTGGGCCTTGTGGACCCTGAGCACCTGCTGGACCTTGAGCTCCTGTTGCTCCGGCAGGACCTTGAGGGCCTGTATTACCTTGTGGACCCTGAGCTCCTGCTGGACCTTGAGCTCCAGTTGATCCTGTTAAACCAATTGGGCCTTGTGCACCTGTTGCGCCTGTTAAACCAATCGGACCTTGGGCGCCTGTTGCACCATCATTTCCGTTTGCACCTGTGGCGCCTGTATTTCCTATTGGACCCTGAGAGCCGGTTAATCCTTGCGGACCGGTTGCTCCAGTTAAACCTATCGGACCTTGAGCACCTGTTGCTCCGTCATTTCCGTTTGCACCCGTAGCGCCTGTATTTCCTATTGGACCTTGAGCACCTGTGGCTCCTGTATTTCCTGTTGGACCCTGAGCGCCTGTTAATCCTTGAGGACCGGTTGCACCTGTTAAACCAATTGGGCCTTGTGCGCCTGTTGCTCCATCATTTCCGTTTGCACCCGTGGCGCCTGTATTTCCTATTGGGCCCTGAGCACCTGTTAATCCTTGCGGACCGGTTGCGCCAGTTAAGCCTGTCGGACCTTGAGCACCTGTGGCTCCGTTTAATCCATTTGTTCCGGCTGCACCTGTAGGACCAGCAGGACCTTGAGGGCCTGTTGCTCCGTCTTGTCCGTCAACACCATTTATTCCGTTTGTTCCTGCCGCACCCGTAGGACCAGCAGGACCTTGTGGGCCTGTTGCTCCATCTTGTCCGTCAACACCATTTGTTCCGTTTGTTCCTGCCGCACCTGTAGGACCAGCAGGACCTTGCGGGCCTGTTGCTCCATTTATTCCAGCTATTCCTTGAGGTCCTGTTGCTCCAACTAATCCGGTTGTTCCTGCTGGGCCTTGCGGACCCTGTGGTCCAACTGGACCTATTGCCTGAACCCATTGGTTGATGCCGCCATCAAAATACCAAAAACTTTTATCATCTGTATTATAAATTAACAAACCATCAGCAGGATTTGTTATGGCATCACGCTGTGTTGCCGTTAAACGTGGAGCAAGAAATCCTTTATCATCTGCCGTTAAATCAAGAATTGATGAAGGAGATGGAGCTAATGTTCCAATACCCATATTATCCTGAGCATTTGCAATGTTAACTGCTCCTGAAAAAATGATTAACACAAATGCAAGTTTGTAAATTTTTTTCATGCTTTCTTTGTTTTAGTAAATTTAAATTTTGTTGATGGTTCATCAAAAAAGAACGATTAATATATGTTTTTTTTTCGATAACGCAAATGTATTAAAATATTTATCGAAAAAACATAACCATTTTAAAGTTTTAGACAAACGACCTGTTTATTACCTAAAAATAAGGAAGAACAAAATGTAAACTGAGCTGTTTAATTATCGTTAATTTTGCCCGCCAATTTTTAATTTCATGATACTTCTTCGCCTAACAATTCCAGTATTTTTAATACTGTTTATTGATTATTATTTTTTTCAATCTGTTAAAACTGCAACACGTGATTTTACAGAAGGTTTGAAAACCGGCATATTCTGGTCTTACTGGATTTTTGCTGTTTTCAGTATTTCATTTATATTACTGATGATGACAATGCCACAAACTTTTTTGCCTAAATTTTTAAGAATTTACATAATCAGTGTGATCATGATTATCATTATGTCAAAAGTGATTGGTTCACTGTTTCTAGTAATTGAAGACATTACCCGCTTTTTAAAATGGGGTTTTCTGAAATTAGGCTTTTTTGCTGACAGTGGTTTCTCAGGTTCGCGAGCAAAGTTTGTAAGTCAGGTTGGAATTATTATCAGCTTCATTCCATTCACTTCGTTTATTTATGGCATGGTAAAAACCGGCTTTGATTATAAAGTAAGAACAGTAAAACTTTTGCTGCCCAACCTTCCTGATGTTTTTAACGGCTATAAAATTGCTCAGCTCTCAGACATTCATTCAGGAAGTTTTAGCAACGGAAATGCACTGAAAAAGGCTGTTGGATTATTGTTAGAACAGGAACCTGACATGATTTTTTTTACCGGTGATCTTGTAAACAACCGCTCTGATGAAGCTGAGAATTTCATTTCAGAGTTATCAGAAGTAAAAGCAAAAGATGGAGTTTACTCTGTGTTGGGCAATCATGATTACGGTGATTATGTTCCATGGGATAGTAAAGAAGCTAAAGAAGCAAATCTTCAACAGTTGGTTGATATCCATGCACGACTTGGCTGGAAATTACTGCGTAACCAAAATCACATTTTTGAAAAAAACGGTGCTCAGCTTGCCATTATTGGTGTTGAGAACTGGGGTGGCGCTATGCGTTTCCCTAAACACGGTGATCTGAATTTAGCTAAAAAAGGTGTTGAACACCTTCCTGTAAAACTGCTGCTGTCACACGATCCATCACACTGGGATGCAAAAGTGCGTCCCGAACATCCGGATATTGATGTTACCTTTTCGGGCCACACTCACGGTTTTCAGTTTGGCATTGAGATACCGGGCTTTAAATGGAGCCCTGTGCAGTATGTTTACAAGCAATGGGCCGGACTTTATGAAGAAGGCACTCAAAAACTGTATGTAAACCGCGGACTTGGTTTTCTGGGCTATTTAGGCAGGGTTGGTATTCTGCCGGAGATTACGGTGTTTGAGTTGAGTAATAAATAATTACTGCTATAACTCCTGCTCAAAATAAATCTTGTAATACTTGCGTCCGTCATTTTCAACGCCCTGCTGAATAAGGCTGCGATCGCCATGAATATAGACGTGGAAATTCTTATCGAGCTTCAAGACGCTTTTAAAAACCTTTGCCTGCTTTTTCACCGCCTGTGGTGAAATCTCAAAACTGTCGTCCAGTTCAATGGCGTTGTTTTCGCGGTAATTATTATCAAAGTCGCGGAATGATTTAATGAGGCTCTGGTCTTTAAACACTTCTTCTTCAAACTCGGCTTTATCAAAGTTATCGTGGGTTTTAAAATAGGCAACCGAGCGGTTGAGCAAATCAATTCTGTCGGCTTTGCTTACATCAAACTCCTGCGCAATCTGTTTGGTAACAAAGTTTTTGGCAATGCCCATAAACTGATTGGTTTGATGAAACTCATTGTTAATGGGTTTCACTTTCAGGAAATCATCTTTCCAGTATTGCGCCTCGGCCGCTTTATTTGCGGTGTCAATAATCAGCAGCTTGTAGCCGTTATCTTTATCGGTGTTGAAGATAAGGCAGCCTTTGTCAATGCCTTTCAGTTCAAAGCCCATGTCGTGGGTGATGGTGAAATGCTTTTCGCTGCTTTTCATTTTAATAAAAGGCACATCGGTTTCGGATTTAAAAATGCCGATGGCATTAACGGTTTCGTTGTCGAGCACAATGTTACTGAGGCAGGCAATATTCAGTTCGCCTTCTTTTATTTTGGGATGCGTGCTTTGCTCGTACAGCAACTTCGCAATACTTTGCGAATGCTCCACAAACTTTTTGGGATTGGCAAAAAGTTCGGCAACGGTGCTGTACACTTCATTCATATCCAGTTGCACGGAATGAGAGAAGGAATAAAACTCCTCCACCTTTATGGTTTGCAGAAAATAGGCAAGCAGGTAATCAATACTGTCGTCATTGATTTCGGTGGCAGCGGTGGAGAGTGTTACATTCTCGTCACGTTGCTTGTTGCCTACGTGGTGGGTAATTAATTGGTCAAGATTTGCTTGGGTAAAATCGGCTGAAGACATAAAGATGATAATTAGAAGGCAGCTAAACTAAGGAATATTGTCACTTCGAGCGTAGTCGAGAAGCCATAATTAAAACTTCTCGACTACGCTCGAAGTGACACACACTTCATCACAAATACGCAATGACGGGAATTTACTTCGCAGCTTTAAGCCCGGGAAATTTCATTTTAAAACTTTCGAGCGTTTCCACTATTTTTTTGGCAATAAGGTATTCTTTATACCAGTTCTGATCGGAGGGAATAATGAACCAGGGCGTGTGTTCCGAGCAATGTTCAAAGGCACCCTCATAGGCTTTCATATAGTCGTTCCAGTATTGGCGCTCTTTAATATCGTTCTCGTTGTACTTCCACATTTTGGTTTTGTCGCTCATGCGTTCCTGCAGGCGCAGTAGTTGTTCTTCTTTAGAAACGTGCAAGTAAAACTTGAGCACGGTTACTCCGGAATCGCTGAGCAGTTTTTCGAAATTACTGATGTGCTGATAGCGCTGCTTTATTACAGCATCACTTACCCAGCCATGAACGCGCTGCACCACCACATCCTCATAATGCGAGCGGTTGAACACAGTAATCATACCATGCTCAGGTGTATGCTGATGTATGCGCCAGAGAAAATCGTGTTTCAGCTCGGTTTCGGTGGGCGCTTTAAAGGGAATAACTCGGCAACCCATAGGATTTACAGCATCAAAAACATTTCGGATTGCACCGTCTTTGCCTGAACTATCCATGCCCTGCAGAACAATGAGCAGCGCATGTTTGCTTTCGGCATACATGAGGTTTTGCAGCTCTTCAATTTTGAATTTCAGTTTTTGAATTTCTTTTTTGGTGTGCTCTTTATTAAACTTTTTAGGAGCGGTTGTGGGAATGCTGTTGAGTTTAATTTTTGTCATGGTATTAATAGTATAGATTGAATTTCTTTGCGTTCTCTGCGGGCTGCTTCTCTGCGTTCTTTGCGTTTAAATAGTGTTGGGATTTTTTATCGCAAAGTGCGCAAAGTAAAAAACGCAAAGTGCGCAAAGGCCAACAAAATTAAGACAAACACAAAGCTAAGTATTTGTATTTACCCTCGTGCAAACATAACAAACATGGCTATTAAACCAATGCTTATTACTGCTACAGCCAGTATTTTAGCGGGTGATAGTTTGGGGCCTTTCATAATTGCGTTACTGTTTTTAGTAAGCAACAAAGGTGGTGTTATCAGTAATGTTACTTCTTACACAATTTTCAATAAAAGTTATATCATTCACACTTAAAGAAAAACACACCCTTTAACAAACAATAAAACTAACAATATTCGATTCATAAGCAGAAAACGAAAAATGTATATTTGAGAAAAAAACATCATGAAAGAAACCCTCCTCCTCACAGGCGCAATCATCGCCAACGTACTCACCAACATCGGCTTTAAATACTCGGCACTGAACGAACTGGTGCCCGTAAAAAAATGGAGCTGGCTGGCAGTAGGTCTGGTGTTTGGATTAATTAACTCGGTACTGTTTACTGAGTCGCTGCGCTTTGTATCGTTGCAGGTAGCCAGCACCGTATTCTTTGCGCTAACTATTGTGGGGCTTTACTTAGTATCGGTATTTTGGTTCAATGAACCCATAACGCTGCTGCGCCTTGCCGGTGCGGTGGTGGTTATTGTTGGGGTTATTATGATGTCGATGCCGGAGAGTTTAATTCCAAGGTAGCAACAAATTTGTCAATTTGATAATTAGTCAATTTGTCAATGTTAGTGATTGCGTTTGCATGAATTGACTCATTGACAAATTGAGTCATTGACAAATTAACCAGGCACCGACCTGAACATACTCTTAGGAAGCTCATACTTCTTAATCAACTCCGCATTCTGCTCATTGCGTTTAAGAAACATAATAGTAAGCCCGTCAACAAAAACGGGAGCATAATCAGGCTGCTCAATGAGCTGCAATAAAAAAGGCTGAGCCCAGGGCGTATTATCGTGGCGGTAAAACCAGATGCAGTTGAAATTATACTGCTGCTCCACCTCCCTGAACTTCTCCATCTTCTCCTGCATGGGCACATAGGTCTTCTTAAAAAAATCAACGCTGTAGGCCTCGGGGCGGTTATCAACAAACACACGCTCGCTGGGATAAAGATGATAAATCAGATAGCCGCCAATATCATAGTTATTAAAAACAGGACCTTTGATATTGTTCTGTTTAAAAAACTCGGCAGACAGATTCATATCCGCAAAAAGCCCAATGCCTGTGGTGTATTTAATGGGCGCAAAATACGAAGGCTCTTTGTATTCGGCTCTGGGGCGTTTGTTCTTTTTGTCGGTTGCATAACCGCTCTGGAAACCGGTTAGCACAATAAGTACAGCAATAACACTCAACCCCGTAAAAATAATTTTCTTGCCGCCTGCAAGATACTTCTCAACAAGATATTGCATAAAAAAAGCAAAAGCTGGTATTGCAGCCAGTGCAAACAGCGGAATTCCGCGCACCGCCATAAAACCTAACAACCCGAAAGCCACAACCGGCAGCAGTAGCAGCAACACCTGTTTCAGTTTTTTCTGAATAATGAGAAGAGCAAACAGAATAAACAGTACCACTCCCGTAATCTCAAAATGTGTGAACACCATGTTAGGCATACGCTCCTGCATAAACAGTACGCTCTGGTTTTCGGCAATCATATAACCATACTCTTTAAAAATAGTGAGCGGAGTCAGCAAGCCGCTGATAAAAAACGGATTGAGCAGCGATGCAACAACCAATACACCAAGCAACATAACATAGTGTTTCAGTTTCTCTTTGTTGTTGCGGACAATAAATTCTTCCACCAGAAAAAAGCCGCTAAGCATAAATCCCATAAAGAAAAAGATATGGCAGTTTACCCACATCAGTTGAGCAATACCAAGCAAAACAATAGTGAAGGGGAAGCTGAGTTTATGCTCACGAAACAAAACAAGCAGGTAAAAAAATAAGCCCACAAAAAATACACTGATACCTTCAGGCCTTACCTCAGTGCGATAAGCTAAAAGCGGAACAGAAAGAATAGCTGTAAAGAAAACCAGCCGTGCATCAGCAAAGCGCAGTGCAGCTAACCCGAATAACAAAGCAGCACCAACAACAGTCAGCACATAAAAGACACTCAGCCCTTCAAAACCAAAGGTCTTGTGAACAAAATAAAACACCACTCCAGAACCCCAGTGGTGATTGATAGCCGGAAAATCAGGCTCGGTGTACGAATAGAAATTGGTGGAGATTATGTTGCCTGTTTCAACGGTAACTTTTCCGTTGGTAATATGGCGACCCAAATCGGCAGTAACAAAGTTTACCTGCCTTGCCATAAACACAGAGCAGTAAGCAATAAACACAACACCAAGAAGCAACTTAGCCCAGAGCGGGAAAGGCTTTTCTTGCTTAACTACAGTGAGCTTGCTTTTTGCCATTTTGTGACGGAACGCAGATTATTATGATTTTTATGATAAACGCAGATCTTACTAAATCTTAACCATCATAATAATCTGCGTTCTATCAAATCAACTGTTCATAGAAATCAAAAACTCCTCGTTACTGTTTGAGTTTTTAATCTGCGAACGCAGGAACTCCATAGCCTCCAACGGTGTCATATCTGCAAGGTGATTGCGCAAGATCCAGATACGTTGTAACATATCTTTCTCCAACAACAAATCATCACGTCTGGTAGAAGATGCCACAATATCAATAGCAGGGAACAGACGCTTGTTGCTGAGTTTGCGGTCGAGCTGAATTTCGCTGTTACCCGTTCCTTTAAACTCTTCAAAAATAACCTCGTCCATTTTAGAACCGGTTTCGGTCAATGCCGTTGCAAGAATAGTCAGTGAACCACCGTTTTCAATTTTACGAGCCGCACCAAAAAAGCGTTTAGGCTTGTGCAGCGCATTGGCATCCACACCACCCGAAAGTATTTTGCCCGATGCTGGCTGAACGGTGTTATAAGCACGTGCCAGACGGGTAATAGAATCTAAAAGTATAACAACATCGTGTCCGCATTCAACCATACGCTTTGCTTTCTCTAAAACGATGTTGGCAATTTTTACGTGACGGTCTGCAGGCTCGTCAAATGTTGAAGCAATAACTTCAGCTTTTACGCTGCGCGCCATGTCGGTAACCTCCTCAGGACGTTCGTCAATCAACAATATGATTAAATAAACTTCAGGATGATTAGCTGCAATTGCATTGGCAATATCTTTCAGCAATACCGTTTTACCGGTTTTAGGTTGAGCCACAATCAATGCACGCTGACCTTTACCCAGTGGAGTAAATAAGTCAATCACGCGGGTTGAAAGATTATCCTGTTTATGTCCTGTCAGTTTAAATTTCTCGTCAGGGAAAAGCGGAGTTAAAAAGTCAAAAGGAACACGGTCACGTACAAAAGATGGGTCGCGGCCATTGATTTTATCTACTTTAATTAAAGGGAAATATTTCTCGCCTTCGCGCGGAGGACGAACGCTTCCTTCAACGGTATCACCCGTTTTTAAACCAAATAGCTTTATCTGCGATTGCGAAACATATACATCATCGGGCGAAGAAAGGTAATTGTAGTCAGATGACCGTAAAAATCCATAACCATCAGGCATGGTTTCAAGAACACCTTCTGTATTAATCAAACCATCAAAATTGTAATAGTTTTCTTTACGTTCCTGATTGGGGTTTGTATTTCCGCTTTGATTTCCGTTAGGTATCTGATTGCCGTTATTAGGGTTGTTATTTCCACCCTGATTTCCGTTCCCCTGCTGATTAGTATTTCCCTGCTGTTGATTAGGATTGTTATGCTGTCTGTTTTGGTGCTGATGCTGATGCTGCGGTTGTCTCTGCTGAGTAACTTCCTGTTTGGGTTCGGCAGCTGGAGCAGGCGGTGCTGTTTGTTCAGGAGTTTCTGGTGTCGATACTTCGGTAGAATCATCTTCGTCTCCGTCATCATCATCTTCGTCATCATCTCCATCATTATCCGCATCGGAGACTTCAACAGGAGCAATAACCGGCTCGTCATCCACACGCAACTCATCAGGATCAGGACCTGTTACCAGTTCTTCAAAAGCGGGTTTGGATGCTTTCTCTTTAACAGGTGCGGGTGCTTCGCCACGTGTTTCACGAATTTTGGCAATAAGGTCTTGTTTGCGTAATGCATCGTAATCGGGAATGCCAAGGCTCTTTGCCAGCGCTTTAAGTTCAGATACGAGCATGTTGCTCAGTTCAGTTTGACTGCTCATTTAAAAATAAATTTATTGAGTTTTTATAGTAGAATAGATGTTTCTGTTTTCAGAGAGAAAAGAAAATGCCTGTTGCTAAAGCGGCATTAAATGCGTCCAATGGTTTTTGATAAGAATTTCAAGAAGAAAAGGTTGAACTGGAAAAGCAATAAGAAGAATGACTATTGCGCTGCAATGATACAAATTATTTATCAATACAAAACTTTATGCATAAAAAGCAAACAAATATTGTTGACTGGCAGTATAATACGCGCATTATATAAAGCCAATGACCCTTCCATTTACTAAAAATCAAACGTTCAGACGGCTTTACTATTTCTTTCCTTTGCAGTTATTTCTGCTGCATTTACGCAACAATCAACTTTTGTTGTTATTTTGGGTCCTGCTTGTTGCCTTTGTATGCCGTTGGGTTGGAGTAAAGTATGGCGTTCCATATCTGCTGCTTGACCCTGAGTATTTGGGAACAGTTAATTACTGGTCGTATTTTATTCTGGGCTTTTCGTGCGGTGGATTTATAATGGCTTATCATCTGGCAAGCTATATCGCCAATTCATTCCGTTTCCACTTTCTGGCTACACTTTCTCGTCCATTTTATAAGTATTGTGTGAATAATTCATTTGTTCCAATGCTATTCATAATCATATACCTCTGGCAGATTATTGGTTTCCAGTATGAGAATGAAATGCTGAGTGGAAAGGAAATATTTCTGAACTCATTGGGCTTTGTAGTAGGCGTAACACTTTTTATCCTTACATCACTCAGCTATTTTTTTACAGCAAATAAAGACATCTCACACCTTTTTGGTATTTCTGTTGACGACAAAGGTGATATAAAGACAAAAACAAAAATAGCTAAGCCTATTCTCATCATGTTAAAGAAAAATATGGCGTGGCGTGAGCACAATCAGAAAAGAATAGAACCCGATGAATGGACAGTGGAAACCTATCTGGTTAACCCTGTTAAATTAGCACTTGCACGAGATACCGACCACTACGACCGCGCAATGCTTCGTGATGTTTTTCGTCAAAACCATTTCACAGGAATATTGTTTGTGATTATAGCTCTGATTTCTTTTTTCATCATCGGAGCATTCAGAGAATATCCTGTCTTTCAGGTGCCGGCAGGTGCAAGCATTTTTCTTATTCTTACTATGTTGTTAATGGTTGCCAGCGCTGTACAAGCATGGTTGCGTAAATGGTCAGTTACTTTTTTTGTTGTGTTGATTCTTTTAATTAATTTTTTATCCGGCAAAGATTTTTTTAATCACGAAAATCATGCATATGGTCTTAACTATACAAAACAGAAAGCTGCTTTTTCTTTTCAGCGCCTTGAAGAGTTTAAGAACAACAAAGAGAATTTTGACAATGATTTTTCGCAAACCATTTCTATTCTTGATAAATGGCGCAAAAAAAACACTGTTGTTTCAGCAGATAAACAGTCTAATAAAAAGCCTAAACTGATTATTCTCAGTTGTAGTGGTGGTGGTCAACGTTCTTCAGCCTGGACTTTTTATTCCATGCAATATATAGACAGCCTTATGCAAGGAGAACTGCTGAAGCATACACAACTTATTGTAGGTTCATCAGGTGGAATGCTGGGGTCTGCTTATTTGCGCGAACTGATGTTACGTGAACAAACTGATAGCGCCATAAATATTTATAGCAACGAGTATTACGAAAATATTTGCCGCGATGTACTGAACCCTATTGCATTTACATATATGGTAAATGATATGTTTATTCGTTTTCAGAAATTCAATGACGGCAATAAAATTTATACCAAAGACCGTGGCTATGCTTTTGAAAAACAGTTGCACGAAAATACAGGACAACTTATGAATAAACGCTTGAGAGATTATGCTCCTTTTGAAAAAGAAGCCATTATCCCCATGATGTTTCTCACTCCTACAATTATTAATGATGGAAGGCTGCTTTATATTTCATCTCAACCTGCTTCTTATATGTGCTCAAAGGAATTGGGTAAATCTGTTTCAAATTCAGCGCTTCCTGACGGTATTGAGTTCAGTCGTTTTTTTGAGCAACAAGGTGCTGATAGCCTTTGGTTCAGCAGTGCACTTCGCATGAACTGCACTTTCCCTTACATAGCTCCGGTTGTTACCCTGCCCAGCGAACCTGCGATAGAAATTATGGATGCAGGTTTTCGTGACAATTATGGAATGAGCATTGCCATCAAATACTTATATACATTTCGCAACTGGATAAGCACAAATACCAGTGGTGTTATTATCATCCAAACACGCGACACCTATCGGAAAATAACGATGGAAAACAAATCAAACAACTCGTTGATGAATATTATCTCTAATCCTGTGGGAAACATATATGCCAACATGTTTAACATGCAGGATTTTAATCACGACCAATTAATACAATATGCAAGTTCCTGGTTTGATGGACCTATTGATGTAATTGACCTGCAACTTAAAAGCCATGATGTGAGCAATATCTCCATGAGCTGGCACCTTACCTCCAAAGAGAAAATCCGCATCCGCGAATCGGTGAAATTGCCCGAAAATCAGCAGGCCATTTCTAAGCTTAAAGAACTGCTTCAGTAAAATTTATTCTCAGTATTTGTAATATATTTGATTGCTCTGCGTTATAGAAGTAGCAGCACTTCAATTAGTAACTTTTTAATTCCTGAAAACATGAAAAGGACAATTCTATTAATACTTGCAATTCTTCCGTTTATTGCAACAGCACAGGACGATGAGTTAGACATTAGTAATAATGAAACTACTCTTTATCTCACTGTTAAAAATACTGCCGGTGCAGTTCAGCCAAAACTTGATTTAACTCTGAAAGAAAAAATCAGTGGAAAAGCCATGAATGGTATTACAGATGACAAAGGGAAAGCTGAATTTCATTTAAAAAAAGGAAGCACCTATGTTCTTGGATTTAAAGACAAACAGAACCATAGTGAAATTGCTATCCCAACAGGTGGAAGCGGTTTTCTTACAAAAACCATTACTTACGATGCCCCCCTTTCAGTGGTATCAGGAAAAACAGATACCATCAAACAAACTATTCCACGTGACCAAAATTCAACAGCCTCTGAAGCCCTTATTAAACTTGGTATAACAGACAAAAACGAAAGACCTCTTGCTAATTTGCCTGTAAGTATGTTTTGCCACAAAACAAACAAGTTTTATTCAGCGAAAACTGATAACACCGGTGAAGCCCGCTTTCTAGTGCTTATAAATAATGAATATGAAATAAATGTAGATGCAGAACAAAACTTTCGTCAAATCAGTGTTCCTGATAAGGCATATCTGGGAATGACTAAAAAATTCATTTACACGCCAACCAAATTAGATGAAACTGTTAGTGGCGATACCATTACTCAGCAATTGAGTGAAGATGCAGAACCAACCAATTCAAGAGTTTTAATAAAAATGTCGATTTCAGATTTAGATAGAAATCCGCTTGCAAACGAACCTGTGTTTATCAATGAAAAAGAAGGAAAGAAAGTATATTACGGTGTTTCAGGTGAAGATGGAAGAGTAACATTATTGGTTCCTAAAGGTAATAAATATTTGTTGAGCTTTAAATACGAACGCGATGTTGACTTACTTGATTTGGTTCAGAAAGAAGGATACCGAACCATTGAAATTGAATACGGTTATATGGGCTCACAAAAGATTGAGGAATTTTACCAAACAACAAAGCGTGATAAAAATGGTTTTATCACTGAGTTTATGAGTACCAAAGTAAATCCGATAAACTTTGATGGAACAATCGAAAAAACAGCTCAGGGTTTTAACATCAATTACGGATCAGGCTCTTCCACTCCTACTCCAGCTGCATATGACGGAATGCTGCTCTCGCATGGGGGCTACTATTCACGTAACTTCTTTAGTTTTGATGAAGCTACCGGAAAATACAACTGGGGCAGCGAATTTGCCGAAAGCGGTCCTTCAAGTGCTGTAGTGGAAGACAGCGTGTTATTGATTAATACACAGTCCTGCACGCTTTATGCATTGGAAGCCTACACCGGAAAAATGCTTTGGTCAAAATGGCTGGGGCCTAATTTATATTCCATGCCTTCAATTTCTGATGGAAAAGTATATGCTGTTTATCCCAATGAATTAGGCGGTAATGTTTCGCGACTTACACAAACAGGCAAAAGTGTTTTGAATGAACTGAAAAATGTGCTTGCCTGTTTTGATTTAAGAACCGGTAAAATTCTTTGGCAGAATTGGGTAAATGCTGAGGCGCTTTCCTCACCGGTTATCAGCGGAAGCAATGTTTACCTGACTTGTCTTTCAGGTAAGTTATATGAGTTTGATAAAAACAAGGGCACTATGTTGGGCAGTATTAACGATGCTGCCATGTCGCCACCAACCATTGTAAACGACAAAGTATTTGTGAGCGTAAAAAATGCAGGTAACGAAACCGTAGCTGTTTATTCTGTTAACGGACTGAAGCTGATGAAAAAAATCACTTCTCTTACATCCCCATTATTTATTGACAACCTGTATAATCTCTCAGCAAACGAACAAATGAACTTTTGCGGAACACGAATAATGAACTATAAAGGCAAAAACTATAATGTAATGGGAAATAAAATTATTTGTTCTAATCCTGATGATGGTTCAGTTGCATGGTCGGCAATAATACCAACAACTACAACAGAAGCAGATAAACCTGCTGCCACCATGCCTGTTGTTGCAGGTGGTAAAATTGTTGTATCCACTTTATCAGGACAGGTTATAGCTTACGAACCTAATACCGGTAAACAACTGAACTCATGGGAAACCAAGAGCAAAGTGGAAACACAAGCTACCATTAATAAAGGCTGGATCTATTCAGGTACAGAAGACGGAAAGACTGTTTCCATCAATACTGGAGACAGCAAGTTTACAGGATGGAATATGTTTGGCTACGATGGCAGCCACAATACTGTTGTGAGGTAAAATGCTCCAACAAGTTCAGCATTACGAGTAGAAAAAAGAAAGGGAACCTTTGGGGTTCCCTTTCAAACAAACACATTTAAGTGATTATTTTTTCTTTGCTGGTTTAGCTTTAGCAGCAGCTTCAGCAGCAGCTAAAGAATCAGCAGTTGCTTGTGCTTTTGCAGCAGCTTCAACAGCAGCTAAAGAATCAGCAGCAGCTTGTGCTTTTGCAGCTTCAGCAGCTTGAATAGCAGCTAAAGAATCAGCTACTTTTGTAGAGTCAGCTACTTCTTTTGCTCTTTTTTCAGCAGCAGATGGTCCGCAAGCAGCAAATACTGCAAACGCTAATACAGCAGGAATGTAAAATAATTTTTTCATTTTTTTGTTTATTGGGTTTTTAAAATCGGGGACAAATGTATAGAGTTAAACAAATAGTCTATACAAAAATGTTAAAATTTTAAAATGTTGATAATTAACATATTAAGCATGACGCTCAACATAAAAAAAGCCTTGCACTATATGCAAGGCTTCCGATTGAATGAAAAGGATGTTTACAATTTCTTAATCTTTATACTGAGCATTAATCTGATCAGCTGTAGGTAATATAATTTCCTTGTTACCTGCTTTTCTTACAAATTTCAGAAACTTACCGGTTCCTTTGCAGGCATAACCAATAACAGAATCGCGCGGAGTAACTCCATTAAAAGCAAAGTATTTCCAGGTTTTATCTTCTTCCTGCACACATACTACCACATCAAGTGCATCGGTGCACGTGTTTTTTAATTTCACTTTATAAGTGTCTTTCTTGAATTGACATTTCATACAATCCTCTCCCCAGGCAGAGGCATATTTTGTAAGGCAATCATTCCATTGAATATCCTGCAATTCAGATTCATTAGGTGAAATTGTAAAAGCAAATGCAAAAGGAATAAGAAGCGAGAGTAAGATTAGTTTTTTCATGATTTAATGTATAGTTGGTTATTAATGTATTTTCTACAGGCAAACATCATTCCATTATTTGCAATGTGTATTTTTTAAAATAATTTTCGCTTCCTCGTTTCCTTTCTTTTTTGATTCATTCCAGTCTTTGCAAGCTCCATCATGATCACCTAATCCCTGTTTTGCCCAGCCTCTGTTGTTAAGTGCTTCCTGAGCTTCTTCACTTTCAGGATTTAAGGAAAGTGCTTTATCAAAATCGGGTAAAGCCACTGCAAACTTTTTAAGTTTATTATTTGCGCTTCCTCGACTGATATAAGCCCAGATATGTTCAGGGTGAGCTCCAATAACTTTGGTGTAATCATCAATTGCTCCCTGATAATTTTTTTCAATACTGTTACAAAAAGCACGCTGTAACAAAGCATTCAAATGATCCGGCTGACTGTTTAATACTTTGGTGTAAAAGCCAATTGCTGCCTGATAATCCCCGGCATTTTTTTTCTGTTCACCCTGCTTAAACATACCATCTATATCCTGTGAATAAGAAGTGAGGCAAAAAGAAAGTGAAAACACGATGAGTAATAATCTTTGTTTCATTGTTTCAGATTTTAAAACATTATTCAAAAGGTTCAGCGCTCTTATATTTTGGAATTTGAACAGTTTTTATCAAATGTAAAAAAGCTTTTTGTAATCCTTTTACTGAATTATCATCATCAGGAGTTACAATTTTCAACCGCGAAAAGTAATTCTTTTTTTCAACTAAATACTCTTTTCGTTCAATGCATTTATCTCCGTCAGCACATTTAATTATCAATGATTTTTCATCCTGTGAATAAATAACATCAGGATTTAAATCGGTAATAAGTAAAGTTTCTTCCATCATTTTTACATTATCTTTATAGGAAGTAAGCAGTAACAGACCTTGTTTAACGTCAATAGTGTATTTATCCTTAAGTTTACTATTGATATAGGTCAATGTCTCTTCCATACTGATATTCTGAGCAAAAGAAGATATTGTATAAAATAAAAATAAAAAGCAAAGGGTTTTCTTTTTCAGGAACATATACCAGTGTAAATTCAATCAAAGATAAAGAAACGGTTTTTGAATTAGCAAAGATTATACCTTTGATTTTGCACTAATATATTTCAATCCGTATTTTCGGGTTTTCAATTTCAAATTTAAGACACAATAAATCAAAGATGCACATAGTGAAAAGCATTTGCCGAAATCTAGTGATGTTGCTCTCAACGCTTATGTTTTCATGCATTTCAGTTGCTCAAACCTTAGAAGTTCAGGGGAAATTCAAAATTGATGACGGCAACTCAGAAGGAGCAACAATATCTGTATCTAAAAATGGATCTCTAATCAGGACTGTGCCAATAAAAGGTTCAAAGTTTGCGATTGACCTTGATTTCAATGCCGATTATGTTTTAACTTTTTCAAAACCGGGCTATATTGTTAAAAAGGTTGCGTTAAATACCCATGCACCTCAGGATTTAATAGCAGACGGCTTTGAACCAGTTGAATTTTTTGTAGAAATTTTCAAGCAATATGACGGAGTAAACATTGTTATTTTCAATCAGCCTGTTGCCATGTACCGCTACATGGAAGAACTGGATGGTTTTGGTTACGATACAGATTATACCAAGTCTATTCTTTCGCAAATAAAAGAAGTTGAAAAACAATTAGAAGTAAAGGCAAAGGAAGAACAAACTGCTTTAGCGCAGGCACAGGCTCAGCAATCTGCACAGGCAAAAGCTGAAGCCGAAGCTAAAAAAGCTGCTGAAGCAACTGCAGCTGCTGAAGAAGCAAAACGTCAGGCAGAAGCAAAGGCGGCCGCCAAAGCTGCAGAAGAAGAAGCAAAGCGTGTAGCTGCAGCTGCACTGGAAGAAGAGAAACGCAAATTTGCAGCTGCTAAAGCAGCCGAACAAGCTGCTGAAGATGAAAAAAAGCGCATAGCCGCAGCTGCATTAGAAGAAGAAAAACGCAAGTTTGCAGAAGCAAAAGCGGAGGAAGAAAAGCGCAAACAAGCAGAAGCCAAAGAAGAAGAAGAACGCAGACTGGCTGATGCTAAACTTGCCGAAGAAACCCGTAAAGCAGCCGAAACCAAAGCAGAGGAAGAGCGCAAAGCAGCAGCAGCTAAACTTGCTGAAGAAAAACGAATTATGGCTGAAGCAAAAGCAGCGGAAGAAAAACGCTTAGCCGAAGAAGCCAAAATAGCGGAAGAAGCACGCAAAGCAGCTGAAAATGAACGGTTAGAAGAAGAAGCACGCAAAGCAGCCGAAGCAAAGGCAGCCGAAGAAGCACGTAAGGCAGCCGAAAAAGTAAGGGCCGAAGAAGAAGCTCGTAAAATGGCAGAAGCTAAAGCGGCAGAAGATGCCCGCAAGGCAGCAGCAAAAGCAGCTGCAGAAGAAGAGGCTAAACGCATAGCCGCAGCACAGGCCGATCAGGAAGCTAAAAAAGCAGCAGAAGCTAAAGCGGCAGAGGAGAGACGCAAAGCAGAAGATGCCCGTTTAGCAGAAGAAAACAGACAAATTGAACTTGCCCGTGCCGAGCAGGAGGCTCGCAAAAAAGAAATTCTTGCCAAAGCAGCAGAAGCGGAAGAAAAGCGACTGGAAGCTGCAAGAACTGTAGAGGAAGAACGGAAGAAAGCCGCAATACTTCGTGCGCAAGAAGAAGAAAAAACGCGCCAGCAAAATTATGCCAGTGTAGAAGCAAAGAAAAAAACAAAAGAAGACTACTACACTCCCCTGCCCGATTCGCGCACCGAAGACACTGTTGATGATGGGAAAAAGAAAACCACCACCATCGTCATTATCAAAAGCAATTACAAAACTACTTACGTTAAAGTGGTACACAACTGGGGCGGTGTGTTTTACTTCATGAATGATGAAGATATAACTGAGGGAGAGTTTAAGGCGAAGACCAAGCCGTGATTAATTTAAGCCGACCTAATTATTCATGGCGAAAGGATGAAGCATGTAAAACTTTAACTCTGATGCTTTATTTTATCATATAATTTCACCAACGATTGCAGCAGTTCTACTGGAGATGTTAGAATTTGATAATGATTTTGCCCAAACATTTGCGGCAGATAATATTTAGCCTCTGCCTCTATAGCCAGTGCATAAGAATTAATCTGTCTTTCATTAAGTTCGCGAAGAGCTTGTTTCACATCATTAATACCGTACTTCCCTTCGTATTTATCAAAGTCATTTGGCTTGCCATCCGAAATAAGAATAATCCATTTATTTCTGGTCTGGCGCTTATCTAATAGCGCTCCTGAATGACGCAGTGCTGCTCCGATTCTGGTGTATCCGTTTGGTTCTACCGCACCTATTTTAATTTTAGATTTATTCCAATCATCATTAAAATCTTTAATTGTCAAATACGTTGAATAATTTCGTGTTTTGGAATAGAAACTGGTGATGGAAAAATCAATAGAATATTCATTCAGTATTTCACCAAACAAAATAGACACTTCCTTTTCAACATCAATTACCCTGTTGCCATTGGCATATCCATCGGATGACAAACTAATATCCAACAATAAGAGAACAGACAAATCTTTTTCCTTTTTTCTATTTGAAATGTAAATTTTCTCAGATGGAGTGTGTTTGCTTTTTACATCTGAAAACAAATCCGTTATTGCATCAATATCAAATTCGTCACCCTGTGACTGCCTTCGCTGTTGCAACATTTTATTATTTACATTAGTAAGCATTTTTCGCAAACCGGTTAAAACGGTTGCATTTTTCGCCATCGTCTTTTTATAGTAATCAGTGTCGGTTTTAAGTTGAGTCTGAGGATATACTTTGCAAAAATTTTTTTTGTATTTTTTTTTTGAGTAATCCCACTCATCATAGGTGACATGATAACCATTGGTTTGTGTTTCCGCACTTTCAGAAATGGTAGCATTTTCAATAAAATCTGCCTGATATACTGAATGTGCAACATCATCCACTCTTACAGTAAATTTCATATTCAACTCATCAAGGGCTTGTTCATGATCTTTCAAATCATCTTCACCGTCAAAATCCCTCCAAACTCCATCAAACTCTTCAGCAGTATCTACTTTTTCAAAATTATGAGTCAAAACATAATCTTCCTGTTGTTTTCTATCTACTTCAATGCTTTTAACCTCTTCAACGGCCCGCGCCTTTATTGTTGTCTGTGCTTTATTTTCCTGTGCATTTTTAGTTTTATCTGAAAAATTCTTGAGTTTTTCTGCTGACGCATTTTCATTGGAATTTATCATCCATTTACCATACAGCCATGTTGTATCTAAAAACTCTTTATCTGATTTCAATAAGTTAAGCTGAGCTAAAAATTGTGAATGCCACTCCTGGGTAACCGGAAATTCTTTGTACAGTTCTTCCAATATAACGGCTGCCGATTCTCTTGCTTTTTCTCGTGTTTCGGAAAGAGAAAGTTCGCTGTTTTGTGATTGATTAAGAGCAAGTTTTTTTTGAACGGATAAATATAAAACCCTGAACAAATAATAATTGTGGTTGGCAACTTTTGTATCAAACACTAAAAAAGAAGACGGCAGAAAAAATGAATTATTTTTATAGCCACCTTCTCTTTCAGCATGAAAAATATCTATCGCCTGTCCCGTAACAGCGCGTGCAAGAATGGTTAGTTTGTCTTTTACAGAATCTAATACTACTGTTCGCGCTGTTTCTGCAAGAGATGCTTTTCTGTTTTTTTTGAAATAGTCAGAAACTTTAGCATATAAATATTCATCTAAAGCCATCGTTAAATCATCAGGTTGCACAAATCTGTTAATGCTTCGGTAATTTGTGGCTCATCTGACAATGGCTCAATTATAGCAACCTTTGTTGAAAGGCGTTTTGGCAACCCAGAGTAAATAAGTTTCGCAGCATCAACTAAAAGTCGGGTTGAAACTGTTTCAGTTAGACCCAATTCTGTCAGGTTTCTAATTTTATTGCCAATAGCCACCAGTTTTTTAGCATCTGAAGGATCTACATTTGTTTCATTAACCAGAATTTCAATTTCTATTTGTGGTTCGGGATATTGAAACGACAACGCAACAAAACGCTGTCGGGTAGATGGTTTTAGCTCTTTAAATCCTTTTTGATAGCCGGGATTAAAAGATGCAACGAGCATAAATCCGTCATGTGCTTTTATGATTATTCCCAATTTATCAATATATAATTCGCGCCTGTGATCAGTCAGCGAATGGATTGCCACAATAACATCGGGCCGAGCCTCTGCAATTTCATCCAGATAGATAATTGCACCTTCTTTTACTGCTACTGTGAGAGGTCCATCAACCCAAACGGTTTCTGCGCCTTTAATAATATACCTGCCAATTAAATCGGTTGAGGAAGTTTCTTCATGACAACTAATGGTGATTAATTTTTTGCCAAGACTAAAAGCCATAAACTCAACAAACCTTGACTTCCCGGTTCCCGTTGGACCTTTGACAAGAAGAGGCAACAGGTTTTTATATGCATGCTCAAAAACTGCAACTTCTTTACCTGTTGATTTATAGTAAGGAGCAACTTTAACTGGTTCTATCAATTCTGCCTGTACTGTCATACGTGTATATTTTTTTGAACTAAATAAACATTGTTTATTTTAATTGGGAACGCCAATAAATTTCTTGTCTAATAAAGGCAACTGTTCCATAATTCAACAAAACAAAACTGGAACTTTTTGCTTCATTGAATTATGGTTTAGTTGATTATTTAAACTGTTTTAACTTCAAGTGCTTCATCAGTTGGTGTGCCGTATTTGATGAATTCATAGATGTAGCATGCAATGCCTGCTGTAAACATAGTTGCGCAACAAATCAGAATGAAAAAATGCACCTGTATTTCTTTCTGCACATCGCCAAATTCAAGACCTACTTTGCGCTCAAGATATACCTGTGCAACACCTGCTACACCAAAAGCAACTGTCATACCTACCATGCCTATATTTGACAACCAAAATGCCAACTGACCAGTTGTGGTATCATACAATTTACGACCTGTCATATTTGGCATGCTATAGCTGATAATGGCAAAAACTATCATGGCATAAGCGCCCCAGAATGCAAGATGCCCGTGCATAGCTGTTACCAGTGTTCCGTGTGTATACATATTTACCTGCGGAAGTGTGTGTGCTAACCCCAGCAATCCTGCGCCCACAAAAGAAACAATGGCAGTACCTAATGTCCAGTTTAAGGCAATTTTATTTGGATGTTTCTTTTCGCCTTTGCGATACAAAGGAGATGATTTTATTTTCCGGAATTCTAAAACCGCCTTTGTTTCCTGCAGTTGAAATCAGCAGTCCGTTTTTTTTTAGCTGTTGCAGTATTTTAGAAGTAAATGCAACTGGAGAATCAACTGCTTCAGCTATATCTCCTAATCTTAGTGGCTCAGAAGTATCACTTTTAGACTGAATGAAAATCATTGATTTTATAGCGTATTCACAGGCTTTGCTGAACATATATATTTCTTTATATGCAACAAATATATAGTGCTATTTTTTAA
>CANJWH010000020.1 GCA_947478465.1 Bacteroidota bacterium
CAAAGAAATTGACTTGCACGAAACACCTGAAGAATATACGGTGGCATTGAGATTTGGCGGCTATGCATCGGATGAAAAAATTGAGGAAGCTAAAAATGAATTGCAAAATCTGCTGAAACAGGCAGGAATAGCCGACAACGGAAATTTCCGTTACCTGGGTTACAATGCTCCCTGGGATTTTCTGTTTCGCAGAAATGAGATTGTTGTGGGCATAAGCAAAGAAATTGCAGACCGCGTAAATTGATTTTCTTTGTAGCCGCTCAATAACTAAAATAGGAGTAACTATGATAAAAGAAATTGACACCATCAACAGCGTAATTGAAGCTTATTTTATAAAGAATACAACGATAGAAATAATACCTGCCAAAGCATTAATGCCCGAGTTTATTGCTGCCGGTATTTTCAGGAAAGACATTAAAAACGGTAAACCGATAAGAGATATTTTAAGAGGTCTGAACGAGAGAGAGCAGCTGCAATTAATTCCCTACGTACATGCAGAGAAGAATGGGATAGATACCTATTGGTATTTTATCCCTAAAGACGCTCCTAAGCCCACTACTTTATATAAACAGGAATCTATTTCAACTGCAAAGCAAACAGCTGAGCAAGTCCGTTTGCAGAGTGATGAAACGTATGTAATAGATTTATGTGATACGGTGCTGAAACAAAAAGCCGACCGCCAAAAACGGTTTCCTTTTCTTTTAGGAGATTTTCATAAAGACGGAATAACAAGAACCCAATTGCCTGTGGATGCTTATTACCAAGCTTTAAATCTGGTAATTGAATATAAAGAATCGCAGCACCGTGAGGGTAATGATTTTTTTGATAAAACAAATGTTAAAACAGTAAGCGGAGTAAGCAGAGGGGAACAACGAAAAATATACGACCTACGCAGAGCGGAAAAACTTCCCTTAAACGGCATTAAACTGATTGAACTGTCTTTTGATATTTTCAATTGCGATAATCAGCATAGGATTATCAGAAATCCGGAATGGGATTTAAAAGTAGTTGAAGACATTTTAAAGAAGGAGCAGATTGAATGCTGAATTTTTAATAATTGCACTACCATTACAACCTGATGCATAGCTGCTTTATACCTTTTATTGTTGAGCCTCCTGCCTCGCTTATACCCGAGCAGCTCAACAATCCTTTTGATATAAACACACCTGAGTTATGTAAACAGGCTGCAGCGCAGTTGCAGAATTTTATTATTAAACACCAACCCGCTTGGCTGCATAACTTCGGGTTGGATGAAACAAAACAAGGTGTTGCAAAAGGTAAGATGTTTGGTGTGCTGGTAGTAAAAAGCAAAGAAGGTAAGTTGGGTTATCTCTGCACCTTCTCAGGCAAAATGGCTGATGAACCTCATCCTCCGGTTTTTGTTCCTTCACTATTTGATATTACAACTAATAATAATTTTATCAGCAAAGGAATGCGGGAACTCTCTGCTTTAGGCTATGCTGTAAAAGCATTGGAAGAAGAATCAAGAATTGATAATTTGCAGAAAATTAAAAAATTAAAAGAAGAAAGAAAATTGAAATCGATTTTGCTTCAACAGCAATTATTTGAGAGTTATAATTTCCTGAATACAAGAGGTGAACTGAAAAACGTGTGTGCTGTTTTTGAAACAAATTCTGGCAAAGTTCCACCATCAGGAGCAGGTGAGTGTGCCGCTCCAAAACTTTTGCACTATGCGTTTAAGCATCACTTGAAGCCCCTTGCCATTGCCGAATTCTGGTGCGGCAAGGACTCCGGTGATAAAAAACACGGGCAGTATTATCCTCCCTGCACCGATAAGTGCGGACCCATACTTGGTTACATGCTCGAGTTGCCTTTAAGTTAATACTAACAGGAGTAAAAAACTCATTTTAAAATGCAGAGTTTTCTATTGTACGAAATTTGAAACACAATATCTTTTGTGTTTTTTCGTTTCAATATTAGAGCAAGTGTTAACTAGATTAATTTTTCGTAAATGAACTACAAGGTTTATGTAATAGAGTTGCATAGGCGCGTGTTTACAGAAAATAAAAAGTTCCGCGATGCTAACCCACAGTTTAACGGAGTGTTGCAATGCCTTTATGTTGGTATGACCAGCAAAACGCCCAAAGAACGTTTTGAACAGCACAAAACAGGTTATCGTAACTTGAAGGGGCATAAACTTTCGTCTAACATAGTTGAGAAGTATGGCTGGTATCTTCGTCCCAGCTTGTATGATCATTTAAATTTAAAACCAATGACCAAAGCTCAGGCACTTAAACTGGAAGCAAAACTGGCACTTGACCTACGCAGGCAAGGCTATGCGGTATGGTTTAATTGAAATCGTGCAACGCACAAGAACAAAAAATTACCAGAAGCCGATTGTACAAGAAATCAATACAGCTACTTGCCTGTTTTGTCAATGAGAAAATTATCATTGAGTAAGACCTTTCCTTTCCTTTTTTTAATCTTTTAGTTAGGTCTACAAATCTAAAATATTAACAATGTTATCTTCTTGTACTTCATCAAACATCCGATGAGTTGTAGGATTTGTCATGTAGGAATAATTGTTGAATTATTCTGCCCTAAATGTCACCATAAATAGAATATTAACTAGGTTTGCAATGCATTAGTATTCATTTCATTAATTATAATAAAGTTGTATTATGATAAGAACAAAACTCACTCTTTCATTGCTTTTTAGTTTTATTTCAATTCTTGCTTTCGGGCAGGTGCAGATGGTAACTGAAAACCAAACCGGTATTTCAAGAAGACTGCAATACGAAATAGATATGACCAAAGACCCGGCAACCGGTTATGTTCCCAAAGACAGATTGTTTGATGCATACCGTATTCGCAAAGACAGAGTTGATATATTCAATGCACAACAGACACGCTCAGGTTTTGCATGGGCAGAACGTGGTCCTTATGCTGATGCAGTTGGCCCGAGCAACGGTAACACCAGACCAGGAAATGGAAAAACTTCAGGAAGAGTTAGGGCTATCTGGGAAGATTTGAGTGATGCAAACACTGTTTGGGTAGGTGGTATTGATGGTGGTTTGTGGAAAACAACCAACATCAGTTCAAGCCCGGCAACATGGACTCCTGTAAATGATTTTTTCGGAAACCTTTCAGTTGCCAGTATTTGCCAAGACCCTTCCAACTATAACATTATGTATTTTGGAACAGGAGAAAAGGCCATTAATGCCGATGCTGTAAGAGGGGCAGGTCTTTGGGTAAGTTATGACCATGGTGTTACATGGGCAGTTATGAGCGGAACATCCAACTTCTGGAATGTAAGTAAAGTAGTTTGCGATGCAAGCGGAAACTTATACGTTGCCTGCAATTCAATTTCAAACAATTCAGGTTTGCAGCGCTATACCAAATCAACCGGAACATGGACTAACATCACCCCGTCTGGTCTTGACCCGCGCGTTCCGGATATAGAACTTAGCAGCACCGGAAGATTGCATGTTACCTGCGGTTATTATAATACGGCATCTGGCAGTTCAGGATATCGCTATACCGACAGCCCTTCAACTGTTACCAGTTCATCATGGACAAGTCCGGCTACCACTTTTACTACACAATATAATGTTGATTTAGCAAGTAACGGCAACACACTCTATGCTTTGCCTTCTACTTCAGCATGGGAGGTTACTTCTATTTATAAATCTACCAACGGAGGAGCCAATTGGTCAGCTATTACCACACCTGCTTTTACCAGCGGACAATCATGGTACAATATGGCAGTTGCGGTAGATCCTAGCAATTCTAACAATGTAATTGTTGGTGCACTGGATTGCTATAAAACAACAAATGGTGGAACCAGCTGGACAAAAATCAGCAACTGGGTAGGTACTACAGGACAATATGTACATGCCGATCAGCAGATTATTACCTGGAACACTGCAAATCGCGTGCTTGTAGGTTGTGATGGAGGAGTTCATTACTCAGCTGATGGCGGAACAACTTTTACAGATCGTAATCAGGGATTGAGAATAAAACAGTTTTACTCAGTAGCTATTAATCCTTCATCAACTAATTACTTTCTTGCAGGTGCACAGGATAATGGAGTGCATCAGATGAACGGAGCTGGTTTAACTACATCCGTAGAAGTAACCGGAGGTGACGGTGCTTTTGTACACATTGACCAGAATCAACCACAATATCAGTGGGGTTCTTATGTTTATAATCAGTACCGCAGAAGTACTAATACAGGCGGTTCATGGTCGTCAATCAATTATTCTTCTTCAGCAGGAAAATTCATTAACCCTACAGACTATGATGATGTAAGTAACATCATGTATTGCAGCGGAAATGCAGGTCAGTATGTACGTTGGAGCGATGCACAAAGTGGTTCAACTTTTACAGCAGTTACCATGAGCGGTTTGGGTTCAGGAAAGGTATCAGCAGTAACAGTTTCGCCTTACACTTCTAATACCGTGTTTTTTGGCGGAGGAGGAAGCGGAGTAACACCGTCTTTGATTAAAGCTACTAATGCAAACGCTACACCAACATTCACTAGTATTATAGGGTCCGGAATGACAACAGCCAGCGCGAATATTTCGTGTATTGAACTGGGAACGAATGAGCAAAACATCATTGTAGTGTTTTCAAATTATGGAGTAAATAATGTGTTTGTAACAACTAATGGAGGTTCATCATGGACAGCAGTTGACGGCAGTTTGCCGGATATGCCTGTAAGATGGGCAATGTTTTATCCCGGTGATAATACAAAAGCCATTATTGCAACCGAAACAGGAATATGGCAAACGGCATTGCTGAACGGAGCATCAACCATATGGGAACCTGAAACATCTTTCCCTAATGTGCGTGTTGATATGTTACAGTATGCTAGTTCAGATGCAACAATAGCAGCGGCAACACATGGAAGAGGAATTTTTACAGCAACACTTACAGTAGGACCTACCTGCGGAACAGTTGCAGGACTTAATGCTTCTGCAATTGGTGATAATGTTGCAACTCTTGGCTGGTCAGCATTGTCAGGTGCATTGAACTACGATGTAGATTATAAGCTGAACAGTTCATCCATCTGGTCAAATGCTGCAACAGCAACAACAAGTCTTTCGGTTGCACTAAACGGATTAACACAAGGTAGTCTATACGACTACCGTGTAAGAGCAAATTGCTCAGGTGCAACTGGTGCCTATGCTCAGTCTCAATTTACAACCACTGCACCGTTTGTGTGTAATGCGCCATCAGGTCTTGCTTCTAGTGCAATTGCCTCAAGCAGTGCAACGGTAAGCTGGACAGCAGTGAGCGGAGCAATAAGCTATGATGTTGACTATAAATTATCAACTGACGGAACGTGGACAAATGCAGTAACCGGAACGACTGGTACATCTTCAGGCATCAGTGGACTTGCAGCCAGTTCGATTTATGACTGGAGGGTTAAAACCAATTGCAATGGCTCGGGTAGCGGATATAGTCAGGCGCAATTTACAACCACTGCACCTTTTGTGTGCGATGCACCTTCAAGTTTAGCTTCAAGTGCAATTACTTCTGGCAGCGCAACAGTGAGTTGGACAGCCGTAAGCGGAGCAGTCAGCTATGATGTTGACTATAAATTAAATGCTAGCGGAACGTGGATAAATTCAATTACAGGAACTACAAGCACATCAAGGAATATAACAGGACTTTCAGCAAGTTCTCTTTACGACTGGAGGGTAAAAACCAATTGCAGCGGTTCAGGCAGCGGATATAATCAGGCTCAGTTTACAACTGCAGCTGCAACTACTTGTCCAGGTGCATATGATGTTAGCACTAATGGAACCTATTCCGGTGCAGCGCTTATTCCATTTAATACCGATGTTTATGGTTTAATTAATGAAAGTGGAGATGTTGACTACTATAAGTTTGTTATTACCACAGGAGGAACAGCAACAATAACTTTAACAAACCTTCCTGCAAATTACCAGTTGTATCTATATAGCGGTAATGGTACTTCGCAACTTGCTAGTTCTACAAACAGCGGAACCAACAACGAAACTATAACCAGAACATATACTGCCGGCAATTATTATATTAAAGTAGCAGGAAGAAACAGCAGCAGCTATAATGCCTCAAATTGTTATACATTGAAAATTGCTTTAGGTACTGCTACAGAACAGGAGTTGCCAGGTGTTACAGTGCCTGAACTTACACCGGCAACTGATCCTCAGCCAGAATTTAGTGTGCAACTTTTCCCTAACCCCGTTGCAGATAATCTGACAGTTTATATGATTGGAGATAATAGCCGCAAGGATTTATCATTGTTTGATATCAGCGGTAGAATTATTTATTCTGAAATGATTACTGAAATGTTTACTACACTTGATTTGCAAAGTCTTGCACACGGAATGTATATTGTTAAAATTACTCAACCTGATGGAAAACTTCTGCACAGCGAGAAGATTGTTAAAGAATAATAGAATGTTTTGAATCCTTTAAAAGCCGTTCTGTATAATGCAGGACGGCTTTTTAATTCTTTTCAAATCTTGAGTTAATTCTTTTTACCTTTGTAAGCCTACAGCAAAATTTCATGCTCAGAAAAATACCGGTTATTATTTTAATCCTTTTTGCAGCAACAACTGTTATTGCGCAGGTTGATAAAATGGAACCACCTGCTGATACCTCCAACCTTGGTGATAAAGAAATTCTGATGAAGCATGAGTTTACTTTTGGCGCGCTTTTGCATAGCAATGGATGGGGAATAAACCTACGCAGGGGCAAGCATAAAACGGCTAAACTGAAAAGGATGTGGGAACTGGACATTGTGAGCATGAAACATCCCAAAGAATTTAAATCGGTAAATCCGTATTTCGAAAATTCAAAAGGTTTTGTTTACGGTAAAATGAATACGTTTACCATTGGTAGAATTGGATATGGAGGTCAATGGGTAGTAGTTCACCGCCAAGACAGAAGAGGAGGAGGAGTTGAAATCCGCTCTCATGTTTACGGTGGACTTTCATTAGGTTTTGCAAAGCCAGTTTATCTTGAAATTCTGGTGCCAACCAATGTGCCTTTTGAGTTTAGTCTTTCCACCGAAAAGTACAACCCTGATAAACATTATATTGATAACATTTATGGTAAAGCTCCTTTTACCAAAGGTCTGGATCAGATGAAAGTTTATCCCGGATTATATATAAAAGCAGGAATGAGTTTTGAATATGCATCGCGTCAGGATAATATAAAAGCCATAGAGGCTGGTATTGTGATTGATGGCTATTACAAACAAATTCCTATTATGGCTTTTGCCGATAATCACCCTTATTTTATTTCTCTTTATATCGGAATTAATTTTGGAAAAAAGTGGTATTGATTGAATAAATGATTACAGAAGAAAGAGTAAAAAAGCCCGATTGGTTGCGCGTAAAACTCCCCACAGGAGAAAGTTATCTTAAAGTACGCGAAATAGTAAGCAAACACAAGTTGCATACCATTTGCCAAAGCGGCAATTGTCCGAATATGGGCGAATGCTGGGGCGCAGGAACAGCAACATTTATGATATTGGGCAACATCTGTACTCGCTCCTGCGGCTTTTGTGCTGTTGCAACGGGAAGACCTTTGCCTGCCGACCCTGAAGAACCCAAGCGTGTTGCCGAATCAGTAAAACTGATGGGCGTTAAACACTGTGTTATTACATCCGTTGACCGCGATGAACTGAAAGATGGCGGCTCTGTAATCTGGGCAGAAACAATTAAAGAAATAAGAAAACAAAGCCCCACTACAACATTGGAAACATTAATTCCTGATTTTCGTGGTGACTGGGAAAACCTGCAACGGATTATAGATGTGGCGCCAGAAATAGTTTCGCATAATATGGAAACTGTTCGAAGACTTACTAAACAAGTACGTATACAAGCCAAATACGACCGCAGCCTTGAAGTACTGAAACGTTTGAAAAAGGGAGGCATGAGAACCAAATCAGGAATAATGGTTGGTTTAGGCGAAAAGGAAGAGGAAGTGCTTGAAACTATGGACGATTTAATTAATGTTGGTTTGGATGTGCTTACTATAGGACAATATTTACAACCTACACGTAAACATTTACCCGTACTAGAATTTGTAAAACCAGCTACATTTGAGATGTATAAAAAAGCAGGACTGGCAAAGGGTTTTCGCTATGTAGAAAGCGGTCCTCTGGTGCGTTCATCTTACCATGCCGAGAAACATTTATTCTGATTAAATCCGAGAAGTTGCTTTTGACTTGTATAACAATCGAAAAACTTGTTTTGGTTTATTCATAGCAAGCGAATATATTTGCCTTCCCTAAATTTAAAATAATGAAGAATCTATTTACTACTGCCTTAATTTTAACAGCTGCTGTTACAGCTTCGTTTGCACAGAAAGATATGTGCGGAGCCGATATTCTATTGAAAAGAGAAATGGCAAAAAATCCACAGGTTGCTGCTCAGTATGAGGAGTTTCAAAGAAGCGTGGGCGAATGGCAAGCCAATAAACCTGCCGGTTTCCGTCAGGGTGAAAAATACATTATACCTGTTGTGGTTCACGTAATACACGAAGGTGGAAGCGAGAATATTTCAAAAGCTCAGATAGAAGATCAGATTCGTATTCTGAACGAACGTTACAGAGGTGAAAATGCAAATAGAGCTATTACACCTGCTCCCTTTCTTGCAGTTGCAGGAGAACTGGATATCGAATTCCGCCTTGCAAAACTTGACCCATTGGGTAATTGTACCGAAGGTATTACACGTACTTTTTCCCACAAAACAAACAGTGCTTCTGATCAAAATGGTGTTAAAGACTTAATAGATTGGAATTGCTATCAATACTTTAATGTTTGGGTTGTTAAAAGTATTGATGTAGGTCAGTCAGGTGTTATCGGATACGCTCAATTTCCTGCTAGCGGTTTATGCGGAACAGATGGTGTTGTCGTAGATTATAGATTTTTCGGGAGTATAGGAACTGCAAGTAATGCGGAAGGTATTACTTTGGTTCACGAAGCGGGTCACTGGTTAGGTCTCAGACATATTTGGGGCGATGAAATATGCGGAACAGATGGTATTGATGATACTCCAAATGCCCGTGAAGCAAATTATGGGGTATGTATAAATGATTTTCCTTACTTCCCCGATACACTGTGTGCAGGAACAGATACCATTAATGGTGAAATGATGGTGAACTATATGGATTATTCAGGTGACCAATGTGAAACAATGTTTACACAAGATCAATGTGATGTAATGACTTTTACCCTTAGTGGAACAAACGATAATAATGGAATTCGTTCATCATTATGGTCGCAGGAAAATCAATGGGCTACTGGCACTCATGATGATTATGTAGAAACTGATTGCAAACCAATTGCAGATTTTATTGCCAATAAAACATTTGCCTGCACGGGTGTAACTATCAATTTTGACGATAATTCTTATAATGGAACAGTAACAAGTCGCTCATGGTCTTTCCCTGGAGGAAGTCCTGAAACTTCTACAATAGCTTCGCCTAATGTGACCTATGCAGCAGCTGGCACCTATGAGGTTACATTAACAGTTACTGGAGCAGGAGGAGAAGGTACAACCACTAAAACATCTTATATTCATATTGCTGATGATGCTGCTCAGATTAATGCGAGCTATACTTATTTTGAAGATTTTGAAAGTCAGTCTGATTTTGATAATAACTGGGTTGTTCTTAATTCTGATAATACCGCAAATAAATGGGAAATTGCAGGAAATGTGACCACCCCGTCTGGAGGAGGAGTATTAAGAGTTCGTAATCTAGGAAACACTGTTACTGAAATTGAAGAAGTAATTTCACCTTCTTACAATTTAAGCTTATTGCAATCATCAGTTATTTTGAAATATAATTATTCAGGAGCAACTACTACATTCTTAGGAGACCATACAACTCCATTTGAATTTACAGTTGATGGTGATGCTTTCAAAGTTTATTATTCAACAAACTGTGGACAAAGTTGGACACAGATTCCTCAATTGGCTTTGTCAGGTGAAAATCTTATAAATGCCGGATTGTATTCTGCTTCCTATGTGCCAAATGCACAAAGCATCTGGAGCGAGAAACAGACTACTCTGCCTGCAGGAGCAGCTAATGCTGAAAACGTGAAATTCAAATTTTCATATGAAGTGGGAAGTGGCTATGGTAACAACTTCTACTTAGATGCTATTCGTATTGAAAACATTACAGGAGTTGAAGAATTAAATACCATGTTAGGGGTTCAGGTATATCCAAATCCTTCAAACGGACTGACCAGAATTTCAATGAATGCACCTGAGAATGGAAAACTTTCATTGAATCTTGTTGATATTCTTGGCAGAACTGTTGCAAGTGTTTATAACGGAAGTGTAAATGCAGGCGAACAGGTTTACAATGTTGATGTAAATAGTATTGATGCAGGAATTTACTTTCTGCAGATTAACTACAATGATAAAACATCTGCTGTTAAATTAATCGTTCAGTAGAAACAGTATAATAATTTTTGAAAGAGCCTTCGCGATTATCGCGAAGGCTCTTTATTTTATAGGCTATCTTTGCCGCTTAAATATCAAATCCTCTAGCATGAAAAAAATAGCTATCAACGGTTTCGGAAGAATAGGAAGAATAACACTGCGCGCTTTACTGGAAAGAAACAAAGTTGAAGTTGTTGCTATTAACGACTTAACTGACACAAAAACGCTTGCACATCTTTTTAAATATGATTCAGTTCACCGTAAATTTAACGGAACAGTTGAAGCGGGTGAAAATTTTATTTCTATTAATGGGAAAAAGATAAAAGTATTTGCAGAGAAAGATCCTGCAAACCTTCCTTGGAAAGAATTAGCTATTGATTTTGTTATAGAGAGCACAGGTAAATTTACAAAAAGCAGCGAGGCTTCAACGCATCTTACTGCAGGTGCAAAACGCGTGATTATTTCTGCTCCTGCAAGCGGTGATGATGTAAAAACAGTGGTGCTGGGAGTTAACGAGAATATTCTTGACGGAACGGAAACAATACTTTCCAACGCTTCGTGCACAACTAACTGTGGTGCACCTATGATAAAAGTATTGGATGATAACTGGGGTGTTGAAAGTTGTTATATTTCCACTGTTCATTCATATACTGGTGACCAGCGTTTGCACGATGCTCCTCACAAAGATTTACGCAGAGCAAGAGCAGCAGCTGTTTCAATGATACCTACAACAACAGGTGCAGCAAAAGCAATCACCAAAATATTTCCTCACCTTGAAGGCAAAATGGGTGGTTGCGGTTTTCGCGTTCCTGTTCCTGATGGTTCATTGACAGACGTCACATGTACACTGAAAAATACTCCAACTGTTGAAGAAATAAATGCAGTGTTTAAAAAAGTTGCTGAAACAAGCATGAAAGGAATTCTGGAATATTCAGAGGAGCCACTTGTTTCCATTGATATTGTGGGCAACCCGCATTCATGTGTTTTTGATGCAGAACTTACTTCCGTTGTAGGGAATATGGTAAAAGTTATAGGGTGGTATGACAACGAAGCCGGCTATAGTAACCGGCTCGCTGATTTGGTAGAAAGACTCTAAAAGAAGAAATTATCTCTTTGCAATAGGAACGTAATTACGTTCTGTTTCTCCTGTATAAATCTGTCTTGGTCTTCCGATTGGCTCTTTTGCAGCAATCATTTCTTTCCACTGTGCAATCCAACCCGGCAGGCGGCCCATTGCAAACATTACAGTAAACATTTCGGTAGGAATTCCAATTGCTTTGTAAATAATACCAGAGTAGAAATCTACGTTAGGGTATAATTTCCTTTCTACAAAATACTGATCATTTAAAGCAACTTCTTCCAGTTGTTTTGCAAGATCAAGAATTGGATCATTGATGCCTAGTTTGTTCAATACATCATCACATGCTTTTTTAATAATTTTTGCACGAGGGTCAAAGTTTTTGTAAACTCTGTGCCCGAAGCCCATAAGTTTAAATGAATCATTTTTGTCTTTGGCTTTTTCTACCCATTTTTTGTAGTTGCCACCATCAGCTTGTATTTTCTGAAGCATTTCAATTACTTCCTGATTAGCACCACCATGAAGCGGCCCCCACAGTGCAATTGCACCTGCCGAAACTGAAGAATATAAGTTAGCATGTGATGATCCTACCATGCGTACTGTAGATGCTGAGCAATTTTGCTCATGATCCGCATGAAGGATTAACAGTTTGTCAAGCGCCTGTACAATTACAGGGTCAATTTCATATTGTTCAGTAGGCATGGAGAACATCATGTTCAGGAAGTTCTCAACGTAATTGTATTTGTTCTGAGGATATACCACCGGATGACCTACTGAATTTTTGTAAGCCCATGCAGAGATGGTTGAAATTTTTGCAAGTAAACGATGTACAGTTGTTTCAACTTCTTCCCAAGGGCGGTTTGTTTGCTGCGATTCAGGATAAAATGTTGAAAGCGTGCAAAGCATAGAAGCCAGAACTGCCATTGGATGTGCTTTCTTAGGAAACGCTTCATAGAAACGTTTCATATCCTCATGAATAAGCGTGTGACGTGTTATCTTTTTAGAGAAATCATCAAATTGATCTGTAGTGGGAAGTGTGCCATAAATAAGCAGGTAAGCTACTTCAAGGAAACTGGATTTTTCAGCCAGTTGTTCAATTGGGTATCCGCGGTAACGGAGTATTCCGGTTTCTCCATCCAGATATGTAATCTGGCTGATAGTAGCTCCTGTATTCTTGTACCCCGAGTCAAGAGTAATATATCCGGTAAGGTCACGGAGCTTTGTTATATCAATAGCTTTTTCATTCTCTGTGCCAGTAATAACGGGCAATTCGAAGTTTTTTCCTTCTAGTGTGATGGTTGCTTTTTCGCTCATGGTTTCTGTTGATTTTTTGCGGACACGATATTATGAAAAATAAATGAGGTCGGGAAAAGTAAATCCGATTAATTATTCAACAATTAACAAAGGATCTTGTTTATTTGGCTGATACTTTTTGTTCAACTAAATTCCAGGCAGTGTCAAACTGTTGCTCGGGTGTTAGGTTTGAGTTGTCGAGAACTACTGCATCTGCGGCCTGTATAAGCGGATTTTCTTTGCGCGTGGTGTCTTCATAATCGCGAAGTCGTAGATTTTCTGCAATTTCTTCCATGCTGACTTCCGTGCCTTTTGCTTGCAGCTCGTCATACCTGCGTTTGGCACGAATGGTTGGGTCGGCAGTCATAAACAATTTCAGTTCGGCATTTGGGAAAACCACACTGCCAATATCACGCCCATCCATTACTACACCTTTGTCTTCGCCAAACTGGCGTTGCAGCGCTACCATTTTCTGGCGCACTTCTTTTATGCTGCTTATTTTACTTACAATTTCAGATACCGCCATGCCTCTTATTTCCTTTTCTACATTGTATCCGTTCAGGTAGGTTTGTGAGGATTGAATTTCGGGATGAAAACGGAATTCAATTTTGATGTTTTCAAGATTAGAAATTATCTTTTCGTTGTCAGGAACTCCGTTTTTAATTGCATTATTTTCAAGACACCAAAGTGCAACAGCCCGATACATTGCACCTGAGTCAATATAAGAATAGCCTAGTTTTTTTGCCAGTTGCTTTGCCAGCGTGCTTTTTCCGCAAGATGAATAGCCGTCAATGGCAATGGTTATTCTATTCATTAGGAGCGGTCTTTTCCTTCTTGTGAAAGTCGCTGATGTTAGTGCTGATGCTTATGTGGTTTGATGCTCCTGCTAAGTGATAAGCTGCACGTGCATAGCTGAATCTGAACTTGGATATTTTAAGACCAATACCCCATGAAATGCCCATTGTTCCTGGTCTTGTATCCACTTTTAGTTCCTGTCTGCGCATATAATTGTAGCCAATTCGTAAGCTGAAAATTTTGCGTTTTCCCGGAGAAAATTCACCGCCAAAAATAAAGTGGCGCATAATATTATCGCCAATGTATTTCTTCTGTTTTATTTCCTCGCCTGTTAAAGGATCTACAGTTGGAGCTTGATTATTCGGATCGTCATAACGCAGCACGGGTTTTTGAAGGTTATGTGCAATGATGGAAATCTTAAAAGGCAAATGCGCAAACTGCTGCGAAATGCCAACCTGAATTTCAAAAGGCAATGCTTCAGGATTTCCTTTGGTGTAGGACTGAAACTGAGCTCCAATATTTTTTAAAACAACTGAAGCGGTAAATCCTTTTTTGCCCTGATACATTCCTGCAAGGTCAAGTCCCATGCCCCATGAACTATATGTTTCCATTGAAGAAATAATTGTTTTCAGATTTCCGCCAACAGAGAACATAGAGTCTTTTCCGAATTGATGAGCGTATCCTAAATTGAGTGCAAATTCACCTGCAGAAAATTCGCCAAGAGCCTGACCGGTTTCATCAGCACGGGTAAATGTTCCGTAGTTTACATAGTGCACACCTACTGCAAACGTTCCGGGAATGCTGTCAAAATTTTTTGCAAATGCCGCATACCCGTAATTTATTTTTGAAAAGTATGGAACATAATTCAGCGCAAGCTGATTATTCATTCGAGGATTAAGTGCTGCGGGGTTTTGTGAGAAAAGATTCAAATCATCATCTTTCACTGAAATAAGGTTACCGCCCATAGCCGCAATTCTAGCATTGGCATTCAGGTTAAGGAAATCATAAGTACTTTGCCCGCCAGTTTGTGCAAGAGCAAAACATGATATAAACAAGAATGGGAGAGAGGATAAAATGTTTCTATTCATCAGCGCAAAGTAAAGATTTTTTTATCTGATAACGGCAATGAAAAGGTTTTAGTATTGATTTAAAATAATTTTAAAATGCACATCCAATGCTCATTTCTGCAAAGTCGGCCTGCCCGAAGTTTGTTTTCAAATAAAGCCCGATGTATACGTTGTTTTTAGTGGATTTTATCGGGTTCATAAAATAATAATTTACACCAAGTTTATTGCTGTTATAGCGCTTAATCCAACTGTTAAAACCACCGGTGTCGTTTTGCACTTCCTGTAGTTTTTTGAAAAAAGGATTATAAAAATAAATGCCGAGTTGGGTAATTAAGCCAAAATGCCCGATAATAAATTCATGTCCTAAAAAAATCTGTCCTGTAAAAGCGCGCAGACGTTGGCTACTGTTGTAAAATTCCTGCTGAATTATAAAATCATAAAAACTCGTGTGGTAATTTATGTGAACACCAAGTTGTACATTATTTTTTCTGCTGTAACGTTTTGATAAGAAAAACGAACCTGTGTAAATAGGATATTTTGTCCCGCCAGTTGGATGCAATGATCCACCAAATTCATTAGCGCCAAAACCTAACCTCAGATTGTAAAGTATTTTGTTGGAATAATCGGGTAAGCTATCATTTTTATAAAGTTTTGGTCGACCAGATGGAAAATGTTTTAGTGAAAGATTAACTGCAGGAAAGTTGATTCCAATGTTTGGTAGTTGATAATGCGCATCGGAAAAGTGGATGCCGGAGACACCTAAAAGAATAGTGTAATATTTAGAAAGGTCGTAGCGGAAATCAAAACTACCCATTGCCATATTGGTCATAGTAGTTCCAATTAACTGATTTGTGGGGTTGGCAACCCGGTCGCTTTTTTTTGTGAAGAAAGCAAAACCCATCGCTACTTTCCATTGAAAACCCCATCTGCGGAATTTTTTTGTGGTAAAGCTAAGGTTGGGTAGAACTGCAATGCATCTACCTATTACATCATCATTACCCATGATGCCATAAACGAAGGCAACTCCTGCTGTTGGGTAACCATACAATTGATGCCATTTTTTATTGCCGCTACATTGCTGTCCGATGTTAATTTCTGAAAGAACTGCAGGTCCACGCTCAGGAAAATCGGGAAAGTTTTTTACAATTTCCCCAATTCTGATTACAGGCTCAATTACTATACATTTTTTAGGCTTAGGAATTTCTGTTCTTGTGCTGTCTGATTGTGCAAGCGAAAGTTGGAAAAATAAAAGTGAGATAAAGAGAATGATAAATACTCTGTACATACTTTGTATTTCTTACTTCATTATTCCGTAAAATTTCATTCTGAAATACTCATCAAACGCTTGTTTGATAGTGAGTTTATGTGTAACCAGAAAATCCGGATCAGTAAGTTTGTCTAAGAAAAATTGATCAGTCATTACCATTATTTCAGGATTAATATTATTGAAATACCCATTGCGAATTCCTTCATTATAATATGCTTTCAGTGAATTCATACAATAATCTTTAAAGGCATCAATCAGTTGCCAAAGATGAGGAAAAAATGTTTTAAGGTCGGCAAGGAAAAGATTAGTTATATCTGAAATATGTTCTGATAAATATTGAACAGCATTTTTGTAACGGTTAAGGTATTCTACATCCTTGTCATTCAGGTAAGCATCGAAATATTTTATCTCATCTAATTTAACTGCAATAGTTGCAGCCAGAATTTCTTCACGAGATTGAAAATATTTGTAAACCGTGGCTTTACTTATGTTCATAGCCCCGGCCATGTTATCCATGGTAACACCCTGCAAACCTTTCTCAAGTAAATACGGAATAAGCTGGCGAATTAGTTCATCCTTCTTTCCAGGGCTATTTTTTCGTGTTTTGTCGCTTGATTTTCTTCCCATAAATATGTACAAAGTAAACTATTTTTAAATAAATAGTTTACTTTTGAAAAACTTTTTCTATATTTGAAGCACCAATAAATTAAAACTCATACTCTATGAAAACAAGGCAACTCAAATACATGACAGTATTTACTGCACCATTAGTAAGTCTTCTTGCATTTTATGGTCACGGCTGGTGGACCTGGTCGCTGGTTATATATGCATTTGTAATGATTCCTATAGGTGATGCTTTTTCTAAACAAAGCAAAGCCAACATGACAGAAGCTGAGGAAGAAATGGCATTGGATGACCCTTATTATGATTGGTTGTTATATGCCTTGGTTCCGTTGCAATACATATTTCTGGCTATTTTTCTATATCAGATAAAAGAGCCTGGTCTAACATCTTTTGAAATTACAGGAAGAGTAATAGCTATGGGCATTGGGTGTGCAACCATTGGAATTAATCTTGCTCATGAGTTGGGCCATAGGATTAACTGGTATGAAAGAGCAATGTCAAAAGCTTTATTACTCACAACACTTTATATGCATTTTTTTATTGAACACAATCGCGGCCATCATAAAAATGTTTCTACTGAAAAAGATCCGGCATCGGCAGACAGGGGAGAAGTGGTGTATTTTTTCTGGTTCAAGTCGGTCATCTTCAGTTATATCTCAGCATGGGAATTAGAAGCAGAAAAACTAAAGAAAAACGGACAATCATTTTTCTCTATTCATAATGAGATGATACGCTTTCAGTTAATACAACTGGCTTTACTGGTATCAATCTATTTTATTTTCGGGTTAATGTCTATGATTTATTTTATAGTTGCTTCTTTTATTGGCATATTGTTATTAGAAACCATAAACTATGTTGAACACTATGGCTTGCGCAGAAAAAAGACAGGTGAAAACAGTTATGAAAAAGTACTGCCTGTTCATTCTTGGAATTCGAATCATGCTGTAGGAAGAATAATGTTATTTGAATTAACCCGCCACAGCGACCATCATTATAAGGCTAGTCGTAAATATCAGATTTTGCGCCACTTTGAAGAGGCTCCTCAAATGCCGTTAGGTTATCCTGCAATGATATTGATGTCGTTTTTTCCACCTTTGTGGTTTAAGGTAATGCACAAACAAATTGATGAGTATAGAAAGCAATTACCTGAAGGCAGTGCTTTGGCTTAGTTATTACCAACTACCATAAACTCAGTTCTTCTGTTCTGAGCCCGTCCTTCTTCTGTGTCGTTGCTGGCGATTGGAGCAGTTTCGCCAAAGCCTTTATAGCTTAATCTTTCGGCAAGAATACCATTAGTGGTAAGGTATTGGTATACAGATTTCGCACGGTTCTCAGAAAGAAGTTGATTGCTTTTATCATCGCCTACATTATCGGTATGTCCTCCAATTTCAATTTTCAGGTTTTTATTATTCTGCAAAAGGGCAAGCAGTTTCTGCAATTCGGCAGTTGATTCTTCTTTTAATTGAAAGGAATTGGTTTCAAAGAAAATGTTTTTCAAAATTACTTTTTCACCAGTTTTAACAGGTTGTAAGCCTACATTAAGCTGATATGGTTTAGTGATGTCTTTAATATCTTTCAGCGAAAAGTTTTCGGAATAAAACAGGAAGCCTTCTTTTGAAACATTAAGTGCATAATTCTTATTTATAGGTAGACTTACAAGAAACTCGCCTTTCTCACTGTTCGAGGTCGATTCCACAACAACTTTGTTCGTTTCTAAATCAATCAACTCAAATTTTGCCACCAAAGGTTTCTTTGTTTCGCTTGAAAATACGCTGCCTTTTACATAGGTTACCATTGTTGGTCGTGCAGATTCGTATAACTCAAATGAATATAAATCAAGACTGCCGAAACCTCCTTTGCGGTCAGAAGCAAAGTAAGCCACTTTGCCCGAAGCACCTACAATAAAGCTATCGTCATTATTCCAGGTATTAATTGGATAGCCAAGATTTACAGGTGTTGTCCAGTTTCCGTTTGCATCTTTGCGTGAATAGAAAATATCTTTTCTTCCCATACCAACATGTCCGTCAGAAGAGAAATAAAGCGTTTGATTGTCGGGGTGAATAAAAGGACTTTCTTCCTGCCCGGTTGTATTTATAACATCGCCCAGATTAACAGGAACTCCCCATACACCTTGATCTGTAAGTGTGCTGCTCCATAAATCTTTATCACCTTTACCACCAGAACGACTACTTGAAAAATAAACAGTTTTTTTATCAGGTGAAAGTGACGGTTGCGACTCCCATTTACTGCTGTTAATAGGATTGCGTATATTCTGAGGTTCTGTCCAGTTATTGCCCACTTTACGTGAAAAATAAATATCACAGCCCCCCAAACCTTCCGGACGGTTGCAGCCGGTAAAAAACATTAGTTGTCCGTCTGGTGAAATAGTTTGAGCACCTTCATTATCCGGTGTATTCAAAGGAGCACCTAAGTTGCGTGCGGTTGTCCATTCACCATCGGCTAAACGGCTCTCATAAAAATCCTCTTGTCCGTGGCCGCCACCTGCAGGACGACTATTGCGTGTAATTACAATAGTTTGTTCATCTGCTGTAAGTGCAGGAAAGTATTCTGCATCAGCTGTATTTACACCTGCGCCTAAATTTTTAGGGTCAAAAGGAACCGGTTTTTTCATGGCTTCGCTGCCAAACTCAGCAGTAAGTAAATTTTTCCTTGCCTTTTCGCGTGTTTCGGGTCGCGTGCCTTTGTATTCTAGAAATTTTTGAAGACTGGTTTTTGCATCATCGTATTTTCCGCCCATCATTTGGATATTTCCCAAAATAAAAAAAGCATTTGGAAAGAAATCAGGGTTTGTTGTTATAACTTTTCTGTATTGAGCAATTGCCTGCTCATACTCTTCCATTTCTGTATAAATATCGGCAAGCATAATACGCGCTTCCAGAAATTTGTCATCAGAATCAAGTGCTTTTAAAAGTGTGGTTCTTGCCTGTTCATCATTTCGTGCGTTATAGTATTCCAGTGCTGTTTCGTAAAGATTGATAGCACGTTTTGATTCCGTAGTGTATTTCTTTGGTTGAGCAAAGGTTGAAAAAGCTAAGAAGCAAGAAACAATAAATAAAAGGAGTAATTTTTTCATTAAGGTATGTTCATGTATTTGTGTGTTTGCAGCGAAATGTTCCATTTTGGATGCTGCATTACATATTCAGTAATTAATGGCATCATTTCTTTTGCCTTACTCCATTCGGGCTGAAGAAATAGTATGCAATTTTCATTTGCTAAGGCAGCATTTTTCTCTGCCCATTCAAAATCATTTTTGTTGTGGATAATGACCTTCAATTCGTGTGCTTTAGCAAATACTTCAGGCAAAGGTGATGCCGTTTTTTTTGGCGAGAGGCAAATCCAGTCAAAATTTCCGCTTAAAGGATATGCTCCTGAAGTTTCTAGGTAGATTGTTATACCTTTTCTTTTAAGTTCAGCACAGAGGTAATCAAGGTTGTAGGTAAGTGGTTCGCCTCCCGTAATCACCACTGCTCTTGATGGATTGTTAAGTGCGTTTGCAACTATTGTATCCGTATTTGTCAGCGGATGAAGCGAAGCGTCCCATGATTCTTTAACATCACACCAGTGGCAACCTACATCACAGCCACCTACACGAATAAACCATGCAGGTTTTCCACTATGAAAACCTTCGCCCTGAATGGTGTAAAATTCTTCCATTAACGGCAGTGTTTTACCCTTCTTTAACAATGTATCATCTTCTACCTTCAAAATCGTGTTATTTGTTTATGGCTTCAAAATTAATTCTTTTAGCTATGCAGGCATGTCGTTTGTCGAGACTTATGAACATTAAAGTATAGCTTATGGTATAAATCACTAATTAATTAAGTATAGCATGACTGAAGCCCGACTGTTTGATGACTCAAAACACTTAGACCTTATTTACCAGCTATTCGGTTTTGACCGGATAATGACGGAGAAAGATTTGTTGCTTGTTTTTCGTGATGAAATGACCAATGAAACTGTTCATGATCTTTTAGCAATTGCTGAAATAAAAATGAAAGGAGCCAGTGGTGAGAAAAAATTAATTCGCAGAGTGTTTAATATATTAGTTGAATGTGTGCAGAATATTGTCAATCATGCAGACGTATCTCCCATAAAAAAATTAAACCAGGCCGCCATACTTGTTATAGGAAAAGGCATTGACCATTATTTTGTTATTACGGGAAACCTGATACGAAATGAGCGCATTGAAATGTTGAAAGAAATTATTGATCTTATTAATGGCTTAAGCCCTGAAGTGATAAGGGATTATTATACAGAAAAGATGAAAATTGCAGAGTTTTCCGCTAAAGGTGGTGCGGGTCTTGGCTTGTTAGATATTTCACGTAGAAGTGGCAGAAAAATGGAATACGATTTCCGTCCGGTAAATGATGGTTTCTCTTATTTTTCATTCAAGGTTAATATTGCATTTGAACATTCCTTAATTGAAAGTCATGAGGTAGTTAACAAAAAAGGCTAAAACATTTTTCAGATGCCTTAGCCTTTTCCGCTTTATTAAAGCAGTGCCTTATTTTTTCTTTTTAGTTTTAGCTTTATCTTTTGACTTAGCTTTTGCTTTTGTTCCAGACTTTATTTTATTCAAGCTGTTGGTTTCACCAAATAGTTCACGTGATTTTTTATTGTAAGCCTTTGCTGCTTCTTCAGCAGTTTTGAAAAAACCAAGATTGTAGTTTACTTTTTTATGATACAAATTTGCTCTAAAGCGTTTGTTCTCTTTAGTAACACCGCGATAACCACTGCTGTTTTTGGTGCTGCTGTTAGATCTGCGTAACTCACTCATTGTTACATATTCCAAATTCTCGATTCGGCAATCCTGAACATTTCCATTCTTAAAACGCAGAAATAATTTGCGATTGCTCTTTGGTTTTTTCACAAATTTATCAGCAATCCAGCGATGCAAATAAATGGTTTCGTATACCGGCCCTTTTTTGGTTGTTATACAGCGTTGGTAAATTGGATATCCGCTTGAATGAGCACGCAGGTTGTCCATGAAATTAAGCGATGAAAGTTTTTTGTCGCCTTTCAAAGCTTTGTAACCTTTGTCATCAAGAACAGCACTTTTATCCTTGGCGTTTTTTAGTTTGATTTTGTAACTCATGTGGTTTTGGTGTTAGTGGTTAATACTCAATTTGTTGCTCAAAGATAATAAAGTATTTTTCAATAAAGCAACAATTGTCATCGGGCCAACACCTCCGGGTACAGGCGTGATGTAACTGCACTTTGGTGCCACCTCATCAAAATCAACGTCTCCCATAATACGGTAGCCTTTATCAGTTCCTGGTGCTTCTACCCGTGTGATACCCACATCTATAACAACAACACCCTGCTTTACCATATTGGCTTTCACGAAACCAGGTTTACCCAAAGCAACTACTAAAATATCGGCTTCGCGGGTATATTTTTCTATGTCAGGAGTGCGGCTGTGACAAAGTGTTACGGTGCAGTTCCCAGGATAGGTATTTCTTGATAATAAAATACTTACAGGTGAGCCTACAATATTGCTTCTGCCAATAACTACACAATGTTTGCCTGCCGTTTCAATTCTATAGCGTTCCAGCAATTGCATAATGCCATATGGGGTAGCCGAAACAAACGTGGGAAGGTTAAGAGCCAGTTTGCCTACATTTAATGGATGAAAGCCATCAACATCCTTTTCTGGTACAATAGTTTCGGTTACTTTTTTTTCTGAAATGTGTTTTGGTAGTGGAAGTTGAACAATTAGTCCGTCAATATCTTCGTCTTTATTAATTTTTAGTACTTCCTCAAGCAGTTCTTCTTCTGAAGTATCTGATGGAAACCGAATTAGAGTGCTGTTAAAACCAACTTTTTTGCAGGCTTTTACTTTTGATGCTATATAAGTTTCGCTGGCTCCATCATTTCCCACCAGAATAGCGGCAAGATGAGGTCTTTTTCCGCCATTTTTAAGAATGTGTTCTACTTCAAGGGCAAGTTCTGCCTTTATTGTTTCTGCTGTTTGTTTGCCGTCAATTAATATCATTCCGGAATAAAATCGTTTGTCACAAAAGTAGAAAAATAGGTGTCGGGTTAGAAAAAGTATTCCCGTGTTTCTTTGCTTATGGAGTAACCGAGAGCAAAAATTTCTGTTTCATTTCGGTCTTTTCAAACATCCCGCTTATGTCGCGGTATTGAGGCACTGTGCTGCCATCCCACCCGGCACCATTATTTTGCATTCCACTCATACCTGCCATGCTGTTATTGGGATATCCGGCCATACTGCCCATACCGTTCATCCCATTCATACTGTTCAATCCGTTTATGCCACCCATAGAACCTGTATTCTGCATGCCACCACCTGTTCCGTTGCCCATGCCTCCGTAGGTTTGCATACCACCTCCGTTTACCACGCTGGCGCCATTGTTAGTATTTAAACTGCTTAGGTTAGCGTTGTCCATATCTGCTGGACGTTCAACCGCAAATATCTCAACACCAAGTGTTAGTTCTTTTGTAAGTTCTTCAGCCATAAAACCGTTTCCAAATAACTCACTCAGTGGTATAGCCATTTCATAAACAAGGGTGTTAGTACTGTCCCAATTCATTGCTATTAGAATGCCTTTGCTTTCCTTCATTGGAAATGTTCCGTTTTGGTTAGCAAATCCTTCCGTAAGCATTACATAATTGTTTAAAAGAAAATGTGCTTTTATCCCGTCAACTCCTCCCTGATCTTCAACATATATCTCTTCTGTTTCTTCTCCCTTGACATTTTTTTTAAGGGGAAACTGAATGGAGGCATCCAGCTTATTTTTTCCTTTACGGATAATGCTTACTTCCATTCCAGCCTTCATGATTTTATCCTGATTTACAGGATCTGGACATTGAAAACAGAGGTAAAGTGTGCTATCATCATTGCCAAAAGAAAACATTAGTTGTGTTTTTGCTTCATACAAATTAAATGGGGTAACCCATTCCTTATAGTTGCCGTCAACGTTAACAGGCTTTGTTATGCGTTTTGATTGTGTTGTTGTTTGTGAAAAGCAACACGATGAAAGTGCCGTGAAAAGAAGGATGTTTATAATTCTGAACATGGGGTGCAAAAGTACTAAATAAGGGGTTGTGATTGGTTTGTTCTCTGATTATCGTTGTCCACAGAGCTTTCTGTAATCTTCATCATTCCCGGCTCTTAGTTTCACCCAAACATTCAGTTGTTTGTGTACTTTGTTTTCCATGCGGCAAAAAAGGGCGGTATAATGAATGCCTTTATTGACTGAATTTAATCCATTGATTTGTTCTGATTTCTTAAGGTGAAAATCAGTGTTGTTGAAATAATAGGATTTTTGTTGAGTAGCCATTGAAGTATAATTCACTTTCCGCACCTGAGCAAAAGCGGACGAAGTAATAAAGACACCAACCACAAAAAGAAAAAGGGTTTTAAGCATTCTTTGTTTTGTCGTGCAAAGATACAGATACCTTTGCAGCAAAGCATGAAAGCCCCAAAGAACTTTATTTACATAGCTTACAACAAACCGGTTGGCATTATTTGCACTACTGAAAAAATTGAAGGTAATATCATTGATGCCATTAACTATCCCGAAAGGATTTTACCTGTTGGCAGATTAGATAAAGCATCGGAAGGGTTGATACTGATGACCAATGACGGAGCCATTATGAATAAGATAACGCATCCTGATTTTGAACATGAAAAGGAATATGTCGTTACACTTAACCTGCCGCTTCGTACTCAGTTTGTAAAGGCAGTTGCCGAAGGAATGGACATCGGCATTGGAATTACTGATCCGTGCGTTATAACTCCTGAATCTGGTAGCAGACGAATCTTTCGTATTATATTAAAACAAGGTATTAACCGCCAGATACGCAGAATGTGCAATGTGTTTGGTTATCAGGTTTTGAAGTTGCAGCGCGTGCGCATTATGAATATCAATCTTGGTAAATTAAAGGTAGGTGAGTGGCGACACTTAACCGAAGAAGAAAAGACGGAACTATTTGCGAGTTTTGCTAAACACTAACTTTATTTGTCCAATACCAGGCGAAAGCAACCATTCTCTTTATGATGGTCAGGTACAAAACGGTTGCGGGCTTTGCTCTGGCAGCGCAACTCATCACTGCGCCACGAGCCGCCTCTGGCAACCCGGAACATTCCTTTCTTAGTGTTTCGCGGGTTTTGTTTAGGGCTGTGTTTGTAAAAATTAAGATTGAAATCATCACTGCAAACTTCCCATGCGTTTCCGCTCATATCGTACAAGCCTAATTCGTTTGGTTTCTTTTGCCCGACAGGATGCGTTTTGTTTTCGGCATTGTCTGCAAACCACGCTACTTCATCCACATTATTACTGCCGCTATATTTGTAGCCCTTGCTTAGCTTTCCGCCTAAAGCTGAGTATTCCCATTCGGCTTCGGTAGGCAGGCGAAAATGTTTGTCTGTTAGTTTAAACAACTTAACCATAAATGCATCTATTTCTTTCAAAGTTATTTCTTCAACCGGACAATTTTCGCATTTGAAAAAACTGGGATTGTTGCCCATCACGGCTTGCCATAAATCCTGCGTCACTTCGTATTTGCCGATGAGGAAACTGTTAAGTATAACAGTGTGCCGGGGACTGCCACCTCTTGTTTTGTCATCGCTGCCCATTTCATATTCACCGCCTTCAATCAATACCATTTCGGGATACACGTTTTTTAGCACGGAAGCATCAGGCAATGTTTTTTTAATTCCGTACTCAGGGCGCATTCCTTTGTCCATCTCATAGCGCAGTCCGAATTGAATAAAACTTCCCAGACCAAAAGGTCGGCCTTCTTGCACGCCTCTTTTCAGGTAATAGTCTTTATCGCCAATGCAGGTGCCGATGCAAATGTTTTTAGTAGTAAGGTAGTTGTTTCCTTTTGTAACAATGCTGTGTGCTCTCAATCCGTTGTAGGCTTTGTCAACTGCTTCTGAATAGTTATTCCCCGAAACCAAGCCAAGGCGCAGTGCAGCGCCAATGCCATAAGCAAACATGGCAGTGCAGGAACTTTCAATAAAATTATTCGGGTCATCTTTTCTTACTGGCAATTGAAGCCAATGCCCTGTCTTTGCATCCTGCAATTCGGGAAGATGAACAATCATTTCTTTCAGATACTCAGAAAACTCATTCCAGTGAGGATTGCTGCGTGGCAGAGTTTCTAATATATCAGAAAGTGTAACTACAATCCAGCCGTTTCCGCGCCCCCATATCTCTGCGCTTTTTCTGTCGTCTTTTGTTTGCCAATGCGGTTTGCTGCATAGGCACAAATGATTTTTGGTGTCGGCATCCCAACCGTGTCGCCATAAACCCCATTGTTCATCTCGCAGTTTCTCGCGATGCACTTTTAATTGAAGAACGAGTTCATCTAAATACTGTTCATCATTGGTTGCTTCATACATGGCCAGTAAAAACTGTCCAACCATAAAACCGGTATCGTCCCACAGTTCGGTAAACAGCATCAGGTGCGAAACGCCACCTTCCTTTGTTCTGCGAATGTTCTGATAATCGCGGTATATCTTTTCGCACTTGCGCAAGTACTTTAGTTCGCCAGTTGTTTTATACAAAAAGGCCATGCCTAAAGCGGAAGCAACTGCATTGGGAGTTTTACCGTTTGCAAATCCATAGTTTTTGTCCATGGCTTTTTTGATGAAGTTGAAATAGATTTTTTTTTGTGGCTCAGGACTTAGCTCATATTCCATCACCATTACTTTTAAAAGTGATGCATTCTGCCAATCCCATTTATAATACTTGGCGGGCAGGTATTTTTCGCGGGCATACGCATCAAGCGAATCAACCCAGGTTTGGGTAATGCCATTGTGCGAGTTGATAAAGAGAAATAGAAGAATAATCTTGCTGTACTTCATTAAAGAATCTGCTGGTGCGAATATACTTCCCATTGACTATATATAACATTTCATTTTTTTTACGATTAGTAACTTCATAAATAACCCCAACTTTGCAAAAAAAATGATAGCGAGTCTTCTCAATAAAAAATAAAGTATTTATGTGTGGAATAGTAGGTGTTTTTGCTACAAGTGAAGTAACAAATGAATTAAGACCGATAGTGCTTGATATGTCGAAAAAGATTCGTCATCGTGGTCCCGACTGGTCAGGAATTTTTAGTGATAAAAAAGTAGTGCTTGCACATGAACGCCTTGCTATTGTTGATCCCCAATCAGGCAGGCAGCCATTATTCAGCAAAGATCAAAACATTGTTCTTGCTGTTAATGGTGAAATCTATAATCACCAGGAGTTGAGAAAAGAGTTAAATGATTATGAGTTTTTAACGCATTCAGATTGTGAAGTTATTCTTGCTCTATACAGAAAAAAAGGAATAGATTTTATTGAAGACTTAAACGGAATTTTTGCTTTTGCATTATATGATAAAGAAACAGGAACTTATATTATTGCTCATGACCATATGGGGATTATTCCATTATATATGGGTTGGGATAAATCAGGAAATTTCTATGTGGCATCAGAGCTAAAAGCTTTGGAAGGAGTCTGCAATAAGTATCAGGAATTTCTTCCCGGACATTATCTTTATAGCAAGGAGGGGCAGGAACTAAAACAATGGTATAAGAGGGATTGGACAAACTATGAAAATGTAAAAGATAATGTTTCAGACAGTACTGTATTAAGAAAAGCTTTAGAAGATTCAGTACACAGGCAATTAATGTCTGATGTTCCCTATGGGGTTTTACTTTCAGGAGGCCTTGATTCTTCTATTATTGCAGCAATAACTAAGAAATTTGCATCAAAGAGAATAGAATCTGATGATAAACAACAAGCATGGTATCCTCAGTTGCATTCTTTTGCAATAGGTTTAGCCGGATCTCCTGACCTGGCAGCGGCACGAAAGGCAGCAGATTATATTGGGTCGGTTCATCACAAAATTAATTTTACTGTTCAGGAAGGTCTTGATGCTATCCGCGATGTGATTTATCACCTAGAAACATATGATGTAACAACAGTTAGAGCTTCTACACCTATGTATTTGCTGGCCAGAGTTATAAAATCTATGGGAATAAAAATGGTATTATCTGGTGAGGGCGCTGACGAAATTTTTGGAGGCTATTTATATTTTCACAAGGCTCCTAACTCAAAAGCATTTCACGAAGAAACAGTTCGAAAACTTGGCAAGTTGCATCTTTACGATTGTTTAAGGGCTAATAAATCCCTTGCTGCATGGGGAATAGAAGGGCGTGTTCCTTTTTTGGATAAAGAATTTATGGATGTTGCAATGCGTTTAAATCCAATAGATAAAATGGCAGGTAATGGTAAAATTGAGAAATGGATTTTGCGAAAAACCTTTGAAGATTATTTGCCTGAAAGTATAGCGTGGAGACAAAAGGAACAGTTTTCGGACGGGGTAGGTTATAGCTGGATTGATACTCTGAAAGCAGTTGCAGAAAAAGAAGTAAGTGATGAACAGTTGGCAAATTCAAAATTCCGTTTTCCGATACATCCACCCATGTCAAAAGAAGAATACCGCTACCGATCTATTTTCAGTGATTTATTTCCGTCAGATTCGGCAGCAATGTGTGTCCCTTCTGTTAAGTCGGTTGCATGTAGTACTCCTGAAGCCTTGGCGTGGGATGCTTCTTTTCAAAATACAAATGATCCTTCAGGCAGAGCGGTTAAAGCTGTGCATAATGATGGGTACAAATAGGACTATTTTTTCATCCCTGCAGGCATATTGCGCATCATCTTAGCCATTGCGTTTTTGTCCTGAAACATTTTCATCATTTTGCGGGTGTCTTCAAACTGTTTAATCAGTTTGTTTACTTCCGTAACGTTTGTTCCGCTTCCGGCAGCAATACGGTTTTTGCGGCTGCCATTTATAAGTGCAGGGTTCTCTCGTTCTGCTTTGGTCATAGATTGAATAATGGCTTCAATGCCTTTAAAAGCATCGTCATTAATATCCACATCTTTCATGGCTTTGCCCATGCCGGGTATCATACCCACCAGGTCTTTAATGTTACCCATCTTTTTTATCTGTTGCAGTTGAGATAAAAAGTCGTTAAAATTAAATGTGTCTTTGGCAATTTTCTTTTGAAGCGCTTTAGCTTTCTCTTCATCAAATTGTTCCTGTGCACGCTCTACAAGAGATACGATATCACCCATTCCCAGGATACGGTCGGCCATCCTCTCTGGATAGAATATATCCAAAGCTTCCATTTTCTCGCCCAAACCAACAAACTTGATGGGCTTGTCAACAGTGTAACGAATACTGAGTGCGGCACCACCTCTTGTATCACCATCTAATTTGGTAAGCACCACACCGTCAAAGTTTAACCGCTCATTAAACGTTTTAGCAGTATTCACGGCATCTTGTCCGGTCATGGAATCCACCACAAACAAAGTCTCAGAAGGATTAACCGCTTTTTTAACAGCCTCAATTTCCTTCATCATTTCTTCATCAACAGCCAGACGACCCGCAGTGTCGATGATGACCACATTCTTATGATTTTCTTTCGCAAATTTGATTGCATTAAGAGCTATCTGAACAGCGTTTTTATTTTCCGGTTCGCTGTAAACTTCAACACCAACCTGTTCACCTAACACTTTCAACTGGTCAATAGCGGCAGGACGGTAAATGTCGCATGCCGTAAGCAATACATGCTTTTGTCTTTTGCTTTTCAGGTGCAAAGCCAGTTTTCCCGTAAACGTTGTTTTACCCGAACCCTGCAAACCAGCAACCAGAATAACAGCTGGGCTGCCTTCAATATTAATGTCGGTGCGGCTTCCGCCCATTAGTTTCACTAACTCATCATGGGTGATTTTAACCATCAGTTGAGAAGGCGAAACTGCAGTTAGAACGTTTTGTCCTAATGCTTTTTCTTTCACAGTGTCGGTAAATGTTTTGGCTATCTTAAAGTTAACGTCAGCATCTAACAATGCTTTGCGCACTTCTTTCAGCGTCTCGGCAACGTTGATTTCTGTTATACTTCCCTGTCCTTTTAAAATCTTAAAGGCCCTGTCAATTTTTTCACTTAAACTTTCAAACATGATTTCAATTTTTAATTATTCTTCCGGTAGATGTGTAGTTGGCATATGCAACAGTTGCATTTCCGGTATAATATACATTTCCAACCCATCCAATATTGGCTCCAATTTCATCCGATACATTCAGGTGGAAATCTCCCGTTCCTGTTGTTTCGATATAAGCTTTTTCAATGGCAAGATCAGTTCCATTAATGATAGTAGTCCCAAGGTAAAAAATTTCGAACAAATTGCAGTTGCCTGTAAGATAAAGGTTGCCTTCGCTTGCAGAAAGATTTCCAAGCAGATGAGGAATATCCAATTGTAAATCTACATCGCCAGAACTAGTCATTTTAATAAGCAGTGTGCGGTCTTTAACTTTATTTAAACTTGTAATCTTACCTATTCCTTCATTAATAATTCCTCCTGGTGAAGGCATACTTATGTGAACATTTACAGGAGTTGTAAAACTGCGCACCCAGTTACAGCTGTTGTCGTTTTTTATTGTCAGTTTATTATTTTTTACTTCAGTTTTTATCAAAGGAATAAGGTTTTCTCCAGCTTCAATTTTCACCTCAAAAAATGTGTCGGTGGTAAGAAATACACTAATGTTATCGTATGTCTCGATAGTGTCAAAAGCAGCAAGCGTCCTGTATTCAATAGCTATATCGCCAGTGCTTTTAAAACAATCGCCCATATTTTCTTTTTTGCAGGAAAAGAAAACGCCTGTGCAAAGAAGCATAGAGAAATATAAGCCAACCTTATTCATTTCTATATAGCCACTTTCTCCGTATTGTTTCTGAAGAGCGTTTGTCCTCTGTCTGGTCCAACCGAAATAATTTTCACAGGTACACCTGTTTCTTTTTCAATAAATTCTACATAAGCTAAAAGCTCTGAAGGAATATCATTGATGGAAGTGATGTTATCAAGTTTTGTGTTCCATCCCTTCATTTCAGTATAAACAGGTTGCAATAATTCAGGTGAAAAGTCATACGGCAGATAGCTAATTTTTTCGCCTTTATAGTTGTAGCTCGTGCATACTTGTATAGTAGAAAATCCATCCATCACATCTGCTTTCATCATAATCAGTTGTGTTGCTCCGTTAAGCATAATAGCATATTTCAAAGCAGGCAAATCAAGCCATCCGCATCGTCTTGGTCTACCTGTAGTAGAACCAAACTCAGCGCCAATCTGCCGCATTTGTTCACCTGTTTCATTTTCCAGTTCGGTTGGAAAAGGACCGCTGCCAACACGTGTACAGTAAGCTTTAAAAATGCCGATTACCTCTCCTGTGCGGTTAGGTGCAATTCCAAGTCCTGTGCATGCTCCTGCACAAATCGTATTGGATGACGTAACAAATGGATAAGAACCAAAATCAATATCTAACAATGAACCCTGTGCGCCTTCTGCCAACACTTTTTTGCCTTCGTTCAGGTATTGGTTTATTACAATTTCACTATCAATTTGCGTGAAACTTTTCAGCAATTCAATACCTTCAAACCATGCCGGTTCTACTTCGGCAAGGTTGTAACTGAAGTCATAGAAGCTCAGTATCTGCGCGTGTTTATCTTTCAGGAAGGTATATTTCTCTTTAAATTTAGGACTTTCAATATCACCCACACGCAAACCGTTGCGACCTGTTTTGTCCATGTAAGTGGGGCCAATTCCTTTTAACGTTGAGCCGATTTTCTCTTTCCCTTTTGAACTTTCAGAAGCAGCATCCAGAAACTTATGTGTAGGAAGAATTAAATGAGCTTTGCGTGAAATGAAAAGTCTCTTGCGGATATCGAAACCGAATTTTTCCAATGCATCAATTTCTTTTTTGAAAACAACCGGATCAATCACTACACCGTTGCCGATTATGTTTATACAGTTTTCTCTAAAAATCCCGCTTGGAATGGTATGCAGTATATGCTTTGTTTCGTTAAATTTCAGCGTATGTCCTGCATTTGGACCGCCCTGGAAACGGGCAATTACATCATAGTGTGGTGTAAGCACGTCAACAATTTTTCCTTTCCCTTCGTCTCCCCATTGAAGACCTAATAATACGTCTGCTTTCATTTGATTTTGGTCAATAGTCATTGGTTTATTGTCATTGGAAAACCAAAAACAAGTACCGGTTTATAAATAGATTATTTGAATTTCTGTTCTGCTTCACTGAAACTGTCTACCACCGAATAAACGGAAGTAAGTTTAGTGATGATGAAGAGTTGTTTTACTTTTTTAAAAAGTTCGCACAACACAGCTTCTCCCCCTGAATTGCGTGCTTTTGTTAAGATGTGAAGCAATACTCCAAGCCCGGAACTATTCATGTATTCCAACGTTTTACCATCAATTACGAATTTATTTTTTCCCGCTGCAATCAGACTTTCTACTTCAGAGATTAGTCCTTCTGCTTCGGCTTTTTCAATCAGTCTTCCACCGATTGAAATAAGTGTATAGTTTGCTTTTTCTGAAATAGTGTGAGTAAAACTCATAGTAGTTTTAGTTATAAGTTAAGCTATAATTAATTCTGGTTTCGTTCGCATTTACCCTTTGTTGCAAGCAGTTTGCAGCTTCCGTAGAAGTTAAGTGAATGATGGCTGATGTTGAAATTAAGTAATTCACCTGCCATGTTTTGTATTTGCTGAATGCGCGGGTCGCAAAATTCAAATACTTTGCCGCAGTCTTCGCAAATCAAATGATCATGCTGGCGGTATTTGTATGATTTTTCAAAGCGAGCAAGGTTTTTGCCAAACTGGTGTTTGGTAACTAGTTTAGCATCTAATAATAGTTCAATAGTATTATAAAGTGTTGCACGACTTACCCTGTAATTCTTCTGCTTCATCTTCAGGTAAAGTGATTCAATATCAAAATGGTCGTTTTGCGAATAAATTTCACTGAGTATGGCAAAACGCTCGGGAGTTTTCCGGTGTCCGTGTTTTTCAAGGTAGTCAGTGAAAATCTTTTTCACCACTTCCTTGGTCTCATTCTTTAATTCTGCAACAGGCATTTTGTTAATTCAGCGAAGAAATCAAAAGTAAATAAAGGTTTAAAAGTAGAAATTTTAAAACTAATACCCCAAAATCTTCAACATAGATTTATAGCTCTGCTCTTTTGCAAATAGTTTGGTAGTTATTTCCCCGTCTTCATCGCGGTTAATAATTACGTGTTTAGGCGCTGGAATAAGGCAGTGTTGTGTTCCTCCATAACCTGCAAGTGATTCCTGATAAGCCCCGGTATGAAAAAAGCCAATATACAACGGTTCCTGTTTATCCGTTTTAGGCAAAAAAACCTGGTTCACGTGAGCTTCTGAATTGTAGTAATCCAGACTGTCGCAGGTTAATCCTCCCAGGTTTACGCGCTGATATTCCTTATCCCATTTATTAAGTGAAAGCATTAAGAAGCGGTGACTTATTCCCCAAATATCGGGCAGAGTGGTTATGAATGAACTGTCAATCATATACCATAACTCATTGTCATTTTGAAGTTTTTGGTCAATGATAGAGTAAAGTGTGGCGCCACTTTCACTCACAGTAAATGAACCGAACTCGGTAAAGATGTTTGGTTCGTCAACATCATTTTCTTCACAGTAGTTTTTAATTTTAGAAACAATTTCCTCGGTCATATATTCATAATCGTAATGGAAATTAAGTGAAGTGCGGATAGGGAACCCACCACCAATGTTAAGTGAGTTTAATTCCGGACATATCTTTTTTAATTCGCAATATACACTCAGACATTTGTTCAATTCACTCCAGTAATAGGCATTGTCTTTTATTCCCGAGTTAATAAAGAAGTGCAACATTTTGAGCTCAAACTTTGGGTTGCTCTCAATGTGATCTTTGTAATACTGTACAATATCGCGGTAACGGATTCCCAAGCGTGATGTGTAAAACTCAAATGTAGGTTCCTCTTCTGATGCAATGCGGATACCAATCTGGCATTTCTTCTTAAAGCTTTTTTTATAGTATTCCAGTTCATTCATATTATCTAAAACAGGAATTACATTGGTAAAGCCTGAGTTTACAAGATCTGAAATATACTCGGTATAAGCAGGACGCTTATATCCGTTGCAGACAATATATCGGTCCTTGCTGATTTTTCCGCTTTTGTAAAGACTTTTAATAATAGGAATATCAAAGGCTGAAGATGTTTCAAGATGCACATCGTTCTTCAATACTTCTTCAAGAATGAAAGAGAAGTGTGAACTTTTTGTGCAATAGCAATAGGAGTATTTGCCTTTATAATCTACTTTAGCCATAGCCACATTAAACAGTCTTTTAGCTTTTTGTATCTGCGAACTTATTTTAGGCAGATAGGTTATTTTTAAAGGTGTTCCATATTGCTCAATAATATCCATCAGGTTTATATCATGGAAATAAAGATCGTTGTCTTCAACCCTGAATCCTTCCTGCGGGAATTCAAAAGTCTGGTTAATGAGGTCTGAGTAGGTGTTTTCCATTTTAGAAACCTGTTTCATATAGAATTATAGTTATTAGATAAATCCGCGTTGTGCGGGTTGCTATTATTTTGCAAATGTAAGTGATTTGGATTTCAGTTTTATTTCCCTGGGAGGAATATTTCTGCTAACATACAACGTGCACTTCCGCCTCCTTGTTTTTCAATTGTATTAAGCGGAGAATGGATGATTTTGCAATAACGGCTCAGGTGTGCAATCTCCTCTGTATTCAATGATTTATAGGCATTAGTGGACATAATAAGAAGACTTTCCTCTTTCCTCGATTTCACTTCCAGAATGTTTCCGGCAAAGCAGGAAGCTTGCTTTTCAGAGATAGTTATAATATCCTTTTTTGTTTTTTTTAAGATTTCCAACAGATCTTCTTTTTCGGCTTCTGTAGAAATGTAGTCAAGACAGATAACCACAAACTTGTCGCAAACAGATAACAGAACATTTGTGTGGTAGACCGGAATTCCGTTTGCCACTGCATTGAAAAGTACAGGCTTATAGTTTAATTGCCTGCAAAATTCCCTGACAAGTTCGGGTGTTGTTCTTTCTGAAACAGATGCATAAGCAATTTTGTTTACTCTGTCCAAAACCAAACTGCCTGTGCCTTCTAAGAATTGATTTTGTTTCTCATAATGGGTTAGGTCAATAATCTTTTTGATTGCAAAACCATACTCGTTTTTTAGCTTTTCTAAAATATCTGTTCTTCTCTCGCTTCTGCGGTTCTGGGCATACATTGGATACAATACAACGGAGCCATCTTCATGGAATGAAATCCAGTTGTTTGGGAATAGTGCATCCGGTTTTTGTGGTTCGGGTGTATCGGATACTACAATAACATTTACGCCTGCATCACTTAGTTTTCCGGCAAAGGCATCAAATTCAATTAAAGCTTGCTGTTGAATGTTAGTAAGTTCAGTATTGACAGGCTTATGCTGATAAATATTATTCTGTGCTGTTTCTTCATTGTAACCAAAAGATGCAGGACGAATCATCAAAATAGTTGAAGTACATTGATGATTCATATGGGAAGGAATTAATTTCCTAAGCCGGTTTTTGTTTCTACCAGGTAGTGGTTTTTATCTGCTCCTGAGCGTGAAACCATTTCGGCAAGAAAGCCGGTAAGAAAAAGTTGTGTTCCTATAACCATTGCCAGCAGACCGAAATAGAACAGCGGCCGATCGGTCATTTTATATTGATGAAAAGCAAATTTTTCAATGGCGAGATAAACGGCAATCATAAATCCACCAAAGAAACTAAGTGTTCCCAGCGTTCCGAAAAGGTGCATCGGCTTTTTACCAAAACGCGAAACAAAAGTGATGACCAGTAAATCCAGAAAACCATTAATGAAACGTTCCAAACCAAATTTTGTAGTGCCGTATTTGCGTTTCTGATGCTGTACTTCTTTCTCGCCAATCTTACGGAAGCCTGCCCATTTTGAAATTACAGGAATATAGCGGTGCATTTCGCCATAGACATCAATGGTTTTAATCAGGTCTTTGCGATAAGCTTTTAATCCGCAATTGAAATCATGCAATTCTATTCCCGACATTCTGCGTGTTGCCCAGTTGAATAGCTTGGTGGGAATGGTTTTGGTAATCGGATCGTAACGTTTCTTTTTCCAGCCAGAAATAAGGTCATAACCTTCTTCTGTTATCATTTTATATAGTGCAGGAATTTCCTCAGGGCTGTCCTGCAAATCGGCATCCATTGTAATTACTACATCGCCCTGTGCTTCTGCAAAACCAACGTTCAGTCCGGCAGATTTGCCGTAGTTTCTTCGAAACTTAACTCCTTTAAAACGCGAATCATTTGCCGAAATCTCCATCACTTTTTTCCACGAGGCATCGGTGCTGCCGTCATCAACGAAAATAACTTCGTAAGTATAGTTACTGCTTTTAAGTGCAGCAACAATCCATGAAGAAAGCTCAGTCAGCGATTCTTCTTCGTTATAAAGCGGGATTACAATTGAGATGTCCACCGGATTCTATGTATTATCAATTACGTTCTCAAACGACTGATTAGGATTCTCTTTTTTCAGAATTGCTGAAGTAATCAGTGAAATAATGAAGCCCATTATTGTAGTAGCAATTATTACTGTAATGGTCATGATTTCAGATGTTACAAACATTCGAGTGTATTTCATTGCCATTTCTACTTCATCTTCGCCCATCTTTTGTTCTTCCAGCATTTTCATTTCTGTTTCCTCCAGAATTTTGGTAATCATTCCGGGGTCAATAAATTTTGTGAAAATGTAAGTATAAAAAGCTGAAAGGAAACTTGCGAAAAATACTATCAAGGTACCTGTCCACAAAGCCTGGTTGTAAGTGATGTAACCTCCCAGATTTTTATCGCGGTAGGTTTTTGTTCCAAGAATAATTCCACCGGCAAGAAAAATATAACTCAGCCAACTTAATGCCTGATTGGTTGTTTGGTCAAATGCATATAATAATGCAGAATAGGCAATAAGCACTAGACCAAGCAGTGCTCCAAAGTTCATTGCGGTTTTGTAGGGAGTTGGTTTCTCTTCCATTGTTTTGCTTTTCGGTTGCGGCAAAGATAGATTTTTGTCTGAAAGATTTTTTCTCTTTCAAATTTCCTGTTTCGGATTTCAAGTGTATATTTGCAGCGGGTAAGTTCTATACGACCAGCTCCTGCTGAACTCCCCCAGGACCGGAAGGTAGCAAGGGTAGGCGGTTGTAGCGGTGCGATATCGGGACTTACCCATTTTTTATTCCTGACTTTCGTAGGCACCCATATCAGGGTTTAGTTTTCTACCCTTGCCATCTAAATCATTAAACAGCGTTGGAGAATTGATAATACTGCTGCTTCCTGCATCTATAGCAGGTGAAGAGCCATCAATGTGAAAGTCATTATTAAACTGGTCAACAAAGAATGTGTCTTTATCGGTTTTGATTATCTGGTTGAAAAAGTTGATATCTGAAGTATTTACTTCGGGGTCAATCCTCAAAACGCTGTAATCGAATTTATAGTTAAACAGGGCACCGTTATCACTATCAAAACCTATTTCATTTTCAAGGTTGCCCATAATTATGCAGTTGCCGAAGTAGGCATTGTCTAAATCGCGCAGCTGAATATTACCATCAATATCTTCATAATAATTATTGAGTAAAAGTGCCGGTGTCTGGCGATTTCCGTATTGGTAATAACTGCCGAACGTGCAATGGCGGAAATCATAATTTCCTCCTAAAACAAGCGCTGCGCAAAATTGTCCTCCATTTCCAAAGACTGAGTTTTCTGCTTTAATATGTGCGCCTTGTGCAAGCAGGCAAGCGCCCGACATTTGAAAAATCTGTGTATTGTTTATGGCAACGGTTGGGTTAGAGTTAGCAACCGTATCAGCATGAACACCTACTGTTCCGTTTTTAATAATGGCATGATCAATCGTGTTGTTTTTACTTCCATTGTAAAACCATATGCGATCCCATTGTCCGGGAACATTTTGATAAAAAGGTTCCAGTCTGTCGCCCTGCATGGTTACAGGATTTCCGGGTTGGCCGTTTACGCGCAATGTTCCGTCTCGGTAAATTAACATGCCTGAATTTTTATGGAAATAAACTTTCACTCCTTCCATAATATCCAATGAACAAGCAGAATCAACTACCAGCAAACCATAAACCACATAAGGCTTTTCGTTGGTCCACACATCATCGCAATCTACTATTGAATAAGCTCCGATGCCCTCACTATAATGGTCGGGATAATAGAAGTACGCATCCTGTCCCCAGGCCACCAGATCTACATCCTGCAGGTTGCCGTTGGTCATAAACAGAATGGAGTCGGAAACAATCAGCGGATTATTTTGCCCGCTTGCATCAAGCGTAACTTCCACAAAAAGGAACATGCTGTCTTTGCCCTGTATCTCAATATCGTGGTGCGAAATGCCGGGAACGCCATCTACATTTAATCTGAATTTTGATGCAGAACCACCTGCCAGCTGAATGGATGAAATAACTATGCGTTTATCACTGGGGTTATATATAAGCAGGCGCTTGGTGGTGCTTCCTATGGTGGTGAAAACGGTATCGAAAATTACTGTATCATTCGAAAACTCTAATTTATCAGAAGGGTCGGTTGAAAGCGGGTCTTTGCGGCAGGCGAAGAGCAGAGCAGCAACTGAAATGAAGAGAAATAAAACACGGGTTTTGTTCATGGGTTTGCAAAGATAGGTTTTCACTATTAACGAAGAAGTATTGCTTTTATTATGTTGTATATTTACAACATGCAACCATCCAAATTCACTGTTCGCGTTTACGGCATTCTTATCAACGATAAAAGCGAAGTGCTTGTAGCCGATGAAGTGGTAAATGGCAGACCTATCACCAAATTTCCGGGTGGCGGCCTTGAGTTTGGCGAAGGCCCTACTGAATGCGTGGTACGTGAGTTTCAGGAAGAAACAGGGCAGGAGGTAAGCGTTATTGAACATTTTTATACCACCGGTTTTTACATTCATTCGCAAATTAATCCTGAGTTTCAGGTGGTAGCTGTTTATTACCGTGTTAGTTGTGCCACAACCGAACAGATTGTAATTGGCAAACAAACCGATAATATCACCCTTAAATGGGTTTCGCTTTTTGCTTTGGATGAAAATGATGTAACTTTTGAATCGGACAAGACCGTTGTGCGCTTGCTTTCATTACCTTCGCGGGCATAAAAATTTTGAAGTTGGATGTCAGAGGTTGGAAATTAGAAATTGCAATCGCATAGTTTATGTTTAAATCTTCTTTATTGCTGGCTGCCTTCAGCTTGCTGCTTGCTCAAAATATTTTAGCACAGCGCACCTCATTTGATACCGAAACACATTATCCTGCGCCCGATTATTCGCTGGGGCAGAACTGGTCGGCTTTACCCTTCAGGGTTGATATTGCAGATGCGTTGCCGCAAGGCGAAACATGGACCAGCGATTCGCTGAAAGATGTGGATGTCTTTTACATTCATCCCACCATGTATAGCAAAGGCGAAAAATGGAATGCTGATGTGGCTGACCAAAAAATGAACCGCAAGGTAGATACCAAGCCGGTTTATTATCAGGCCACTGCTTTTAACAATACCTGCCGTGTGTATGCTCCCCGTTACCGTCAGGCCATTGTAGCTGTTTTTTATAATGAAACTACTGATGGACAAAAGGCGCTTGACCTTGCATATGAAGATGTTAAAACTGCCTTTGAGTATTACCTCAAACATTATAACAATGGTCGCCCGATTATTATTGCTTCGCACAGCCAGGGCACCTGTCACTCGCGCAGATTGCTTAAAGATTACTTTGATGGCAAGGCGCTGAGCAAACAATTAGTGGCTGCTTATGCTATCGGTTATACCATAACCGAAAGTATGTACACCGATTTGAAAATATGCAATTCGCCCACCGAAACCGGTTGTTTTATTTCGTGGATGAGTTTTAAAAAAGGGTATGAACCTACCGGAGTATTCAGCATGCTGGCTCAAAGTGTTAACCCGCTTACATGGACAACTGACAAAGCCATGGTTGGCAAAGAGAAAAGCTTAGGATCGGTGGGAGTAAAATTCGGGAAGAAATTTTTAAACCGCACCAGTGCCGAAATACATGATAACAAACGGGGAGGAACTATTCTGTGGGTAAAAACAAAAGTTCCTTTGCTGCGCTTGCTGAACAACATGCATATTATTGACTACAACCTTTTCTGGTTTGATATAAGGCAGAATGTAAAAGACAGAATTAACGCTTATCATTTAAAAAAATGAAAAATAAATCAAGTGCCTTTAGCGTATTAACTATCGCAGTTTTTACTTTGTTTTCGGGAATAGTTAATGCCCAGAACCTGTCTTTTGAAGAAAGGAGACAGCAATATATTGACAGCGCTCTAACAAATTTCAACGGTGGAGATGCCATAGTTATTCAGGCTTATATGGGAGTTCCGGTAGATCAAAATGTATTGGATGGAATTTTCAATGTCATGCTTACTAAAAGCACCATAGACTTTGATATTGTTAAACTGGTTCGTGTATTGTTTCTTTCAAATGGAGAATACGAGAGTCAGATTTTGCCCTCCATTTACCAGGTTCCCTTCTGGCTGCGTGATGGTGAGAATTTAAGAGTTCATTGGTCTGAGAACCATATGATCTTGTGGATGAGTTCTGACTGGTTACTGCATGAGCGCTACAACAAACCAATTGATTCAAATTTAGAAATACGCTTGCGCCAATACCTGCATATGAAAATGGAATATGGTTTTTATGAATTCTTTTCATCAACCTATTCGCCATTCACCTTAGCGGCATTGCTTAATCTTGCAGATTTTGCTGAAGATGCTGAAATAAAAGACCTTGCAAGGCAGGCCGCACAAAAACTGCTTACCGAACTTCTCTCCATAACCAATGATTATGGAGTTATGTATCCTGCAGCAGGAAGAAATTACTATGGGCGTTATTCCAATTTCTACAACCAAAATATTTCAAGTATTATTTATTTGCTTACCGGGTTTGGTGAAGTGCCTAATGATGCAAGCCATTCAGGTGGTTTTCTTGCTACCAGTTCGGTTGATTTTACCTCAGTTATTAATTCATGGACGGCAACAATTGATACCGTTTATCACATAGGACACCCGATAGAAAGCTTTGATACAATTCTGCAGGCGCAATCTCCCGGAGATAAAGTGATTTTTCAGTGGAGTTCCGGTTCCTATTTTCATCCAGTAGTTGCGCTGGAGTCTGCTCAAATGATTACAGATTCAAATTTATGGGCAAACCCTGAATTTGCAGAGTTAAGTTTCTTTTCATCATTACCTATTCAGAATATTCCAACCGTTGCCGAGAATTTGAGTTGCGCATCAAAGAGCACAGTAATTTGCGGTGAAGATGTTGCCGTTTTTAAAAATGGTTCGGTGGTCTTATCGTCTATTCAGGATTTTTGGAAAGGGAAATGGGGCTACCAACAATTCCCATGCGTGGCTGCTATCGGCACAACTGCTGTGCTTACCACATCAGGAAAACCTGAAATAGACCAAAATAATATTAGTGCTGATCACGCCAATGATAATTTACCTTGTGTAACACAAAATAGTAATGTAGCATTGATGATGTATTGGCCCGAGGTAAAGCCTGATTTGGTAGGTATTGCCCGAAAGGAAGTTAGTTTGTATCTCACCGAAAATGACTTTGACGAAACAGTGGAAAACAACCTTTGGCTGATGGGAAGAAAGGGGAACGGTTATGTAGCTGTCAGAAGAGCTTGCACCGGAGTAATAGATGGAGTAAAAGCTTGTTACAATTCCAGCCACCAAAGTTGGGTCACAGTTGTGGGGAATGCAGAAATGTACAGCAGCTTTGCAAACTTCCAATCTATGATAGCACAATCACAATTTGAAGAGCAGTTTTATTACAATCCCGTTACACAGGATTCTGTTTATTTTGCATCCATTAGTGTTGATACTGTTTCTGCGAACTATACCTGGACACGAGAAAATAATACAACTTCCATTGAGGATGTGGTCGATAATACTACTATTAATGTCTATCCAAATCCAAGCAACGGAATACTGACTATTTCGTCCGTTAACAAAGTTTCAGCATTAGAAATGTATGACGTTGCAGGAAGAATGGTTTATACTCAAAATAATACTCAACAGGCTAATATTTCACAATTGAGTAACGGGCTTTATAACCTGAAGATTATTACTGAAGACACTATAGTTTGCCGAAAAATAATAAAATATTAATCTAACAACATGAGCAGATTTGTATTAAGCATTCTTTTTATTTTAATGGTTGGTAATGCTCAGAGTCAAACTCTTGCACACCAGCGCTGCGCAGCTTTTGAACGCGGAATAAATATTAATAACTGGCTTGAAGAGTATTGGAATCCAAACTGGCCAAGTGCAGACGGATACAACAAAAGCGATGTGGAAGCTATGAAAACAGCAGGCATAAAATCCATTCGCCTGCCCATTGGTTTTTCGTTTATCAGTGATACTGTTGCACCTTATTATGTTGATACCAATCACGTATTATTTCAGCGCATAGATTCAATGATAAAATGGACGGACGAGTTGAACCTGAAATTGATTATTGACAATCATCACGGATGGGAATTAACGAATGAGAACTGGAGAAATCACAAAGACCGTTTTGCTCACCTTTGGGGTGTTGTAGCAAAAAAGTATCAGTACCTTGACCCTGAGCGCTGCTTTTTTGAATTGATGAATGAACCTCCCATAGCTTTTAATGATTTGGATTCATTGAACCTGTTGTTTAATACTGCAATTGATTCTATCCGGAAATATACCACTGCACACAGCATAGTTGTTTCGCCTAATTTAGGAAGCTGGGGAATGGCTTTAAATCTTTATCAGCCCCTGGCTGACACTAACCTGATTTATACATTTCATTGTTACGACCCTCTTGATTTTACACATCAGGGATTTACCTGGCATGATCCATTTTATCCCGAAGGCACTTTGTTTCCAACAACAGGAGACCCGTTTTATGAAAACTTTTTGTACGAGTCGTGGAGACGGGTTGCAACCTGGAAAGCCACTTATAATAAACCGCTGTTTCTGGGCGAGTTTGGAGTAGGAAGTTATGCAGATGCAGAAAGCCGTTGCCGCTGGATTGAATTTGTAGGTAATAAAATCGACTCGCTTAATCTGACATGGTTCTACTGGGATTGGGCCGGTGGCTTCCCGATGTTTAATTCGCATGTTACAACCGAAGACAGTATTATACCCTGCTTTAAATATGCACTGCATCTTTTCAGTGATACCGTTTCGGGAATTGAAGTGCCTGAGAATTATAACACTGTTTACGTTTATCCTAATCCTATTCAGGATATGTTTACTGTTTCAGGTGTTTCTTCTGATGTAAAATTGGTAATAACCGATGCTACGGGTAAATTGGTTTATCAGGCAACAAACAGCGGACGCATTAATACTTCATTTCTAAAGCCCGGCTATTACACACTTTTTATCTCTGACAGATCTAAAAATTCGTGGCTTAAATTGCTGAAACAATAATTTTGCGGTAAAAAGATTTTCAGTGTTTAATAAGTTCACAGCATCGGTGTTGCTCTTTTTCTTTTCTGTTGGTGCTTCGTACGCACAGAAAGACAGGAGAGCTATTGACGAGAAGTTTTTTGAATTTGATACTTATCCTTTTGAACTAGGAGAAAGCAGCAGCAAGTGGGGCTTGAAATTTAAAGAAGTGTATGAACCCGCTCTGGCAGTTAATTATCTGAAGCGCAATTTTCATTACAACACCCGCGTTGACACTTTGTTAAATAATAACTGGCTGGCCTTGCAATTATATGATAAGTTCGAGCGCTGGAGCTATGGTCCACGCTTTCAGTATATGGTTGGCATAAAAGGGAAACAGGTGGATATGTTTACCCTTTCCGGTGAAATTTTAGGAAGCAATGTAACGGAGTTTTTACCCGAAAAAGTAAACCTTGAAAAAAGCGATGTGGTGCTTACCCTGAAAACGGACAACCAATGGAAATGGTATTACGAAGGCGATTTTTATAATAAAAACACAACCATTTATTACAACTCATCCGCATTTGATAAACTGGAAGTTGTGCGCGATACCGTTCTGGCAAATTTTAATTTTATAACCGAGGTGAAGGGAGTTCAACAACGTTATAATGTTCTGGGGCATGAGGTTTCGGCTAATGAGGTGGCCTACACTAAACCGGTTCAGCAAGCTATTGTGAAAGAAGAGACTGTTACAGCACAGGTGGAGAAAAAGCAAGAGCCGGCAGTAAAAGCAGAGCAGGAACAAAAAGCAGCAGCAGATGCAAAAGCAAAAGCAGAGGAAGCCCAGAAGCAGGCTGCATTAAAAGCCCAAAAAGAAGCTGAAGAAAAAGCAAGAATTGCAACAGAACAAAAAGCAGCAGCAGAAGCAAAACGTATTGCTGAAGCAGAAAAAGAAAAAGCAGAAGCAGAAGCTAAAGCAGAGGAAGACCAGAAGCAGGCTGCGCTAAAAGCCCAAAAAGAAGCTGAAGAAAAGGCAAGAATTGCAACAGAACAAAAAGCAGCAGAAACCAAACGTATTGCTGAAGCAGAAAAAGAAAAAGCAGCAACCGAGGCAAAAGCTAAAGCCGATGAAGCAGAGAAGCAGGCCGCACTGAATGCCCAGAAAGATGCTGAAGAAAAAGCAAGAATTGCAACAGAACAAAAAGCAGCCGAAGTAGCCAAACGTATTGCTGAAGCAGAAAAAGTAAAAGCAGCTCAGGAAGCTGATTTAAAAGCAGAAGCAGCGGCAAAAGAAATAGCTGCGCTGAAAGCACAACTGGCTGCTGAAGAAAAGGCAAGACAATCAGCTGAATTAAAAGCAAAAGCAGAAGAAGAGCAAAAAAATAATGCTCTTAAAGCATTGAAAGAAGCCGAGGAGAAAGAACGCTTAGCAGCAGAACAAAAAACAAAAGAAGATGCCCAACGCATTGCTGAAGCCGAGCAGGCAAAAGCGGCAGCAGTGGCAAAAGCTAAAGCAGAGGAGGCCCAGAAACAGGCGGCTATCAAAGCGCAGAAAGAAGCAGAGGAAAAAGCCAGAATAGCTGCAGAACAAAAATCAATTGAAGAGGCAAAACAAAAGGCAGCAGAAGTGGCAGCACAAAAGGCAAAAGAAGCAGCAGATATTAAGGCTGCGGTTGCAAAGGCAATCAGGGAAGCCGAGGAAAAGGAACGAATAGCTGCAGAACAAAAAGCAGCAGAAGAAGCCAAACGCATTGCTGAAGAAGTAAAAGCAAAAGCTGCAGCAGAGGCAAAGGCTAAAGCAGAAGAAGCAGAAAAACAGGCTGCACTAAAAGCCCATAAAGAAGCCGAAGAAAAAGCCAGAATAGCTGCCGAGCAAAAATCAATTGAAGAGGCAAAACAAAAGGCTGCAGAAGAAGCTAAGCGAGCAGCAGAATTGGCAGCTCAAAAGGCAAAGGAAGAGGCAGATATTAAAGCTGCGGTTGCAAAGGCAATCAGGGAAGCCGAGGAAAAGGAACGGATAGCAGCTGAACAAAAAGCAAAAGAAGAAGCCAAACGCATTGCGGAAGCTGAGCAGGCAAAAGCGGCAGCAGAGGCCAAGGCTAAAGCAGAGGAGGCCCAGAAACAGGCGGCTTTGAAAGCCCAAAAAGAAGCAAAAGAAGAAGCCAAACGCATTGCGGAAGCTGAGCAGGCAAAAGCGGCAGCAGAGGCCAAGGCTAAAGCAGAGGAGGCCCAGAAACAGGCGGCACTAAAAGCCCAAAAAGAAGCGGAAGAAAAAGCCAGAATAGCAGCAGAACAAAAAGCAGCTGAAGCCGAAAAAGCAAAAGCTGAAGCAGAG
>CANJWH010000021.1 GCA_947478465.1 Bacteroidota bacterium
ATAAATGATTCTTCCCATAGTAGCCTACGGTGACCCCGTTCTTAAAAAAGTAGCCGAAGAAATTGACAGCGATTATCCCGGCCTTGAAAAGCTGATTGCCGACATGTTTGAAACCATGTACTCAAGCAAGGGCGTGGGATTAGCGGCTCCGCAAATCAACAAATCCATTCGTCTTTTTATTATTGACGCATCACCCTTTGCTGACGAATATCCTGAACTGGAAGGCTGGAAAAAAACATTTATCAATCCCCGCATACTGGAAGAAGAAGGCGAAGAATGGAATTTCAATGAAGGCTGCCTGAGCATACCCGGCATACGCGAAGATGTGGAACGCAAACCCGAATTAATTCTTGAATACGAAGACGAGAATTTTGAACTGCACGAAGAAAAATTTGATGGTGTTGTTGCCCGCGTTATCCAACACGAATACGACCATCTGGAAGGAGTACTCTTTACCGACCATCTGAGCCCGCTGAAAAAGCGTTTGCTCAAAGGAAAACTCAATGATATTTCAAAAGGCATTGTGGATGTGAGCTATAAGATGAAATTCGCGAAACGATAAACTCATCAACGAATAGCTAATCCATTATGAATATACTAATAGCGGATACTCATTTGTATATTCGCGACCAATTCGTTATTCGTTGATAATCTAATTTAAAAATGAAAAACTTCCCACTGCTTACTGCATATTGCCTGCTTCTTACTTTAATTTCCTGCACCAGCGACCAGCAAAAACTACAACAGGCTATTGACGCTAAAGAAAAAGAACTGTATGGCGATTCAACCATGGTAATGGATTTTGCCAAAGCTAAAGACATGATTGCCCTTTATGCAGATTTTGCAAAAAAATATCCTGATGATAAAAATGCAGAAGATTACCTGTTTAAAGCCGGTGAGGTGAGCATGGGCGCTATGCAAAGTAATGTTGCAATCAAATATTTTGAGCAGTATTATGAGAAATATCCAAAAGCAGACAAAGCACCTTACAGTCTATTTATGCAGGGCTTTATTTACGAAACGCAGGTAAAGAACATTGAAAAAGCAAAATGGTGTTATGAGAAATTTATCCATGATTTTCCTGCTCACAAATTAGCGGAAGATGCCAAATACTCCATTGCTAACCTTGGCAAAAGTGAAGAAGAACTGATAAAAGAATTTGAAGCAAAACTTAAAAGCGATTCGGCCACTGCAATCCAATAATGCTGAATTAAATCTGCTTTTAATATCCTTTAACTGACATTATTACGGAGTCGGCTACTGTTGTTATTTCTCTGTCGAAAAATATTTTTCGAATCACCCAACCATTTAGCTTTACAGCACGTTTACAATTTGATAACATTAATTTAATTTTGCGCTAATGAATAAACTTTATACCTCACTGTTTCTATCTGTAATTGCACTTAATGCTTTTGCACAATGGAATACCGACCCCTCAATTAACAACCTTATCTGCACACAACCGCAGGACCAACAGGATGCACGCATTGTAAGCGATACCAAAGGTGGAGCTATTATCAGCTGGGTTGATTTTCGTAACGATGCCAATCAGGTAGTAGCCGACATTTTTGCACAACGTGTAAATACTGCTGGAACTAACATGTGGACCAATAACGGTGTAGCGGTTTGCACCAACAGTGCCGACCAGACAGCATCGGTATTAACAGAAGACGGTGTGGGTGGAACAATAATTACCTGGCAGGACTGGCGCAGCGGAAACCGCGACATTTATGCTCAACGCATTGATTCATCCGGAAATGTTTTGTGGACTGCCGATGGTGTTGGTGTGGCTGTGAAAAACTTTCATCAGCAGGGGCCTCGCATTATCAGTGATGGCGCACAAGGAGCAATAATTGTTTGGGAAGATTCCACCAACGGAAACTGGGATATTTTTGCACAGCGCATCAATAGCAGTGGCGTTACACAATGGACAGCAGGTGGTGTTGCTGTTTGCACTTCATCACAAAATCAGGTTAATCCTAAAATAGTTGGAGATGCAACTGGCTCAACCTATATTGTATGGCAGGACAGACGGAACGGAAATGATTATGATATTTATTGTCAGAAACTAAATTCATCAGGAGCAGTGCAATGGGCAAACAATGGTGTGGTAGTTTGTGCTTCAGGTAATTCACAGATAAACCCTAAAATGGTATTGGATAATTCAGGTGCAATAGTTATTGCATGGCAACATTTCAATACAGGTGCCGGATATGATGTATATGCACAACGTGTCAACTCATCAGGTGCTGTGCAATGGACAGCAAACGGCATTCAGATTTGTGCACAGCCTAATAATCAAAGTGCCATTGATATGACCTCAGAAAATATTACTGACGGTGTTATCATTTCATGGAAAGATGCAAGAAATCTCAGCAATGTAAATATCTATTGCCAGAAAGTTGATTTCAGCGGAAACAGGATTTGGACAGCAAACGGTGTATTGATTTCAAATGCTTCACGCAACCAGATCAATCCTAATATTGTTGGCGATGGAAATGGCGGAGGAATTGTTGTGTGGCAGGATTCTATTGCCGGAATTTGGGATGTTTATGCACAACGCATTTCTTCACTAGGCGCTGCAGTTTGGGCAAGCGGTGGAGTTGCAGTAGGTATTGCAGCCGATAACCAGACCGGACCTAAAAATGTAAGTGACGGAACTGGCGGATCAATTTTTGCTTTTCAGGATAAACGTTCCGGAGATTTTGACATATATGCTTACAAGATTTCAGGAGATACTACCACCGGAATTGAGACTCCGGAAGAATTAAAGAACAATATCTCTGTGTTTCCAAATCCTTTCTCAGAAACCACAACTGTTTATTTACCCGAAGGGAAACACAATCTGCGCCTTTACGATTTAGCAGGAAGAGAAATGCTGACAGTGCTTAACATCAGCAACAGTAATTATGTAATTGAAAAGGGAAACCTTGCAAGCGGAACGTATTTACTTTCAGTTAACTCAGAAAAGGTTAATTACTCCAAACTAATTATCATTCACTAATGAAAAATAGCGGCTTACTTATCATTGGTTTCTTCCTTCTATTATCTTCATGTAAAAAAGAAGAAGGTGTTGGCGGAACATCAACCATTACCGGAAAAGTTTATGTAAATGAATATTCTTCAGCCGGTAATCTGTTGGCTGAATATTATGCACAGGAAGAGCGTGTATATATAATTTATGGTGATGGCACAGCGTATGACAATGATTACCGCACAAGCTATGATGGTTCTTACAAATTTCAATACCTGAATAAAGGAACATACAAATTATTCTGTTACTCCAATTGCGACACCTGTGCCTCAGGCAGTATAGCAGTGATTAAGGAAGTTGAAATAACTTCCAATAACTCAACAGTAGAAGTAGAAGATATCGTTATCAGGAAATGAGCGAAAACAGCGTTGCAAAACTTATAGTTCCTGTTTTACAGACATTTCGGCCTATTACACTGGCAGAGATGGATAATGTTCAGTTGCTTAACCGCATGGATACAAAGTTTGTTTTTCCGGTTGATAAACTAATACCCTTTCTTGAAAAAATAAAAAACGGATACCGCCTTCTGGAAACAAATCCTTTGCGCTATGCCGATTACAATTCGCTTTACTACGACACACCCGATTCAAAACTTTATTTCACGCACCATCGAGGCAAATCGGGACGTTATAAAATCCGCTTCCGCAGCTACAACGATACCAAGATGTTTTTTCTGGAGATAAAACATAAGAACAATAAAGGAAGAACTGATAAATCACGCAAGCGCAAAGAACTGATAGAGCAAACGCTTACTCCTGAATCAATTGAGTTCATTAATAAGAAAACAACACTTGATGCAACAAAGCTGGAAGCAAAACTTCAGGTAGAATTTTCACGCCTTACGTTTGTAAACAACGAAGAAAACGAACGCGCTACTATTGATTTTAACCTGCGTTTTAGTCACAACGGCAAGCAGGTTGGGTTACCGGGAATTGTGGTGGCTGAAATAAAACAAAGTAAATTCTCTGTAAAAAGCGGAGCTATTTCTGCTCTGCGCGAATTAAAAATAAGAGAAGATAACATGAGCAAATATTGCATTGGCTCTGCACTCATTTATCCTCACCTGAAACATAATAATTTTAAACCAAAACTACACACCATAAACAAACTTCAAAACGATGGAATTACTAGGAACAAAGCTGCTTAACGCAAACGACTTCACTGAACTTCTGTTCAGATTTTTATTTGATTTCGTTGTCATGTTTATTATTGTTCGATTGTTGTATTATCCTACACAAAAACGCAAAGACTACCTTTTCACTTATATTATTTTCAACATCCTGATTTTCTTTATCAGTTTTTTGCTGAGTAATGTAAAACTGCAACTTGGTTTTGCATTTGGATTATTTGCTGTTTTTGGTATCCTGCGTTACCGCACCGAGGCTTTGCCTATTAAGGAAATGACTTACCTCTTTATTGTTATTGGGTTGGCAATCATTAATGCACTTGCAAATAAAAAAATCAGTTGGGCTGAGTTGGTTTTTACCAACATGGCTATTTTGGGTGCTACCTATTCACTTGAACGTATGTGGCTGTTGCGCCACGAAACTCAGAAGCTTGTTGTGTATGACAACATTGAACTGATAAAGCCGGAACACAAAGAGAAACTGATAGAAGACCTGAATAAACGCACAGGACTCAACATTACCCGCACACGCCTTGAGAAAATTGATTTTCTGCGCGATGTAGCATTTCTTTACATCTACTATTTTGAAGATAAAACTCCGGACTACAGCAATCCGGCTGACGATAGTGATGATGATGATTAGACCATTTCTAATGTCATTGTGTTCCGATAGCTTTCGGAAAAAGCGAAGCAATCTATTACTTGCGCTTGTTTTCATTGCGCTGAGTTCATCAGCTCAAACAAATGATTTCCAACAATGGGAATGGATTACTATTAAATCTGATATCTCAAAAAAGTTTAGTGCCAGTGTGCAATGCCAAATGCGGGTAATTGACAACTCAACCAAAGTTGGAACTCTTTTTTTAGAGCCAAATATTGGATATAAAATAAACAAATACCTGAGAATTGGAGTTGGTTACCGCTACTCATTCAGAGCAGGCAACAGCGGATTACTAAATCGCACTGCACAACGTTATAACATTGACCTGGAAGGCAGAAAAAAGTTTGGCAAATTCACGCTGAAACTTCGCACCCGCTTTCAGCAGGGCTTTATGGATTTTTATATGAATGAAAACAGAGCGCCAGGCTCCTACCCTATTTATAACCGCAATAAGTTTGGCATAGATTATCAATTCAATAAAATATGGTCGCTTTTTACTGAGTTTGAATTATACCTGCCGCTCAATAAACCGCAGCAGCGAAACTTTGACCGTTTCCGTTTTACACTAGGCTCGTCACTTGATTTAAAAAACCGCAATACGCTTGATTGCTTTTTCAGAATTCAGAAACAACTGAACACAGCAAATCCTGAAACTGATTTCATTATTGGTCTTGGCTATGCTTATGATGTGAAACTGAGCAAGAAGAAAAAGAAAGACAAGGATAAGAAAGACGAAAAAAATAAGAAGGAAAAAGAATAAGTTTTCTTATTTCTTAGCTAACTATTTTAGTTCTTTTTCGGAAATTTAGTTTTCTGAATTAAAGGCAAATAGAACTACACATTAAATCGGAAGTGCATCACATCGCCATCCCCTACTACATACTCCTTGCCTTCGATTGTAAGTTTACCGTTTTCACGGGCAGCTGCCTCTGAGCCAAAAGTCACAAAGTCGTTGTATTTAATAGTTTCTGCACGGATAAATCCTTTTTCAAAATCGCTGTGGATAACACCTGCAGCCTGCGGAGCAGTCATGCCTTTGGTAATGGTCCAAGCGCGTACTTCTTTTACCCCTGCGGTAAAGTACGTTGAAAGGTTAAGCAAGCGGTAAGCCGCTTTAATCAATTTATTTACTCCGGGTTCGCTCAAACCTAAGTCGGCAAGAAATTCCTTACGGTCGTCAGGGCTATCCATTGAAGCAATTTCCGATTCAATAGCAGCAGAAATCAATAACACTTCAGCGCCTTCGTTCTTTACTGCTTCTTTTACTATCTCTGAATATTTATTTCCGTTTACTACCGAAGCTTCATCTACATTGCAAACGTAAAGCACGGGCTTATCTGTAAGCAAATGAATATCATCAATAACAAAGCGGTCTTTACCCTCAACAGGAGCGCTGCGTGCCGATTTACCCTGTTCCAGATGATTCTTGAAAATACCGAGCAGTTCGTGCTCTTTCTTTGCATCTTTATCACCTGTCTTTGCAGAGCGCTCCAGCTTTTGCATTTTTTTCTCCACCGATTCCAGGTCTTTCAATTGCAGCTCAAAATCAATGGTTTCTTTGTCGCGGATAGGGTTTACAGAGCCATCAACGTGAACAACATTTCCATCGTCAAAGCAGCGCAGCACATGAATAATGGCGTTGGTATCTCTGATGTTAGCAAGAAATTTGTTTCCCAGTCCTTCACCTTTGCTCGCTCCTTTCACCAGACCTGCTATATCTACAATCTCAATAACAGTAGGTACCACACGCTCAGGCTTTACAAACTCACTCAGTTTGTTCAGTCGCTCGTCAGGAACAGTAATCACTCCCACATTCGGCTCAATGGTGCAGAACGGAAAATTAGCCGCCTGAGCCTTGGCATTTGATAAACAGTTAAACAAGGTTGATTTACCCACGTTTGGCAAACCCACTATTCCGCATTGTAATCCCATAATTTATTTTTAAAAAGCGCGCAAAGATATATGAATTTCCTCGTCCCCGTCATTGCGAACGCAGTGAAGCAATCTTCTCATCATAAAAGATTGCTTCGGGTGAAAAACCCTCGCAATGACGTCAAGTATTTCTTTTTCAAAAATTATTAACACACCAATTCTCACCTATCAATTAAAGTACTTTTGAAACCTGAACAAATCCAACCCATCTTATGCCAACTACAGACGAACTAAAAAGTATTGCTTCTCAAACCAGACGTGACATTCTGCGCATGGTTCATGCCGTTAACTCAGGTCATCCTGGTGGCTCACTCGGTTGTACTGATTTTTTTGTGGCGCTTTATCATGAAGTTATGAAGCCCGATGCCAAAAACTTTACAATGGATGGCATTGGCGAAGATCTTTTCTTTCTTTCAAACGGACATATCTCGCCTGTTTGGTACAGCGTTCTGGCGCACTACGGATATTTCCCTGTAAGTGAACTGGCAACATTCCGCAAACTCAATACCCGTTTGCAGGGACACCCTACAACCCACGAAGGTTTACCGGGTGTGCGCATTGCTTCGGGTTCATTGGGACAAGGGCTTTCAGTAGGTATTGGTGCTGCACTTGCTAAAAAACTGAACAACGATAAATCAATTATTTACACACTGCATGGTGACGGTGAAATGCAGGAAGGACAAATTTGGGAAGCAGCCATGTACGCAGCTGCTAACAAGGTGGACAATATTATTGCTACAATTGACGTTAATGGAAGACAGATAGATGGCGATACCGATCAGGTACTGAATATGGGCAGCCTTGAAGCAAAATGGCAGGCTTTTGGTTGGGATGTAATGCACATGAACGGAAATGATATGCAGGAAGTAGTAAATGGATTGAACAAATCCAAAACATTAACCGGCAAAGGAAAACCAGTTATGATTTTAATGAAAACCGAAATGGGTGCCGGAGTTGATTTCATGATGGGAAGTCACGAATGGCATGGTATAGCACCTAACGATGCTCAATTGGAAAAAGCACTCGGGCAATTGGAACAAACACTTGGAGATTATTAATTTTAGATCATGATAATATCCCGTCATGCTGAATTTATTTCAGCATCTTATTATAAAAAGACCCTGAAACAAGTTCAGGGTGACGCTAAACGTATTATTCTTTTCATTTTCCTAATTGCCAATTGTCAATTATCAATTGTCAATTTATCTTCCGCTCAGGAACCTCAGAAAAAGCCTCAGCCACTTACCCGCATTTTATTTGTATTTGATGGTTCGCAAAGCATGTTTGGTCAATGGCAAAGCGGAATGAAAATTGATATTGCAAAAAAACTGTTGGGTGAGTTGCTTGACAGTTTACAAACTGTGCCAAATATTGAATTGGCGCTGCGTTGTTATGGGCACCAGAGCCAATATATATCAAGTTCACAGCGCGATTGTAAAGACACCAAACTGGAAGTCCCTTTTTATAAAAACAATATTCCTGCAATAAAAAACAAGATTAATTCCATAACCCCAAAAGGAACAACACCAATTGCCTATTCACTGGAACAAACCGGAAATGATTTTCCAAAATGTGATGATTGCCGAAATATCATTATCCTGATCACCGATGGCATAGAAGAATGCGATGGCGATCCTTGTGCAGTTTCTGCAGCCTTGCAGAAAAACGGAATTGTGTTAAAGCCATTTGTAATTGGTGTTGGCTTAGATGCCGACATTATGAAACAGTTTGATTGTGTTGGAAATTACTACGATGCCAGCAACGAAAAAAGTTTCAAGAATATCCTGAATGTGGTAATATCACAAGCATTGAACAATACTACTGCACAGGTAAATTTACTTGACATTTACAGCAAGCCTACCGAAACCAACGTGAACATGACGTTCTATGATAGTTTTTCGGGCAAAATGAAATACAATTTCATTCACACTATTAATAACCGAGGCAACCCTGACACCCTGATTATTGACCCACTGCCTACTTATAAAATTGTAGTTCACACTATTCCCGAAGTTGTAAAAGACAGCATAAAACTTACTCCGGGGAAACACACCATCATCGCAATTGATGCACCACAAGGCGATTTAGAATTAAAAGTAAACGGCACAAGTGATTACAAAAATCTACAATGTATTATCCGCAAACAAGGCAAAATGCAGACACTGAATATTCAGGAATTTAATCAGAAAGAGAAATATATTATTGGCAAATATGATGTCGAAATTTTGTGTCTCCCACGAATGTATGTATACAATGTGGATATCTCGCAAAGCAAGACAACAACAGTTGCTATCCCACAACCGGGAAGAGCCAACATCCTTAAAAACACTGCCGGATACGGAGGTGTTTATCTTGAAGACAACAATAAACTTACCTTAGTATATAATCTGAAACCTGAAAACATTCAGGAAAATCTGGTATTGCAGCCCGGAAAATACCGTGCTGTCTTCCGTCCAAAAAACTCAAAAGAATCAGAATACACGCTTGAAAAATCATTTACCATACTTTCGGGAAGTTCGGAAGTTGTAAAACTTTACTAAAAAAACATGGAAACAACCTTACCTATGAGCATTGAAAAAGTATCGGAAGACAAAGACACACGCAGCGGATTTGGCGCAGGTTTGCATGAACTTGGAAAGAAAAACAAAAACGTAGTTGCGCTTTGTGCAGACCTTACCGGTTCACTAAAAATGGATGCCTTTAAAAAAGAATTTCCTGATCGTTTTTTCCAGGTAGGAATTGCAGAAGCCAACATGATTGGCATTGCTGCAGGCTTAACAATTGGCGGAAAAATCCCCTTCACCGGAACATTCGCAAACTTCTCCACAGGAAGAGTGTATGACCAAATCAGGCAGTCTGTTGCTTACTCAGGTAAGAATGTAAAAATTTGCGCTTCACACGCAGGCTTAACGCTAGGTGAAGATGGTGCTACCCACCAGATATTAGAAGATATCGGAATGATGAAAATGCTTCCCGGAATGGCTGTGATAAATCCTTGCGATTTTAACCAGACAAAAGATGCAACAATTGCAATTGCAGATATTGACAGTCCTGTATATCTGCGTTTCGGAAGGCCAAAAGTTCCAAATTTTACAGGAGGGAAATACCCTTTTGTATTTGGGAAAGCTTTAAAATTCTTTTACGGAACTGATGTTACTATTTTTGCAACCGGACATTTGGTATGGAAAGCGCTGGAAGCAAAAAAGATATTAGACGAAAAAGGAATCAGCGCTGAAATAATAAATATACACACAATTAAACCTTTGGATGTGGAGGCTGTCATAGCATCAGTCAGGAAAACAAAAAGTGTGGTAACAGCAGAAGAACATCAGATGAACGGAGGGCTTGGCGATAGTATCGCTCAAGTTCTGGCGCAGCATTTTCCGGCTCCCATTGAAATGGTAGCTGTGAACGATAGTTTTGGCGAAAGCGGAACTCCGGAACAATTGCTGAAAAAATACGGACTCGATACTCCAAATATTGTTGAGGCAGCCGAAAAGGTAATCTCAAGAAAGGGGAATTAGTCAGTGTTCATTTGTATGCAGTTCTGAGGCTGACACTTTTGTTTCCTTCATCATAAAACCCAACCGATGGAAACCGCAGACAAAGAACTACTCGCACAGTTCCGTAACCCTGAAAGCCGCAACAGCGCTTTCAATCAAATACTCAGCAAATACCAGAAACGACTTTACTGGCACATCCGCAAAATGGTTATTGACCATGATGATACGGATGATATTCTACAGAATACCTTTATAAAAGCCTGGAAAAATCTGGAAGGTTTCCGGGAAGATGCTCAGCTTTATACCTGGCTGTATCGTATTGCCACCAATGAATGTCTGACTTTTCTTAAAAAGAAACAGAACAATAACACCATTTCCATCAATGAAGTGGAATATGGCCTGCATGAAAAAATTGACAGTGAGAAAAACTACACAGGAGAGGAAATTCAACGCAAACTTCAAAAGGCAATTTTAACCCTTCCGGAAAAGCAGCGTTTGGTCTTTAATATGAAATATTTTGACGCCATGAAATATGAGGAAATGAGCGTGGTGCTTGAGACTTCTGTTGGTGCACTTAAGGCATCATATCATCACGCTGTAAAAAAAATTGAACATTTTATTACCAACGGTTAAACCTTTTTAAACTAAATCAATCATAGTAGCAAATGAGTACGAAAAATAACGATATGGAATTTGATGATGGTAAGTTGGAGTATGAATCTCCGTTACTTAACAAACTCAAACAATCTCCAATTGATTTCAAAGAACCGGAAGGTTATTTTGAAGAATTTAATCGCAAATTGAATGAACGGATAAAATATGAACAACCAACTATTTTACCTGTAAAAAAACAAGGAATTATCATAACCCTATTCCAACCACGTTATGCAATTGCGGCCGCACTGTTAGCAGCTATCTGTGTTATAGGATTTAAATTTATTAAAACAGAAAAGCCTCTTACAAAAAATGAAATTGCAGAGGTAGTTGTAGCTGAAAAAATTCAAAATATGGATGAAGAAATGCTGATTGATGCAATAGATGTTGACATGATAGACAATGAAGAAATTATGACAGAAGAGCAGATTTCTGATGATGCTATTATAGAATACCTGCTCGAAAATGATGTTGATATAAACCTTGTAAACGAACTCTAAACAAAATAAAAATGAATAACTCAGGATTAAAAAAAGGAATGCTCATGCTGTTTACTGCTATTGGCTTCTCAATGATTTCAATTGCTCAGCCCGGTGCAAAAATGGAACAGAAAAAAGAAAAAGTAGAAGCCATGAAAATCGGCTTCATTACCCAACAAATGAATCTTACACCTGAAGAAGCGCAGAAATTCTGGCCCGTTTATAATCAGATGAATAATGAAATTGAAAACCTTCATAAAGAACGTCAGTTATCGCGCGAAAATGTCAAAGACAACTTTGAAACCATGACTGATCCTGAGTTTGAGAAACTTATTAACGATGAAATAGCAAGCCGTCAAAAGGAATTTGATATTCAGAAAAAATATGTTGCGCAGTTTAAATCCGTAGTTCCAATAAAGAAAGTAGCGCAGTTTTACAGAGCTGAAGAACAGTTTAAACGCAAACTGTTAGAAAAAATTCAGGAGAAGAAACAAGAGTAATTATCTCTTAGCTCCAAAATTTCCTTCGCTTGTAAAATTAAATTCAATCTTAGGATATTGTTCTTTCGCCATTTGCAAACCCCAGGCTGAATCGGCAAGAAAGACAGGATTTCCATCTTTGTCCTCGCTGATATGATCGCCTTTGCGCTCCATAAAAAGAGCCAAAGCATTTTTATCATCACTGCTTATCCAGCAGGCTTTGTGGAGATTGATTGGTTGATAACGACAGGATGCGCTATACTCATGCAACAAACGAAACTGGATAACCTCAAACTGCAGCGCTCCTACTGTTCCGATAATTTTTCTGCCGTTCCATTTACTGGTGAAGAGTTGGGCAACACCTTCGTCCATCAATTGCTCCAAGCCTTTAGCAAGTTGCTTGCTTTTCATCGGGTCTGAGTTCTCAACATAACGAAAAAGCTCAGGAGAAAAACTGGGGATACCTTTAAAATGTAAAAGTTCTCCTTCAGTAAGTGTATCGCCAATTTTGAAATTGCCGCTATCTGGCAGACCAACAATATCACCCGGAAATGCTTCGTCAATGATTTCTTTTTTATCAGCCATGAAAGATGTTGGTGATGAAAAACGCAGTTGTTTATTTAACCTGACGTGCAGATAGTTTTTACTGCGTTGAAATTTACCGGAACACACCCGTACAAAAGCTATGCGATTGCGATGGTTTGGATCCATATTGGCATGGATTTTAAAAATAAATCCTGAAAATTTTTCTTCGTCAGGAGCCACAGACCGTTCTTCAGTTGTTCTACCAACAGGAGATGGTGCTATTTCAATAAAGCAGTCCAACAACTCGCGTACGCCAAAGTTATTGATGGCGCTGCCAAAGAAAACAGGCGAAATGTCTCCAGCTAAATAATCACTAACTTTAAATTCAGGATAAACACCTTCTACCAATTCTGAATCTTCACGAAGTTTTGCTGCAGCCTTTTCCCCAATTTGATTTTCTAACTCAGCGCTATTGATATCAGTGATACGGATTGTTTCTTCATCTTTCTGTTTTCCATGCGGATTAAAAAGATTAAGAGTTTTTTCCCAGATGGTGTAAACACCTTTGAAATCCTGTCCCATTCCAATAGGCAAACTGAGCGGACGAACTTTGATGAAGAGTTTTTTTTCAATATCGTCCATCAAATCAAATGGGTCAATCCCTTCACGGTCTAATTTGTTGATAAAAACGATGATGGGAGTTTTACGCATTCTGCAAACTTCCACAAGTTTGATTGTTTGCGGCTCTACTCCTTTTGCGGCATCAATCACAACAATTACGCTGTCAACAGCAGTCAATGTGCGAAACGTATCTTCCGCAAAATCCTGGTGACCTGGTGTATCAAGAATGTTTATTTTTTTGCCTTTGTAATCAAATGCCATTACCGAAGTAGCTACCGAGATTCCGCGCTGCTTCTCTATCTCCATCCAGTCGCTGGTGGCAGTCTTTTTTATTTTATTTGATTTTACGGCACCAGCAATCTGTATCGCACCTCCGAATAAAAGCAACTTCTCTGTAAGTGTTGTTTTACCGGCATCAGGGTGACTGACAATTGCAAAGGTGCGCCTGCGTTGTATTTCTTCTTTAAAAGTCATTACTCAATTAATCCTCTTCCTGATTTCTGAATTTTATCTTCCCGTTTGAAGTCAATCAGTATTTTATCCAGAATACCGTTGATGAAGAGTTTGCTCTGCGGTGTACTGTAGTCTTTAGAAATTTCAATGTATTCGTTCATGCTTACTTTAGTGGGCACTGATGGAAAATTAAGGAATTCTGAAATGGCCATTTTCATTAACAATACATCCATAAATGCTACCCTTTCCATTTCCCAGTTTTGAAGCTTAGGTGAAATAAGTGCATCGTATTCCTTTTCATGAATAATGGTTTTGTGAAAAAGGTCAAGCATAAATTTACGGTCGTCATCGTCTTTCAATAAAGGAAGCAAAGGTGTATTTTCATTTGCCTGTTCGTTAAGCAAACCAAGGGTTTTTACAACCATACTATTTACAAATTCCAAATCATCAACCCAGTAAATACTTTTATCTTCAAACAATGAGTGCAGGCGCTCTTCAGTAGCAACATATTTCTTAAAAACGCTCTGAACAAACTTTTGCTCATTAACATAAGTCTTCTCGTCATTGTTCATATATGCTGCAAACTCTTCACTATCTACAATGTTATTATAAATCTTTTTAATCAATTCCGGTTCATCACTCCATGAAAGTTTGCGCACTTCAGCTTCTCTGCGCAATGCATTATTATTAGAAAGTTTGGCAATTAAAGGATTATCAACAAATCTGGTATTAGGATTTAAATCCTCCGGATTTGGAATTCGTTTCTGCTTGCGCTCATCAATTCTGGCTTTGCCGAAATCAATCAATTCGGGAAGTAGCAGCAGTATGTAAATATAGAGATCATAAATCTTGTTGATGCCCTTCATTAACTCTTTTTCGCCTTTGGCGAGGTCGGTATTATCGCCTTGAAGGAATGCATAAATGGCTTGCATTACCTTAATTCTCAGGTGTCGTCTGCTCAACATGATTTAAAGAACGGTATAGGTTAGTTTTTTTATAGGGTTAATTAGCTTTCGCTTTATCAATTCTTTCCTGAGCAATATTCATTGCCGCTTGTGCGGTTGTAATATTTTGCTCTTTCGCGGTGTTTAATATATTTAATGTAGTATCGTAAATTTTGGCGGTTTCTTCCATTGTTTTCTGCATGTTGTAGCCAGCTACTTCCGCATAAACGCTAATAATACCTCCGGCATTGATTAAAAAATCAGGAGCGTAAACAATCCCTTTGTCTTTTAACATTTGTCCGTGCAGTTTCTCATCAAGCAATTGGTTGTTGGCTGCGCCTGAAACGATTGAACAACGCAATTGTGGAATTGTTTCACTATTAAGTGTTGCACCTAAAGCGCAGGGGGCATAAATATCAACTTCTTCTCCATAGATATTTCCTGAAATAGCTATCGCATTATATTTAGAAACCATTTGTTTAACGCGTTCTTCATTTATATCGTTTACAAAAACAGTTGCATTTTCTTTTGTCAGGTAATCAATAAGAGTTTCACCAACATGGCCTGTCCCCTGAACCAATACCTTTTTTCCTGCAAGCGAATCATTCCCCCAAACAAACTTAGCACTTGCCTTCATGCCCATATACACTCCGTAAGCTGTAACTGGAGAGGGATTTCCATTGCCACCCATTTCTTCAGGCAGGCCGGTAACGTAGTTTGTTTCCTGTTTAATGTAAACCATATCCTGAGTTTCCATACCCACATCTTCGGCTGTTATGTATTTGCCTCCAAGGGTTTGCACAAACTTCCCGAAACTGCGCATCAGAGCTTCATTCTTTTGTGTTTTAGCATCTCCTATGATTACAGCTTTTCCGCCACCAAGTTTTAATCCGGTGATGGCTGCTTTAAAAGTCATTCCGCGCGAAAGGCGCAATACATCATTCAGCGCCTCTTCTTCAGTAGCGTACTTCCACATGCGAGTGCCGCCAAGTGCAGGACCAAGAACAGTATTATGTACAGCTATTATGGCTTTAAGTCCTGTTTTCTTATCATGACAAAAAAGAACCTGCTCGTGTTCCATCTCTGCCATTTTTGATAATACACCTTGAGTGATAGAAGAAGAAACCGAACTTGTTTTAAATGACATGAATTAATTATTCTAATCGAGGGGCAAAAGTAGTAATTAGCTTATACCAAATCATAAAAAGTAAATAGGAAAATTACTACTTAATGATTTTATTGAAATTCTAATTTACATTGTATATTCGGGCTGAATTTAAATTTGCGAATTGAAACATTTACTATTAATTATTTTATCGCTTACAAATACAGCACTTCTTTTTTCCCAACAAACGGTGGGCTTAATTCAGCAGGATACTGGCTCAACAGAGGGTTATATACTGTTTGCTCCCGCGCCCAGCAAAAACACTTATCTTATAGATAAATGTGGCAAATTAGTGCATAGCTGGACGGGGACCTATAATCCAGGTCTTGCTGTTTATTTACAACCTAACGGAGATTTATTAAGAACAGGAAATTTAAACAATCCCAATTTTATAGGAGGCGGACGCGGAGGAAATTTAGAGCGGTATGACTGGGATAATAACCTGCTTTGGACTTATACCATATCAAGTAATTTAGTCTTACAACATCATGATATATGTCCTTTACCAAACGGAAACATTTTAGCTATTGTTTGGGAGAAGAAAACAAGTGCTGCCGCAATTGCTGCAGGGCGTGACCCAAGTCTGGTTTCGGGTACACTTTGGAGTGAAAAGATAATTGAGATACAACCTATTGGAACTGATAGCGGCACTACTGTTTGGGAATGGAATTTATGGGATCACTTAATCCAAGAATTTGATGCAACAAAAAGTAACTATGGGGCAGTTGTAGATTTTCCTGAACTAATAAATTTTAATTATGCCACTTTAGGAACTCAGCAGGACTGGACACATATCAACTCCGTGGATTATAATCCTGAACTTGACCAAATACTTTTAAGTGCGCATAATTTCAGTGAAATATGGATTATAGACCATAGTACTTCAACAAGCGAGGCCGCTTCACACAGCGGGGGCAACTCAGGCAAAGGTGGTGATCTGCTCTATCGCTGGGGAAATCCAGAAGCATATAACAGAGGAGCTTCAAACGATAGAATTTTCTATACCCAACATAATGCGCAATGGATAAAACCTGGACTTCCGGGCGCAGGAAATGTACTTGTCTTTAATAATGGTTCATCCAGACCGGATGGTGATTATTCGGCTGTTGAAGAGTTTACTACACCTGTTGATTTAAATGGAAACTACCCACTTGCAAATGGGCAACATTATCTTCCTCTCCATAGTTTATGGACCTATACTGCACCAACGCCTACCGACTTTTTTTCGCACAATGTTTCGGGGGCACAGAGGCTAGATAATGGCCAAACTGTAGTGTGTGAGGGGCAAAAGGGTAAGTTTTTTGAAATTGGTGCTAACGATAGCATTGTATGGACTTATATAAATCCAGTGATATCAACAGGCCCTGTTAATCAGGGAACCGTATTAGCTTTAACTACCAATTCAGTTTTCCGCTGTTCGTTTTATTCACCCGATTATTCAGCATTCACAGGCAGAACACTAAGTGCGGGCAACCCTGTAGAAAGCAATCCTTTGCCCTATACTTGTGATATAACAGTTGGAACTAATGAAAACAATATTACAGAATCAGATATTGATGTATTTCCTAATCCATTTATTAATGAGTTTAACATTGTTTCAGAATATGAGTTACGCGAAGTAACCATTCAATTAACTAATTCAATCGGACAATTAATAGCTCAAAAATCTTTGGCTTCAATTAAGGCAAGAAGCGCAATACGCTTCAGTTTTGAAAAAGATTTTCCTTCTGGCATTTACTATCTTTCTTTTGTTTCAGAAAATAGTGTAAGCAATAAAATTCTGATGAAATAAAACAGAATTTAGTTTCAATTGTTAAGGAATATAAACACATCCTTAGTATAGAGAAGATGTATATTTGCCTCCTTTCTAAAAATAATTGAAACACCTCTCCTACCTCAATAAATATTTTTTACGTTACAAATGGTTACTTGGTATGGGTATTCTGTTTGTAACCATCTCTAACCTGTTTGCCATTTTTCCGGCACAGATTATTCGCCATGCATTGGATGTGGTAGTACAAACCATAAGCATTTACAATCTTTTCAATGGCTTTGAAATGCAAAGTCCGCTGGGCGATTTACTTGATAAAACACTTTTGATTTTCGGCATGGTGGTTATTTCACTAGCATTACTTAAAGGAGTGTTCATGTTCTTTATGAGGCAAACAATTATCGTAATGTCGCGCCACATCGAGTATGACATAAAGAACGATATTTATGAGCAGTATCAGAAACTGAGTCTTGCATTTTTCAAACGCAACAATACGGGTGATTTAATGGCACGAATAAGCGAAGATGTAAGCCGTGTCAGGATGTATGTTGGCCCTGCCATTATGTACTCGATTAACCTTGTGGTGCTTGCAGTACTTTGCATTTGGGCAATGCTGAGTGTAAATGTAGAATTGACATTATATGTACTTCTGCCACTGCCTTTTCTTTCTATAGCTATCTATTACGTAAGCACCATGATAGACCAAAAAAGCGAGCAGGTACAAGCACAACTTTCGCGTCTTTCCACTTTTGTACAGGAAACGTTTTCTGGCATACGAGTTATTAAGGCCTATACCCGTGAAAAAGAAATGGAGCATGAGTTTATTAAAGAAACCAACGAGTATAAGGACAAAAGCATGGAACTGGTGCGCATTAATTCGCTTTTCTTCCCAATTATGCTTTTACTCATAGGCTTGAGCACACTGCTTACTATTTATATTGGAGGCAAACAAGTTATTGCAGGTAAAATAACTTCAGGAAATATTGCCGAGTTTATCATTTACATCAATATGCTTACATGGCCTTTTACGGCAATTGGCTGGGTAACATCCATAATACAACGTGCAGCTGCATCACAACGCAGGATTAATGAATTTCTGCTACTGAAGCCTGAAATTGAAAATCCGTCATCACAACCAACAGAGATTAAAGGTGAAATTGTTTTTGATAATGTAAGTTTTATTTATCCAGATTCGGGAATACAGGCATTAAAAAATGTATCATTTAAAGTAGAAACCGGAAAATCATTAGCTGTAATAGGTCGCACAGGTTCTGGAAAATCAACCATTTCTGCCTTGATTACGCGCCTTTACGACACAACAAAAGGCAACCTATATATTGACGGTAAAAATATTCGCGAGAGCAATCTTTATGAATTGAGAAAACAAACAGGCTATGTTCCGCAGGAAGTTTTTCTATTCTCAGACAGCGTGTTTAATAATATTGCATTTGGAATAAAAAAGGAAAGTTTTAACGGCAATTTGAAAGAAGCTGTTGAACAAGCAGCAAAAGATGCTGCGGTTTATGAAAATATTATGGATTTTCCTGCAAAATTTGACACCATGTTGGGCGAAAGAGGCATCACGCTTTCAGGGGGACAGAAACAAAGAGTTTCCATTGCACGCGCCATCATACAAAATCCCCGCATTCTTATTTTTGACGATTGCCTGAGCGCTGTGGATACCGAAACCGAAGAAATTATTCTTAGTAACCTGCGCAGGATTATGAAAGGAAAAACTTCAGTGATTATCAGTCACCGCGTTTCATCGGTTAAAGATGCCGATACTATTATTGTTTTGGATGGTGGTGAAATTATTGAGCGCGGAACACACCAAGACTTAATGAAGTCTAAAGGTGCTTACTACGAACTTTACCAGAAACAATTGCTGGAAGAAGAGAAAACAGAAACGGCTTAGTGTCTCTTAAGTCGTCACCCTGAACTTGTTTCAGTGTCTTATTAAGACAGATGCTGAAACAAGTTCAGCATGATAAACTGCATAAAAAAAGCGTCCCCCAATTCTGCGGGACGCTTTTTTATTTAATTGAAGTCATTTCTATCCTTCAGTAGTTGTCTCAGGTCTTGCAGACTCTGTTCGACCTTTGTAGCGGTTACGGAATTTGTCAACGCGACCTGCAGTGTCAACCAATTTCATCTTACCTGTATAGAAAGGGTGTGATTTATCAGAAATCTCTAATTTTACTAATGGATATTCAACTCCATCTTCATGTTTAATGGTTTCTTTTGTCTCAACAGTTGAACGGCAAACGAATGAATAATCCACTGACATGTCTTTAAATACAACAAGTCTGTAGTTAGCTGGGTGTAATTCTTTTTTCATCTTCTTATTTTTAGAGGGCGCAAATATAGATATTTCATTTTACCTGCCAAATATATTTACTCACTAAGTCATAAATATTAGGTGTCTTATTCAGGAAAAAATATATTTTTGCGCCCTCAATTAACAAAACATGGCAAAAGAAAAGGAAAAAGAAGAAGTAATTATTGATGTAGAAACCGCTTACGATAAGACTGAACAGTTTTTTGAAGACAATCAAAAGATTATTATCGGTGTAGTAGCTGCAATAATTATCATAATTGGTGGTTATGTAGGATATAAAAAATTCATCATAGCTCCTAAAGAGGCCGAAGCTGCATCTCAAATGTTCCGTGCCGAGCAGTATTTTCAGCAGGATTCATTCCGTATCGCATTGGACGGCAAAGGGCAATATCCTGGTTTCCTTCAAATAATTGATGATTACGGAATGACTGATGCTGCTAATCTTTCCTTTTACTATGCAGGGGTTAGCTATTTACACCTTGGTGAGTACGAAAATGCTATTGAATACCTTGGCAAATTTGATTCAGATGATGAAGTATTAAGTGTTATTGCTCAAGGAGCACAAGGCGATGCATACATGGAATTGGGAGAAACCGATAAAGCTATCAGTGCATACATAGCGGCAGCTGACGATAACAACAACAAATTTACATCCCCTGTTTATCTTATGAAAGCAGCGCAGGCATTGGAAGCTAAAGGAGAAACTGAAAAAGCACTCAAACTATATGAGCGTCTGGAAAAAGAATTTCCAACTTCGAACGAAGGCCGCGCAGCAGAAAAGTATAAAGCAAGAGCAAAAGCATCGTTATAAGCCCATCACTTGGCTTCTGCACTAAAAAATTTATCAAAACACGATAGCAGTAAAATTCCTTCTGCAAAAGGAATGCGATTTGCCCTTATTGTTTCTGAGTGGAACGATGAGATTACTTACGCTCTAAGAGATGGAGCTATTGATACACTTGTAAAATACGGCACAAAAGAAAAAAGCATTTCTGTACATTATGTTCCGGGAAGTTTTGAATTGACTGCAGGAGCAAAATGGCTTGCAGACTCTAAAAAGTATGATGCCGTTATCTGTCTAGGATGTGTAATACAGGGAGAAACCCGACACTTTGACTTCATATGTAATGCAGTTGCAAATGGACTTACCGACTTAAACCTGACTTACAATATTCCATTTATTTTCGGTGTTCTTACTCCCGAAAATATGCAACAGGCAAAAGCTCGGGCAGGCGGCAAACATGGTAATAAAGGTGTGGAAACTGCTGTTACTGCTATTAAAATGGTAGCCTTTCGTTCTACATTGTCGAAATCTTAATACAATACTCTGAATCTTATCGTGTGATCAATTTTTTTGAACTCACGGATAATATCTTCTTCATAAGCCTTATCAATATCCGTTATCAGATAACCTATATTTCCTGATGTTTTCAGGTATTGACCAAGAATATTAATTCCGTAACGCGCAAAAATACTATTGATTTTTGCCATAATTCCAGGCACGTTTTTATGAAGGTGCAGCAAACGATGTGCATTATTTAATTCAGGCAATGTAAGATTAGGCAGATTTACGCTGGTAGAAGAATTGCCGGTATTGATATATTTAATAATGTGCTCAGGAACATAAGATGCAATATTACGCTGTGCTTCTTCCGTACTGCCTCCAACATGAGGAGTAAGAATAGTATTTGGCAATCCACGTAATTCTGTTTTGAACTCCTCATCATTTGTTTTAGGTTCATAAGGAAAGACATCTACTCCGGCTCCACGGATTTTTCCGGTTTTAATATATTTTTCCAGTGCTTCTATATCTACAATATGTCCGCGACTAAGATTAAGAAAGATGACACCATCCTTCATCATTTTAAATTCATCTTCGCCAATAAGATTAGTATTGGTTTCACTTCCATCAACGTGCAGAGTAATTATATCTGCTTTCTTTAATAATTCGCGGAGTGAGCCGCATTTATAGGCATTCCCGAGTGAAAGTTTTTCCACCGTATCATAATACATCACCTGCATTCCCAAAGATTCGGCAAGAACGGACAGTTGAGAACCAATATTTCCATACCCGATTATTCCAAGTTTTTTTCCGCGAATTTCAAAACTTCCTTTTGCAGATTTATCCCATTTACCCTCGTGTAAGAGTTTGCTTTTATCAGTTATGCCCCTTTGCAGCATAATAATTTCACCTATTGCCAATTCAACTACACTGCGAGTATTACTGTATGGTGCATTAAATACAGCTACACCTTTTTTTAAAGCTTCATCTAAATCAATTTGGTTGGTGCCTATGCAGAATGCGCCAATAGCTAACAGCCTGTCTGCATTTTTAAGTACGTCTTTTGTTACCTGAGTTTTACTGCGAATACCAAGAATAGAAACACCTTTGATAGCTTCAGCAAGTTCCGCTTCGTTCATAGCTCCTGTGCGTGTTTCCACCTGATAGCCTTCTTCCTTAAATATTTCCAACGCATCGGCATGCACATTTTCCAGGAGTAAAACTTTAATACGGTTTTTGGGATACGAGATGTTCATTGGCAGTTTATTTACAAAAAGAAATTCGTCAAAACTTGGAGTAATATGATCAGCACGATCAAGGATATTGGCACGTTCAATATTTTCGGTGTATGCAAAAAATTTATGTGCAAGTCCAGCCTCACGCATCTGATAATCGCTATAGCCATCTCCAATAACATAAATCTCACCATCAAGATTTAAATCTTTTAACTGACCAATTTTACCATTTGGTTGGGCTAGATGGTTGTTACGATCAAAACCTACAATATTGCCTTCCTCATCAAATGTAAATGTGTTGGCAAAAACACGTTCTGAAGGAATTTTATATGCAGCAACAATAGGATCAACAAACTCTTTGAAGCCACCGGAAATAACATATATGTTTTCTGAATTTTTTAGAAAAAAATTTTTATTGCTTTTAATTGATTTAGAAATTTTACTCTTCAGTTTCTTTACCAAAATATCAAGATGTTCACGCCTTGCATGCAACAAGAGAATTCTTCGCTCGAGCGATTCGGTGAATGTAATGGTGCCATCAACACCAAGGTCGGTGATATGACCAATTTCTTTCACCACTTTATTTTTGTCTTTGTTGCCTTTAAGTGCAATGGCTGCTAATTCTTCAAAAGCTTCAACAGCTGTAAGAGTGCTGTCGAAATCAAAGACATAATATTTTTGTTTGTGTACTATCTGCATATCAAGGACAAAAATACCACTGCAACAAAACAGTTTGCATTGAAAAATTAAAAATCATCAACATTGATTGTTGAAAATAGAAACTCTTAGATTAAGGCTTCTTCAACTACTTCTGACAGCGGTTTTACACCTTCAAAGTAAGACAATATTTTTTTCAGAACAGCATCAACAATTGAATCAGGACAAGATGCTCCACTGGTAATAGCTATGTTTATCTTTTGTTTTTGAGGTAAGTAGTTTTGCGAAACTTTAATCTCATGTGTATGAAAATTACTGTGTCGTATTTCATCTCGCGAAAGAATTTCTTTCTCAGAACTGATAAAGTATGTAGGGAATTTGCGCTCGCACAATTCAACTAAATGTGAAGTATTAGAACTATTGTAACCACCAACAACTATTGCTAAATCTGCATCCTGTTCCAATAATCCGTAAGTGGCTTGCTGGTTATCGTTGGTAGCATAGCAAAGTGTGTCACGGGTGTCAGCAAAATGTTCTTTTAATTGTGCAACACCAAATTTTTGAAGCATTATATTTTTTAGATAATCTGCAATTTCTTGTGTCTCGGAAGCAAGCATGGTTGTTTGATTTACCACTCCAATTCTGACTAAATCTTTTTCGGGATTAAAATCTGCGGAAGAACGGCTACGGAAGTGCTTATCAAATTCCGAGACGGAAAGTTTTCCAAGAATAATATCACCAAGGATTTTGGTCTCCTCAATATTTTTTACAACTAAGGTTGGTGCAGTTTGGTTACTGTGTGAAAAAGTTGCACGTGTTTCTTCGTGATTTGACTTACCGTGTATGATAATGGTATGATTTTCCTGGCCGAGTTTTTCAGACTTTTTCCAAACACGCTCCACAAAAGGGCAAGTAGTATTATAAGTTTGAGGATTAATTCCAATTGCGCTCAGTTTTTTTTCGATCTCCAAGGTAGTTCCGAATGCAGGAATTATCACAATATCATCGTTCTTAAGATTATCCCATGGAATGAATTGTTTTCCTTCGGTATCCATGATAAATTTAATCCCCCGCTGCCGTAAATCGTTATTTACATCAGGGTTATGAATCATTTGGCTGAGCAGAAAAATTCTTTTATCAGGATTTTCTTCTAATGCGCGATAGGAGATTTCAATCGCGTTTTCTACACCATAACAAAAACCAAAATGCCTTGCAATATAAAACCTAACCGGACCAAAGTCAAGCACTGTTGGTGTAAAATCCTTTTTGCGCGGGTCGCTGTCTTTTCGATTTTCCTTTATTGCCCCTATTACTGAAGAACGGTAAAATGCCGGTATGTTAAACTCTTTCATTATGGCGCAATTTAAAGGAAGAAAACAAATGCAAGAATAAATATCACAATCATAGCTATTAAAGTCCACAACATATCATTCTGAATATAAACCTTGTATTCTTCCCAAAACTTCTTTAGTTCATTCTTCATTTAAGTTTGGGATTATTTTTATGACGCTCACTGTCTCGCTTGGTTTTCTTCTCAATATTTTTATTCAGTTCTGCTGTTAAATCAACACCTGTCTGATTGGCAATGCAAAGCAAGACAAATAATACATCAGCTAACTCTTCACCCAATTCATGTTTTTTATCACTTTCCTTAAAACTTTGTTCACCATATGTACGAGCCATGATACGTGCAACTTCTCCCACTTCTTCGGTTAAAATTGCCATATTGGTAAGCTCGTTGTAATAACGTACTCCTGTAGTTGTTATCCATTCATTAACTGTTTGCTGGGCTTGGGAGATAGTCATGTTAAATGTTTTCGCAAAAGTAAAAACTTTAAATTTGCCTTTCGATTTAATTTCCCCTTTTGAAAAAACACTACTCCTATTTAGTTATTGGCACTTGTCTATTGACTTTAAACGGTTATGCACTCTATGGGATATAGCAGTTTAAATGAGTGCATCAACGACCTTGAAAAGCACAAACATCTTGTTCGTATAAAAGAAGAGGTTGACCCAAACCTTGAAATGGCTGCTATTCATCTTCGCGTTTTTGAAACAGGCGGTCCTGCTGTTTATTTTGAGAATATAAAAGGATGCAAATTTCCGGCAGTTTCAAATCTGTTTGGCACATCAGAACGTAGTCGTTTTATTTTTCGTGACACGTTAGAAACGGTTAAGAAATTAGTAGCGCTGAAAGCCGACCCGACTGCGTTATTAAAAAATCCATTTCATTATGCAGAGCTTCCATTAGCAGCCTTCAATGCACTTCCAAGAAGAAAATATCGTATTCCACATCTTACTTCGACCATCTCAGAATTACCACAAATCAAATGTTGGGAAAACGATGGTGGAGCTTTTATAACATTGCCTCAGGTTTTTACCGAAGATATTGACAAGCCGGGTGTGATGAACGGAAATCTGGGTATGTATCGCATACAACTGAGCGGAAACGATTATGTACAGGATAAAGAAATTGGTTTGCATTATCAGTTGCATCGTGGCATTGGTGTGCATCAGACTAAAGCCAATGCAAAAGGACAACCGCTGAAAGTGAGCATTTTTGTTGGCGGGCCTCCCTCCCACTCTTTTGCAGCGGTGATGCCGCTTCCCGAAGGTTTGAGCGAACTTAGTTTTGCAGGAGTTTTGGGTGCGAGACGTTTTCGTTACACATTGGTTGATGGCTATGTTATTTCCAACGATGCTGATTTTGTAATTACCGGAGAAGTTTATCCGAACGAGAATAAACCTGAAGGTCCGTTTGGTGACCATTTGGGTTATTACAGTTTAAAGCACAACTTTCCAGTAATGCGTGTCCACAAAGTTTATCACCGTAAAGATGCAATCTGGCCTTTTACCGTTGTTGGTCGCCCGCCACAGGAAGACACTGCTTTCGGAAATATGATTCATGAAATAGCAGGTGCAATGATTCCTGCTTCCATTCCGGGTTTGCATGATGTTAATGCCGTGGATGCAAGCGGAGTTCATCCACTTTTGCTGGCATTAGGAAGCGAACGTTACACTCCATATTTGAAAGAACGCAAGCCGCAGGAAATTCTCACGATTGCAAATCATATTCTTGGTTTTAACCAAATGTCTTTGGCTAAATATTTAATTATTGCTGCAAAAAATGACAACCAAAATTTAGATACACATGATATTCCTGGGTTCTTTAAACATATTTTAGAGCGTGTTGATTGGACTCGCGATTTACACTTCCATACCCGCACTACTATTGATACACTTGATTACAGCGGAACAGATATTAACAGCGGAAGCAAAGTAGTTATTGCAGCCGCAGGAGAAAAAAAACGCGAATTGGGAACTTCACTTCCATCTGATTTTTCATTGCCTGAAGGTTTTTCAAATCCAAAGATTGCAATGCCGGGAGTTCTTATTTTGGAAGTTGGGAACTGGAAATTGGAAGTTGGAAAATTGGAAGAATATCTAATTTCTAACAGCCAACTTCGAACAGCTTTCCCCCTCATCGTTCTTGTCGATAACAGCGATTTTACAGCAAAAACATTAAACAACTTCCTTTGGGTAACATTTACGCGCAGCAATCCATCGCACGACATTTACGGAGTTGATTCATTTACAATACACAAGCATTGGGGCTGTAACGGTTCACTGATTATTGATGCACGGATTAAACCACATCATGCGCCTGTGCTTGAGAAAAATCAGGAAACAGAAAAACGCGTTGATGCTTTAGGGGCGAAAGGGAAATCGTTGCACGGGATTATTTAACCCGCTTTCTTAACGTATTTGGTCAAAATTACAATTGTCTGACCGTTTACTCTTCCTTCTATCTGCTCTGCATTGTTCCAAACCAGATTAATATTGCGAACTGAAGTTCCTCGCTTGGCTGCAAATTGAGAACCTTTTATATCCAAATCTTTGATGATAACAACAGTATCACCGTTTTGTAACACTGAACCATTGCTGTCAATGTGTTTTATTTTATCATCATTTGCAGATGTATCATCCTGCCCGCTCTGAGCCCATTTCAGAGTTTCTTCATCAAGATACATTGTGTCCAGTAAATCTTGCGTCCATCCTTGTGAGCGGAGACGATTAAGCATTCGCCATGACATTACCTGCACCGCAGGCTCAGTGCTCCACATACTCTCGTTGATGCAGCGCCAATGATTTGCATCTTCTGTTCCGGGGTTATTAATTTGTGATAAACAAGTTTCGCAAATCAGGATACTTTTATCTGCACTTCCATCTGAAGGGGAAACTGCAAAAACAGATAAGCCGTTTGTATTTCCACACAATTCACATCCTGATCCGCTGCGTTCTTTCAATTCACTTTCTATGCTCATTTTTTCTATTACTAAAAACTTATTTCACTCAACTCAACCGTTTTTTCTATTCTCTGATTGTCTTTCACATCCCATATTTCCATTTTCACTTTTGGACTTACAGCATTCCAATCAATAGTGATTAACCCAAAATGATTTTCCATAATAGGTCCTTCTATCCTGTTATTATTTGGACAGGCAAATTTCCAGGTTGATGATAAACCGCTGGATGTAACATCGTAAATCGGATACAAATCAGGTTCGGTAAGTTTTGATATTTCTGCATAATGAACATCACCTGTAATAAATATAACACCATTCGCACGTGTTTTTTTAATCAGATTAAGAAAACGCTTTTGTTCATGCGGCATATTTGCCCAAGCCTCATAACCATTGAATTCAATACCAAACTGAGTTCCGGAACCAATGATGCGAATGTCAGCAGGTTTGCTTAATTCACCTTCCAGCCATTTCCATTGTTCTTCGCCAAGAAAAGTTTTGGTTGTGTCGGTATGCGGAGCATAATCAAGATTATAGAAATAACGTTTATCGCGACTGAATTGTCCGGTGTATGGCTTTAAATCATCACGAAAGGTGCGGTTGTCAACAAGAATCACTTGCAGCTTTTTACCATTCGTTTCATACATGTAGGAAGTATAAATTCCTTCATGTTTGCGCCTTTCTGAATCTTTAGGCTCGTTAAAAAAATCGAGGAAGATTTCTTTTGACTCGGCTTTGAACGGATAATGGCGTCCCGCATCATTTTTGCCGTAATCATGATCATCCCATGTTGCGATTATTGGCACATTTTTTTTCAGATTTTGAAAGGTTGGTTTTGCTGCAAGAGTTGCGTAATCTTCTTTCAGATCCTCCATATTTCTGGTATCGCCATAAAGATTATCGCCAAGAAAAATGAATAAGTCCGGTTTATGTTTTACCACCACATCAAATATTGGCAATGGGCTATCCTGACTGCCACATGAACCGAAAGCAATTTTAGAAATATTGGTTTGCGAAAAACCTAAAACTGAAAAACTGAGCGCTGTAACAAGACCTAAGAACTTGCCAATCATAGTTGAACTTACTTTGTTTTTTTAACCTTAACGGCATTCATTCCTTTTATGCCGCGCTCCAGTTCAAAACTCACATGATCATCCGCAACTATCTCTTCGGTTACCCCTGAAATATGTACAAAAAACTTCTCTCCGGTGCCGATCTCATTAATAAATCCGTAGCCTTTGCTTGCGTCAAAGAAAGCAACTTTGCCTTGACGTTCAGCAGAAACTTCATCGCCTTCTTGTTTGCGGGGAATGCCAATTTCAATGGTAGAAGCATCCACCTTTTGCTTGCGGGTTGGATCCGGAGGAGTATCAGTTATTCTTCCGTATTCATCAACATAAGCAATCATGCTTTCAAAGCCACCACTGCCAGCGTTTGCTTTGCGTTCTTCTTTCTTCTGTTCTTTCTCCTGACGCTTTTTCAAACGTTTGGTTTCTTTTTCTTTTTTAGCGTAGGTAGCTTGTGATTTTGCCATTGATTGTTATTGATTGTTTATTAATTAGTTCTTTACCATTTTAAGTACTTCACCCACCATTAAATGAAAATCAGGTGAATGATTATCATCTTCTGGCGGAATACGTTCATGCCCCAATCTTACAATTACAGTATTATATTCGGGGATGCTGATAATGTATTGACCTAAAATTCCTCGTTGATAAAATACTTTTGTGCCATGGGATTCATCCAGCCAAAAGGAGTAACCGTAAAAAGGAACCAAAGCACCTTTTGTTGCCAATTGTACAAAGGCAGTATCAAGAATTTGTGTTCCGTTCCAGTTACCCTGATGCAGCATCATTTTTCCGAAGCGGGCAAAATCGCGTGCGTTAGAATTAAAGCAGCAATATGCAAGGTCGGTACCAACTTCATCGGTATGCCATTTTGCGGCATTCTTTGCTTGCATCGGTTTCCACAACCATTCAGATGCCAGTTCAGCTAATGTTTTTCCGGTTGCCTGCATTACGCAAAGTCCGAGTAATTGTGTAGAACCGCTTTGATAATTGTATTTTTTTCCGGGTTCATCAACAATAGGAAGTGATAGCATAAGCCCTTTTACATCATCACCGTAATAGGCTTTTGCAGTAACGCTGAAAGGGTCTTTATATTTTTCGTCCCACTCTAAACCCGAGCTCATGGTACTGAGGTTCCACAGTTCCAGTTCATCTGCATGTGCTCCTTTAATTTCGGGGAAAATAGTTTTTACTTTTTGGCTCCAACCTTGCAGCATTCCTTTTTGAATGGCAATTTGTGCCAACATAGTGGTAATACTTTTTGCCATTGAAAATGAATTTGTCTGAGAGTTGGCTGAATAATCATCCCAATAATTTTCAGTAAGAATACTGTCGTTTTTAATAACTACAAAAGCAACAGTCTGAATTTGTTCAAGTGTAGATTTAAGTTCAGGACTTAAAGGTGCTTTGTTATAATTAAGATGTAAATCCCATTCTTTGGGTTGCTCAGCAACTTCAACAATATGGGTATCAAAAAACTTTGCATCATCAATAGTAGCTGAGTTGTTGCCATGCAGGTAACTTGCCCACAAACCTTTTACAAGGTAGCCATTGCCGCTAAATTTTGCTATTGCAACCAGCAGTACAAAAAACAATACAATACCTGCAAGTATTTTAAAAAGCCTTTTCATTCGGGGTGATTTATTTTGAGAAGAGGCGAAGGTAGGTAAAATAAGTTGGTGTTTTATGTCTTCTTTGCTTTTGTTTGAAGAGCAATTTCTTTTACCCTAAACTTTACAATGTTTGCAATTATGGTAAATTATATATGGCTAAAAATGGGGAAATTATTCCTTTATGAATTTCATTTGCTGAAATTCATTATCCGCCATGATTTGAAAAAAGTAAATGCCACTGGTTAGCGAAGCAACATCAATTCTTGCAGTATTAATATTGTTAATCTTTGAAGATAAAACTATTTCGCCAAGCAAATTAATAATAGATAGTTCTGCCGAAGAAATCTGATTTTCAAATTTTATTGAAATGAAATTTTGAGCAGGATTAGGATAAATAATAAACTTGGTTTTTTCTATGGGTAGAACTCCTGCTGAAGTGGTATCAATTACTGTAAAACTACCCATCATTCCATCATCTTCGTGGTGCAATAAATGACAGTGATACATGTAGGGAGTCATAGCGTCTGCAAAATCTTCAAACTTTGTTATAAACTCAATATATTGCATGGGCATAACCAACACAACATCTTTTTTACCCTGTTCATAATCAGGAACCGAACCTCCATTAATATTCAACAGATAAAAGTGCATATCGTGAATATGAAACGGATGTGCAATGCCTGTATTATTGGTTATCTTCCACTTTTCGGTGGTATTGAGGTAGGTAGAAAAATTGATTGTGTTCATATCAAAATGAACTCCGTTGATGTTAAAAGGACCTGCTACTTGTCCCAATGGACTCATCATTGTATCCGGCCTCAGAATGAAGTTTCTTGAAACCGAATATTCAGTCCATGGTGTATTGGTTATAAGTGAACCCGGCATAGTTGTAACCGGATTAACTGTTGGTGCAACAACATTAAGTTGTAACACCCCGAAATCAGCACCATTCAAAGGGTTTAAGTTATAATTGGGAATGGTTCCACCCATCATTCCGGTCACTGTTGCTGCACCATAAATTCCGTTGGGCATCTCAGAACTAAAACTGAAAAGGTTAATGGTTTGCCCTGTCATGCCTTGCAGGTCAAGTAGTATTTCGGCACGCTCACCAGGGCTTAATCTGATTCGTGTTAGTGCTACTGCATTGTTTAAAAGACCGGCATCACCTGCAATCATTTTAAATGATTTATTATCAGTAAAACCAAAATTATAGCTGCGTGATGATGAGCCATTGAGCAATCGCAGACGTATAACTTGTGCCGGGGCATTTAAGTATGGATGCATTGTTCCATTTACACAAACAGCCGTGTCCATTTCGGTTGAAATTGCAATCTGATTTAAAATGTCAAATGCTTTGGTTTGAACAACAACCGGAAAATCATCAACGCCATAGGTTCGTGGCAGCGTTAGTTCTGCTTCAGCACTATCCTTTACAATCAACATTCCTGCAATGCCTTTTGAAACATGGCGGTCGGTTTTATTATCGCCATGCGGATGATACCAGAATGTTCCTGCCGAATTCAGAATTTGAAAATTCGGGCTCCAGGTTGTGCCCTGTTCTATAATCTGATGCGGACCTCCGTCATCCATTGCAGGAACGTGCAAACCGTGCCAGTGGATAGTAGTTGAATTACCCGAACCGGTTAAACTATTGGTAACGTTCATTGTTACCCAATCTCCTTTATTTACAATTAAGGTAGGGCCCAGTAATGCACCGTTTATTCCGTAAGTAGGCGTATTAATACCCGGATAAAACTGGGTTGTTCCATTCTGAATATTCAAGTCAAATGATGTGCCCGATAATGTTGGCGGAATAAATAACGGATTTTGCGCAACAGAAAAATCAACAGTGAAAAATAATAATACTGCTGAAAAAACTATTTGCCGGACTGCATTCATTGTTTAATGCGAAACGGTAAACTTTTGGGTTGCAGTATTTTCATCTGTTAGAATACGGGCAATATAATTACCGTTAGGCAAAGCCGTGGTGTTTATTTGCTTTGTAACAACGCCTTTTTGCTTTTCATCTGAAATAAGTGCAACCTGTTTGCCGGTTATATCGGTTATATTAATGGTGTAATCTGAAGTTTCAGTTAATGTAAACGTAACGCTTACATTATCGTTTGCCGGATTAGGATATACATTGAAAGAATTTACTCCTCCCTGCAAGTCCTGAATACCCGTTGCGGAATTGAACAAGGCAAGAATACTATCTCTCAAAATAGTAGTATCACTTGATGAGAAACTTTGTGTTGAAAACAATACTCTGTGGTCCATACCGCCCAGCAGAACTACTGTTGGCATACCAAAACCACCGTAATAAGCTACCTGCGCTTCACCACTATCCATTGGAGTATACAGTGTTGATACATTACTGGTAGCAACCCAGTTTGAAGCTACTATGCAGCTACTTGAGTTTTCATAAGGGAAAGCATATCCAATTACTTTTCCAGGAAAAACAGCATTGATTTTGTTAGCCATTTTTTGAATGCGTTGTGCCGGAGGAGGACAAGCACCGCAGTTAGGCATAAAGAAATGCAGCAAAACTGCTTTGCCTGCATCCAGATCTGCAAAAAGGTCAACCGGATCGCCATTGCAACTATTGCCGCTGAACTGCATTGCTGTTTGTGCATCTGATAAGCTTATTACAAATAGCAGTGTTATGGATAAGAGATAAGATTTTGTCATTTTTATTATTGATTAATTAATTGTTGTTTTATTCTTCTTCGCCATCAAACTCACCCTGCAACTCATTTTCTTCTAACTTAATATTATGAAAAGTTGCAAATTGCTGCTGCGCTTCCTGAAATTCCTTGTCTACAATAGCTTCGCCATCCTGAACTTTCAAAAGAACGGCATTAAGCTTTTCCATGTCAGGTGCAGGCTTATACAGTTCATCAATCATAAGAGGATAGTCGTTACTCATGGTTGATTTATAAAAGACAAACAAATCCATTGATGCATTGCGCAAATTAAATTCATTGGCAATGGGTTTTATTGATTTTACTGCCGCAATTGCATTATCGCATTCTGCTATAACTTTGTTTAATTGGGCATTAACAATGGCTTTGTCTTCGGGCAGGTTATCAAACATGCCAATCAACTTAAGTAACTCGTCACCTATTTTATTCTGATTGGTTACAAAATAATCGTTGTATTCAACCGGGTCAGTTATTGTTTGAGCTGAGGCTGCAAAAGCAATAAACAGAAGCAGTAATGTGTGTTTGAATTTATTCATAATAATAAGGTTATTTGAGGCTGTAAAGATAACCTATATTTTAAACACAATTATCGGAATTAATTATCGGAATGTTTGCAGAATAAATACAATTACAGAATGGTTTACTATTTTATATACTTTTGAAAACTACATGAGAACGCTATCTGCAATAAGTGACCCGGGGTTTGTTAAAAACGACCGGCCGGGTGTTTTAGACAAATTATTTATTACCCTTATTAATGATGAGCGCGACCTGCCCTTTGTTTACCTGTGTCTTCAGATTTTTCTTTTTGTTATTCCTCTTGGCGTAATTCTTTTTACTCCCCTTTTGCAGGGCTGGATGTGGACTCTTGGGGCAGTGGTTTATATACTTTCTGTGTTCATTTATTTTATGGGACCGTTTACGCTTATGCTGCATAATACCAGCCATAATGCGCTTTTTAAACGCAAACACGATTGGGCAAACGGAATTATTCCTTGGGTGATAGGTCCTTTCTTCGGGCAATCACCCGAGACGTATTTCAGTCATCATGTGGGTATGCACCACGCAGAAAATAATCTTAAGGACGATTGCAGCAGCACCATGAGTTATCAGCGCGACAGCCTGCGTGGTTTTTTGCGCTATTATCTTGAGTTTTTCTTCATCGGGTTGATTGAACTTGCCAATTACTTTCAACGCAAAAAGCGTAAAAAGCTGATGCGAAAAGTTATACGGGGCGAGCTTTCATTTTTTCTGCTTTGCATTGCTCTGGCATTTGTAAACTGGCAGGCCATGCTGGTGGTTTTTGTTGTACCATTTACACTTACCCGCTTTGCCATGATGGCCGGCAACTGGGGACAACATGCCTTTATTGATGCCAGTAACAGCGGCAACAGCTACCTCAACAGTATTACCTGCATCAATTCAGGATATAACAAAAAGTGCTTTAATGACGGCTACCACATTGGTCATCACCTTACGCCCAAAATGCACTGGACCGATATGCCGGCCGACTTTATTGCCAACACCGCTGAGTACGGAAAACAAAAGGCTATTGTATTTGAAGGCATTGATTTTTTCTTCATCTGGCTGCTGCTGATGCTTAAACAATATAAGTTTCTGGCAAGCCACATGGTAAATGTGGGCTACACCTTTAACAGTGATGAAGAGGCCATTGCTTTTTTGAAAAGCCGCACCCGAAAAATAGACTAATCCCTTTTACTCGTCTTTTTTAAAATCGGTGCCAAAAGCTTTGTCCCAAACAGTGGAAGTAAAACCAAAACCTGCATTGGGGTCTTTATAATGATGCAGCATATGGTGTTTTTTAATGGCCTTAAACAGTTTGTTTTTGAAAGTGATGTGGTGCACCGCATAATGGCTCATATCGTAAACGATGTAACCGAATACAAAGCCTGCAAAAAACGGGGCGGTGTGAACAGGGCCAAACACTAACAAACAAATCCAATAGATAAGAAGAGCAAGGGGAATACTTGCTCCCGGAGGCATTACCAGACGTTTTGAATCACTGGGATAATCATGATGCACACCATGTAAAACAAAGTGTATGCGTTTACCTGTTTTGCTGGTGGGGTGATAATGAAAAACAAAACGATGCAGAGTATATTCCATAATGCTCCAGCAAAAAAGACCGGATAGCACCCACATTATAATGCCTGCAATAGTAAGTTGGGGAGCATTAAATGACTGGTATAAAAACCAGGCAACAACTGGCAGATAAACAATAAGCACTATGGAGTAATGAACCCTCGAAAAATAATCGAAGAATTTATTCTCAAACATAGGAGGGGATAGGTCTTTATTATGTACGAAGTGACGAGGCATGTATCTGGTTTTTAAAACAGGGGCCGAAAGTAGTTATATTTACTATTGAAGATGCTTTTGCTGACTGAGGTGCAAAAAACCGAATAAAACTGTATGGAAATATACGTCTAAGAAAATTACTTATTCGCTGCCTCTAATTGCAGCAACCATTCAAAAGCATCATTGCGGTTGGTAAAAGCTCTGGTTGCAATTTTTGGCATATTAAATACCATAAAAAAGTTGAATATTAATTGCTGCATAGTGTTATTCAGCTGCACTGCATTTGCCAGTGTGTAGATGCCTCCGGCTTCAGTTGCTGCATCGGCACGGGCTTCTTTGCTTATGGCTACAAATTGTTTGACCGGAAAGAAGATGGGCATTTTCTTACCCTTGCCAAACTGAAAAAGTATTTCGCGGATTTGGGTCAGGTGTATTACTTCTACCTGCTCCAAATCAGGATGCCAGTGAATTTCAACAATACCGTTACTTAAAAGCAATGCCGTAAATGAGCCTTCCACAGTTACGGAATCTACAGTTGTGGAATTAATGCTCATGCGTAATGTTATTAAAACAGTACGAATATATGAAAAATTTATTCATGGTTGGGTATTATGTTTGGTGACCATAGGCTAATCAAAACCTATGCTCAAAGGTCGGGATGTTAAAATACCCGTTGAGTTACAGGCTCTGCAACCGGGTATTTACCTGCGCAGTTTCCATACGCCAAAGGCAGCTGTTGCAAGCAACAGCAGAGCCACATCGGTGTCAATGGGTGCACCGGTGCCCAGAGGGGCTATACCAGCTCAACCAGAATTATTTTATGATAATAAAGATTAAAAATGCCACTATAATAGTAAGAACTACCAGGGCAAACAGGATTGTTTTTCGCTCGCGTTCCTTTTTTTTTTCGTTCAAATCGTTCAAAGCTGTTTTCTGACATGGTTATAAACTGGAGGTGGGATGAAATTTATACTAGTATTCAATAAAATTGAAAGGCTGGTTCATGATGTCTTGGTAATCCTGACCTATTTCCATCATGTCTTCATCACACTTTTCGTAATGCCAGTTTATGATTACCTCATTGGGTTTATTTATTGCCTCAAATCTTTTCAAAATCTCCATTAAAGATTTGGAAGAACTGGTGTTCAAATATTCCATTTTAATAGTGATTACTGTTAATACTCAGGGCTGATTAACATAGTCTTTTATTTTGGCAATCAGTGGTTTATAAAAATATAATGCGTCTTCAATATACGATTTGCCTTCAATAATCAATATGCCGTTTCCACTATCAAATAGCATAGACGGACTTTTTAATGTGGCTTCTATTTTTAGCAGTGCTTTATACTATAAAGAATTGTTTCTACGTCAACATACTTGCCCATAGCACCAAAATTGCAGTTACAATCAATAGCGTTAATATTTTTAACAACCAAGTAACTAAAGATAAAGTGGCAGGTAGTTGTTTTATATTCAATTTGGATACTATATTAAAATAAATAAATGAAGCAAGACAAAGGCCGGCATGAGCAAGTTGTTATTCTCCTAATTTGTTTATTATTTTTTCTTTCCCAGATCGGAAATCACCGTAAAGGTTTTAGCGCGCTAATACCGTGTTAATGTTATCAAACCTTTGTTAGCAATGCTTTCCAACTGCAAGAAGAACTGGAAATAAGCATTACTTAATATTAATAGTGTGTAAATTTAATCAAGTATTCATGTACTTTACAAATCGTGTGAAATTTAGTTTCAACCAACAGTATTAACCAACCAACCCGTGAATATCAATTTTTGGTGTTTTAAAAAAAGTTTATAAATTTGCGCTAACACGGTGTTAAAAATAAAGTGATTAATCATGGATTACTTTGACAGAGACATGCAGCGCGTGGTGAAGAGGATGAGGGAGAAGCTGAACCTTGGCAACATAAGCCGGGGTAATGACCTTCCTTTGCTGGATGAGTTAGCTGCCACCTTTAATTTCTGCATTGTTTTACACCATCCCGGGGCGGTTGATGCCTTCTTTGCAAGCAGGCGTTTCTTTAGTTTACTCGGCAAAAAGAAAGGTTCAAGTGAGTATGTATATACCGATTACAATGAAGCATTTAAGCAAAGTACTAACATGGCTTACCATGCCCTGTTTCTGCAACACTTCTGCACCACAACTGCCGATACTTACCGGTGCACTTTCAAGTTTAAAGATGTAAAGGCAAGGGTATTCTGGCTTAACTCCTGCTCCTGCCTTGTGGATATTGGTAAGGGACATGAACCCATTATACTTACCCTACTGTATCAAACTCAGCATACCCTAAGCACCGACCACCAGATACTGAATGACCTTATCAGAGGTTTGGATGTAGATGAGCTGATTACCAATATCAATAATCTAAGCAACCGCGAACTGGAGGTGTTTGAATACCTGGCACAAGGCACCGATAAAAAAACGGCAAGTGATAAACTATTCATTTCGCCCGAAACGTATGACACCCACCGCAAAAACGTAAGAAATAAAATAGGCCCGCCCTATAACGACAAACTGGTGCTCAGTTACTTAGCCAACAAGTATTACCGCCAGATACACAACCTGTAAATTACCCTTTTAAGGGTAGGGCAAGCAGGGTGCCAAGCCATAACATTACCCCGGAAAGGGTATACCACTGCCCTGCTCTATGGTATTTCTTTGCGCTGTCAATCATCGTCATGCTGTCCCGATAGTTATCGGGATTGTTTCAGCATCTCTCTTATCAAATCAAGACCCTGAAACAAGTTCAGCATGACGAAGTTGACCGCGCTCTTTGACATACTGAAAATACAACAAAGAACTCTTAATTGAGAATAAAACACCCTTTGTTGAGCACAAAGAACCATTGAATGAGAACAAAAAAACTCTTTAATGAGAACAAAGAACCATTGAATGAGAACAAAGAACTCTTTAATGAGAACAAAGAACCATTGAATGATAGCAAAGAACTCTTTAATGAGAAGAAAGAACCATTTAATGAGAACAAAACACCCTTTGTTGAGCACAAAGAACCATTTAATGAGAACAAAACACCCTTTGTTGAGCACAAAGAACCATTGAATGAGAACAAATAACTCTTTAATGAGAACAAAGAACCATTGAATGAGAACAAAGAACTTTTTAACAAGAACACAGAACCATTGAATGAGAACAAAGAACTTTTTAACAAGAACACAGAACCATTGAATGAGAACAAAGAACTATTGACTGGTAATTAAGCACAAAATCAACTTAAACAATAAAATCAACTAACATAACTTAACTAACTAATTATTAAAATTTAAAACAAATAAATTATGGCACTTTATAAAATTCGTTGCAGACTAAGCTATCACTATCTTAAAATAGCTTTAATAGAAATTTTTGCTAATACAGTACGTGATGGCATTTTCAATAATCCGTCAACCTTTTTAACCCCACCTATGCCTCTAATGGCGTTTCAGGCACTGATTACTGACTTTGCCAATAAGCTATCATTATTTGAATCAGGGGGCACGGCACAATTAGGTCCTTACCGCGATGCCAAAAAAGCATTGATGCTGGCATTGGATGTATTAAGCACCTATGTAAACACAGAGGCAAACAATAATCCTAATACCATTTTACTGTCAGGATTTGAACCTACCAAAAGCAGCTCAAGTAAGATAAATGCACCCTTGCAGCCACAAACGGTAACTCTTACAAGAGGGCTGCCCGGTGAACTAACTGCTGATTGTGCCAAGGTTACAAATGCTGAAAGCTATGGGGGTCTGCTGGTAGCCAACAACCCTATTCCCGATGGCATGGGTATCAATGAGTTGGGGCAGATAGTGGCGTTTAGCAATGTATCTCCTGCCGGGCCTACTCCGGGGCCAACACCCGGCCCAGGCAGCATTCAGTTTATACAAGACCTGAACAAAGCCCGCAGAAAAAAATTTACCGGCCTTGCCGTAGGCACTACCTACTACTTCTATATGTGGGCTATGAATGCCGGTGGGGTAAGTCCGTTAAGTGTGGTGGTGAGTAAGAAGGTGGTGGAGGGGTAATGACCTCACCCTCAGTCCCTCTCCTAAAAAAAGGAGAGGGAAGCAGAGGACTACACATTTAATTGCCCACTTACAATACGGCAGTTTGCGTGCTCGCGTTTGGCTCCTCTCTCCTTTTTCCAAGGAGAGAGGTCGGGAGTGAGGTCCGCTGAGCGTGGTGGTGAGTAAAAAGGTGGTGGAGGGGTAGTTGAATAAAGAATATCGAACAAGGAACACCGATTTTTGAAGTAGTGGTAAGTTCTTAAACCATTACACAGAGAAGCAGCCGGAGAAGGCACAGAGGTTCACAGAGAAAAATTAAAAAACTCTGTGAACCTCTTTTTTTTGCTCCTTATTTAGTACACACCAGTTTTTTAACCCATTCCAGACCACCGCTGTTATACGATTTTATAAATTCAGGAATGCCTTCTGAATTATAGGTGTATTCTTCCCAATGGGTAGCCGGTGTAGCTTTTTTTCCATCATTAAGGTTATCATCATAAGAACGTGTGCAGGTCAGTTTTACCATCCGGTGTTGTGCATCATACTCATATGTGTAATGACTTTCATCATTTGATACTTTTTTGGGAATATCGCCATGAGGGAGTTCTTTTACATATTTAGTGCGGTAAGGCTCATCACCATAATAGCCAAAAACAGTATCGCTGGCAGCGATAAAATCACTTTGGGTATAATATACAATGTCATTTTTCTCAACAAGGTGATTGGTATTATCATATTTATACGTGTTGTCATATAGCCATAGACCTTGCGTTTTTACGCTGGGGTCGTTTACTTTTTTTGCCAGATTGTTGTAGGCAGAAATAAGGTTGTTGTTGCTGTCGTAATTATAAGTATGCTCTATTTCCATATCTTTTCCATCATCAACGTACCTGTCTTTTGCATATCCAAGAAAACCGTTTTTTACCTGACATTTAGGGCGATGTTCCTTACCGGGCGGTTGATTTTTAAAATCATTATTATTTGAATAGCTGAATTTTGTAATAGCGCCCGAGACATCACGCTCCAGTACAATTTTAATTGTGGTTGGTTCTTTCCAACCTCCTTCAGCTGTGCTTTCATATTTTAGCAACTGCCCTGTATTATAATAGCCCCATATGGTATGTGCTGTAAGTTTGGTGGTATCACTTCCATTGGCTACCATTTCTTCGGTAGGCATGGCAATATCACCCAGGTAATAAATCCCTAAAAGAGTAATTAAATCAGGCTTTTTCATATCCACTTTGCCGGTAGTTTTATCAGGATAGTACATTGTTTCCCTTAATGATATTATCTTGTTTTTTGTAATGGCATCCCATTTCACATAATCACTTTGGCGGGCTTCTGTAAGCAACAAGTCAGACTCAGCAATCTGGGCATTTAAATGCAACGTGAAACATAAAAAAAGTACAAAAAAAAGTACCACTGTCGGTTTTGTTCCGGTCATGTTTTTGGTTTTAGGTTTGTTATTGTCTGAACAAAGATAATAATTTCTGCAAACTAGGCACAATATGATATTTGAAGGTGGTGAAAGAGTAGGAAGTCAATGGATAATTGTCAATGAAAACAAAACAGCCCCGCCAATGGCGGGGCTGTTTTGTTTAAACGCTATCAACTTCTATTTAAACCTGATACATCTTGCGCTGCAGGAAATCTGGCTGGATGTAGCAGCCTGAACCTGAACCTGCCAGGTTGAGCCTGAAGTTCCTATCTTACAATACTCACCTGCCCCCCAAGAAAATTTACCCGCTACATTGGTTAAAAAACATACACTGTTATTGCTATCGTAACCAGCGGGAGCGTTGGTTGAATAAGTACCCGTTCCATTTACCGAAACAGAAAATTCAGCCGAGTAATCGGGTGATGCACCTTTGTATAATGTACCGTTATTATCGGCCATTACATATACATTTCCGCTGCCATCCAGTGTTCCCGTGCTGCCATATGAGCGAATGGTACCATTTACTGAAAGGTTTACAGGAGCGCCACCACCTAAATAAAGATTACTTCCGGCATAGGGGGTTCCCCATGGGAAAATGTAGGAAGTAACTCCGTCATTTCTTAAAACCACATTACTGGTTCCATCAGTTTGTCCGCCCTGATATAAAAAACTGGCCTGACCATAAGAGGCAATTGCTCCTGTTTTAAAACTGGTATAACCTGTTGCACCTGCACTCCATCCGCGCGTACTGAACCAATTATCGGCATCCAGGCCAAAATGACCACCCCAAACACCTTCCTTGTGAAAAGAAATATAAGGTTGACCTACACCTGCATTTGAAATTTCAATTTGTCCGGTATTGTCTGCGCTCATAGTGCCTGTAGTATTGCGAAAACGACCTTTTCCAGCCACATCAAATTTATATCCTGGAAACATGCCTACCCCTACGTTTGTTCCATCATCATACATAACACTATTACATATTTCTGTACCACTCGAAAATTTAGTGATGTAGTTTACTGCAGAACCTGTGCAAAATGCACTTGAACCTGCTGCACCGGTAGCACCTGTAGCTCCGTTTGAACCTGAAGGACCTGTAACGCCTTGCGGGCCAACTGCACCGGTTAATCCGGTAGCACCATTTGAACCTGAAGGGCCTGTAACGCCTTGCGGACCAACTGCACCGGTTAATCCGGTAGCACCATCTGAACCTGAAGGGCCTGTAACACCTTGCGGACCAACTGCTCCTGTTAAACCTGTAGCACCATTTGCTCCTGTAGCACCATTAGCACCTGTTGCACCCGTTGTTCCGTTTGCTCCCGTTGCACCATTTGCTCCGGTAGCACCTTGGGGACCAACTGCACCGGTTAATCCCGTAGCGCCAGTTGCTCCGTTTGCTCCGGCACTTCCTGTTGCGCCCGTTGCTCCGTTAGCTCCGTTTAAACCACTGGGGCCTGTAGCACCTGTTGCTCCCGTAGCTCCATCATTCCCATTTGTTCCGTTAGCACCTGTTGCACCTTGTGCACCCTGAGCTCCGGTTAAACCGGTAGGACCTGTTGCGCCTGTGGCGCCATCTGATCCGTTTGCTCCGGTAACACCCATTGCACCGGCAGGGCCCGTTGGACCTTGCGGACCGACAACTCCCTGCGGACCCATAATTCCGTTTATACCGTTAGGGCCGGTTGGACCAACAGGTCCTTGCGGGCCAATTGCTTCAACCCATATTATTCCGTTGAAATACCAGAATGAACTGGTGCTTATATCATAAACTAACAGGCCTGTAGCAGGGTTTACTATTGTTGTGCGTTGTGAAGTTGTAAGTCGCGGAATAAGCAAACCTTTATCATTTGCAGAGAGGTCTAAAACAGCTGTTGCATTTGGGGTAAGGGTACCAATACCCATATTGTTTTGAGCAATAACTGAACTGCCTATGCCGGTTAAGATTATTGCAGAGAGGAGTATTCTTTTCATGCTGTATTTTTTAGGGAGGTGATTGCAAACATAGAAAAATATTTATCATTCTTCTTTTTACATTCAGGCTTTTAGCAGCAGGCCTTAGCCCTTTGCGTTTTATGCCTTTACCGTTGAATAATCAATTTCTGCACTTCAGTTCCCTTATCAGACCTTGCCTCCATCATATACATTCCGCTCCTTAAATTACTCACCTTAATTTGCTGCTGATTGTTGCTCACTATTTCGGAATGGACTAATTGCCCTGTGGCAGAGTAAATGGTAACTGTTACAGCTACATTATTATCTGGTGTGGTAAACGTTATAAAATCCGATGCAGGATTAGGATAAACCATAAATGAACCTGATACCCCTATTTCTTCAACCGAGGTAGATAATACCCGTTGCCAATGGTTATCATCTGCCATGCATACACGTTTGGCATCCAATACAATAGCATCGCTAAGCTCAAGAATAGGACAAAGATAAGAGCGGGCCACCAGACTATCTGAGAAAAGGCTGATGGTATTAAAGCCATTATCAAACAGATTAATATACTGCTGGTGCGGGTTAGCATTTAAAGAGGCCTGATGAAAGTTAGGTGCCAGTGAATACGGAACTCCTGATTCATCTAGGTTACCACGCGACAAACTAATGCCCATCATTTCAATGGCAATACTGCCGTTGCCGGTGGCAGAGTCGTAAACCAAAGGATTGAAAGGATCAGTTGTTATATCACTCCAGATATTCATGTGAAAATCACCACTCAGAATTACCGTGTTATCAATGTTATTATCACGCAAATGTGTCAGCAATGAATCGCGGCTTTCGGGATAACCATTCCACGTTTTTGATAACCCACTGCCCGGCAAAGGAAAACCGGTTAAATCCCATTGAGCAAACAGCTTTTCGCTGCCTATAAATTTCCATTTTGCAGTTGAAGCAGCCAGCCCGGCTTTAAGCCAGTCAAACTGCTCATCAGACATTGCTTTAAGCGTGCCCGAAGGAAAAGTATCTATGCCGCCCTGTATATTTATATCAATCATAAAAATATCAAGCAGAGGACCGTACGATACTTTTCTCCAGATACGTAAGGAATCTGAAGCATCACCGCGAAAAGGAACAAACTCACGATAAGCCTGTGACGAATGGGCGGGATTACTACGCACCACATCATGGTTATCCCAGGTGCATATCCACGGAAACATTCTGCGGGCTTCGCGCAAATCAGGGTCGGTTAAATACAAACGATGAATGGCACGCCAGTTTTCTGTAATCGTATCATCGGGCTCTGTAAAGTCTGCGGGTATGCGTATCAATTCATTATCATCTGCAAAGTCATAGATAAAATCACCCACGTGTATCAGTCCTTTCATTCCCGGCATGTGTGCCAACTGACGGTAGCCGTTAAAATACCCTGAGAATAAACTGCTGCAGCTTACCAGACCTAAATTTAAACTATCGGGTTCATCGGCAAAAGCGGTATAGGTTATTCCGGTTACTGAATAATTACCCTGCCACTCAAAACGGTAATAGTATTTCATGCCTGCCTGCAGTCCTGTGGCTTCGGTATTGATGGTATAACCGTGGCTGCTGTCAACCATTTCTGTTCCACTTACAATTTGTACAGAAAACAAAGAATCGGTACTCAGCTCCCAATTAATTAGTTCGCTGTGAAAAGAAGGCGCGGCAATGGTTGCTGTCCATATCAGCACACTGGTATCTGTTGGGTCACCGGATGCTACGCCATAAACAAAAGGGGTATGAACCGAATCTTCATACAAATTGATGGATTGCGCATCAGCGGATGATGTCAGTAATTGAACTGCCGCAAAGCATAAAACTGCTAAACTGTTTCTTTTCATAAGGTTGGCTAAATTAACTGAAATAGTTTAGTTCAGTATAACTTACAAACAAAAGCGCCCTTTTGTCTGTTGCAAGAAGGCGCTTTTGTTTGATTTTAAAGTACAGTACTTACTTTATCCTGGTTTTAAGAATTTCCACTTCTTTTTTCAGTTCTTCAATCATCTGCTGCTGCTCTTTAATGGCATTGGTGTAAGAAACCAATATAGCATGCATATCAAGGTTGAGGTAGCCGTCAGCATCAGTGCCCACCGCTTCAGGAAACACCTTCTGAACTTCCTGGGCTGAAAAACCGATATTGCCTTTGCTAAGCACCTGTTCACTGAATTTGCGTTCACCTACATTCTTATAATGATACTCAATGGGCTGAAGCGCCAATACCTCTTTCAATCCTTTGGTGTAAATACCATCAATGGTTTTAAGGCGCTCGTCAGATGTAATAGCCCATGTGCTGGACGAAGGTTTACCGGCTGAGTTGGTAGAAAGCTCCAACTGGTATGAAGGGGCAACAACCCCAATACCCACAGCGCCAGAGGTTTTATTTGCATTTAGAGCCCAACCAGCTCCACTGGTATAAAAGCCCACATTATTATTAGGTGAATCTTCGCCCACAAAACTATTATTTCCATTATCAAGCCATATACCTCCATAGCCGGCACCATCACCTGTTTTTATACGGCCGTTTACGATGAGGTCAACAGTGGTACTACCTGCACCATTTACCTGCAGACGGCATGAAGGTGAGATTGTGTTTATTCCCACACGTCCATTAAACCCGTCAAGATACATCAACTGCGGGTAGCTGGTTGAATAAAACTGCAATCCGTTTACACTGTTGGTACTGTTCAGGAAGAAACGGGTCAGATAGGGAATACCTGAATCTCCGAAATCCAAAGTGTTTAATGTACTCATTCCCGCTACAGCATATGAAATAGTGTTTCCTGAATTGTAGGCCCGATGATAATTGTTATTTATTATATAGGAATTGCCCTGAAAACGTGTGTTGCCATTGACATG
>CANJWH010000022.1 GCA_947478465.1 Bacteroidota bacterium
GATTAAAGGAAACATTGGCTAATATTGCAGCCCTTTAAATACGTTCTTTTAAAGTCTTTTAATGCCCAGGTGGCGGAATTGGTAGACGCGCTGGTCTCAAACACCTGTGAGGTTACACTCGTACCGGTTCGACTCCGGTCCTGGGCACTATTTAAACACTGAAAATCAGCACTTTAACGAAACGCAAACAACGTTTTTGCAAAAAGTGGCATTAAAAGTGGAGAATACAATTAAGCTGGTTACTCCAGAGAAAATCTCTTACATGAGCAACAGCCAACTCCCCTACATTTTACCTCAAATTGTTATACCCTCAAAAAAGGCAAAAGACCAAAGAATCCATGTGGTTTATCATGTGTATGATGAAAACTTAGGAAAGCTTGTTCGCATACGATATTTTAAGATACCAGGAGATACTCCAAATGAGCAAATAACAGCAGCTCAAATGATCGTTATTCCCTATATATCAAATAAACTTACTACCGGTTATGTGCATAATTCCAACAAACTGAGTAATAACAAATATTACGATCCAAATAAATTAACCATTATTGATGCGGTTAATTTCGCATTCAATCTCAAAAAAGCCCGACTGGGAACCAGAGCCAAAGAAAATTACACCTATTATATCAATGGCTTTATTGATTTTATTAAGGAAAATAATTACGAAAAACATTCGATTGAAAAATTTACGGGAGATATTGCCCGCCAATTTCAAAATTATCTTGGCGTAAAAGGATTCAGTAATAGGACTACAAATAATTTCACAGATACAATAAAAACAATGATTAATGTCCTTTTAAAACAGGACACCCCTCCCCTTTCTAAAAATCCATTTATTAATATCGACAAGGTGAAAGCCGGAATGGGTAAAAATATTGCTTTTAATAAGGAGCAAAAACTTGCCATTTTTGAGTATTCAAAGGAAAAGTGGCCACAAGCTTATTTTTTGGCGATGTTCATGTATTATACATTAATGCGTACTAATGAAATTTGTAGTATCCAACGCAAGCATATTGGATATGTTCAACCGGGTTATATTTATTTGGAAGGTATAGATAATACAAAACGAATCTTTTCCCGTAATATTCAAATAACGGATCACCTTGCCGCTCTCTTTACTGAATTTGGCATTTGGGATTTATCTCCTGAATCTTATTTGTTTTCTAAAGACAGAATGTTGCCAGGATTAATCCCAATTGAAACGAAACGTATGGGCGGAAAATACCGTGAATGGATTTTGGATATGATACCAGATTTGAAAGGCAAACGCGAATACACATTATACAGCTGGAAGCATACAGGGGTTATTGGAGCATATATCAGTGGAATCGCCCCATTTAATATTATGAGACAAACAGGCCATCGCGATAGGCAGGGATTTGAAACTTATTTAAAAAGTCTTGGATTGGTAACAAAAACAGACTTTAATGAGAAGATGCCGAACCCAACGGATTTTTAGGATAAAAACCGAACCCAACATAATTTTTAAGTGATTAATAGATTACGAAACACTATTGTTATAAAGCATATATTGTTCAAAATACAGTTTATCGAATTTAATAATTGTAAAAAAATCCTCGCCGGTAAAATAGATATTTGAATAAAATAGCCATTGAATCGTTTTTTCATCAAAGTCTATTTTGCTGAAAGAAATATTAAATGAATTGACTTTGGTCCAAGCTAAAGAATAATATTCCACTAACCAATCGTGTAATTCAGGTAATGTAGAATTGGAAAAAGTTTTTAAAGCAATATTTGCTTCCTTAAAATGCCTAAGTTTTTTAAAATCATTATTAAGCATAAAATAAAAGTTTGTAAAATATCTATAACTCGAAATTTTATATTGATCCCAAACAGACCTGAATAAATTTTCATGTCTAATTAAATAGTTCGAAATATCTTTTGATGTTAGAATATGAATTTCATCATTCACCAATTCTTCGTAGGCATCCTTGCATTTATTTGATAAATTTAAATATTTATCGGTTGCTATAAAATCTGCCATTTCATCCTCCATAAAAAATAAATCAAAGGAGGTTAAACGAATAGCATCATTCCTATTCTTAATTCTATGATTTGTATAAATTTTTTTAATTTTATTATCTTCTTCTTCAATAAAAAATTTAGATGTTCGGCTAATATATTTCAGGTAGATATAATATATATTTTGATGCTTTTTGTGTTGCCAAACTTTAATAGAATTGGCAGCTTCAGGTAAATCCAAATAACTTGTTATAAATTTCAGTTTTTCTAAAAACACCTTTTTTGTTGCACCAAAATAAGTAATGGAATCATCCATGATTAAATCCAACATTTCAAAATCCATTAGTTCCAGATATTTTAGGAATGCTTCTTTTTGAGTCATATTTTATTATGTGATACTTTATTTTCAGTTTTTTAAAGTAGCTCCATTTCTAATTTTCCTATAAATAGATAAAAAGCAGATTGAAAGGTTATTATTAATAATATTTCTTCGATTTTAATGCTTTCTGTTGGATGATTATCTTTCGGAACAGTATCAATTCATGTTCATGATTTTTTATACTTAATCAACATTCCAATAATTATCAGGATTACCTTCAAATACATCATTTATTGTTTCATCATCAAAACCATATTCTCCACCAAATTCATCATAATCTGATCCATTATCAGCATATCCATGAGTCCATTCAGCAAAACATGATTCAAAATCATAATTATCATCCAAATCTTTAATATTTATTCTTTTGTTTACTAATTCTGAAATGGTTCCTATTTCAAGGCATTTAAGAAATTGTTCAAATAATTTGTAATTAAAGAACGAATCATTTATAATTTTTTCATACCATTCCATTAAAAATGGAGATTTATCAAACTGCTGTCCTTGTGGAGATTCCCATTCAATTTCATTGTTGACTAATGAAGGTACAATTTTATTTAGGTCATCAACTCTTTTTTGAGAAATATACTCCCTTTTTATTATTTTATAAATATACTCCCGGGATTTTAAAATATTATTACTATTAACTTTTTCTTTTACCATTTCAAGGAGTTGAATGTTGTTTACATGATAAGGGTCTACAATAATTTGGTGCGTATTACTTTGAAAGTCAAGAATCTCATTCGGCACAGTAATACAAAGCTCAGGATAATAGGTGTAATTATTATCTAAATTAAATTCTTTCTTAATTTCATCGGAATTTTTAATTTCCAATGTTTTTTCTTCAATATTTGAATTAGTAATTATATTTTTAAAAATTCTATCCATTTCTGAGTAAGTAGATATTTTTTTGGTGTATGTACTAGTATTCTTACCCATAGAGAGTAAAATTGATACATCACTTGCATATCTTAAAATTTCAGGATTAAGTACAAGTAATATTGGACCACAAGGATTTGGAACGTTCGAAAATTTAGAATCTTCTGAACTGAAAGCAAATGGATGTCCTTTATCACTTAACTCCATGTGGATTTGATTATTATGGCTGTACATTGGATGACTAGGATGATAAGGTGTAGTGCATAGTGTTCCAAAACTAGGTCTACCTAATGTACTCTCAATCAGATTGTCTAATTTGCCATTATCACGAACTAAGCAATTATTAATGTTATGTCTCGAAATAATACCGTCTAATTCTAAAAAAGTAAGAAAATCTATATATTGGCAGGCATGATATAATTTCGCCCCCATTTTATTCAGGGCGGAAATTAGATTTTCAATTATCTGACGGGAATTTACAAGTTTATCTCTTGCTACTATCGCCTTTTTAAATTCTGGTTTAATTTCAATAGCATTGCAATAATCATCAATAGCGCCTTTATAATCTTTCAAAATGATTTTTACATTTCCTCGTTTAAAATATGATAATGCATAGTTAGTGTTACACTTTATTGAATTGTTATAATCTGATAAGGCGCCTTCGAAATCCAATAATTTGATTTTAGTATTTGCTCGATAAAAATAAGCAACATCAAGGTTGCCTGATTTAATTTTAATGGCGGTATCATAGTGTTTTAAAGCTTCATTATAATTTTTTAATTTACTTTCAATAACTCCTAAATTTATATATGCTGTAGAATTTTGTGGCTTAATTTTAATATATAAAAAATAATCATTCTTTGCACCATAAGTATTAGATTTTGACTTGGCAATTGCCCTTGAAAATAATGCATCTGTGTATTGTGGGTTAATTTCAATTGCCAAACTAAAATCAGCGATAGCTTTTTTGTAGTAACCCTGTAGACGCAATGCTTCGCCTCTGTAAAAATAAGCTTCAGCAAAATCCAGCTTTATCCGAATAGCCTTGTCGAATTCTGTAATAGATTCATTATACTGCTCAAGGTATAAATATGTTTTCCCTCTATTAATATATAAAATTGGATCTTGAGGATTAATTGCAATTGCAAAAGTATAATCAATAATTGCACCCTGATAATCTTTAAGTGAAAATTTCACTTCCCCTCTTTTATTAATTGCATCTGTAAATTTAGGATTTATCAGAATAGCTGAGTTATAATCTGCAATAGCACCATCATAATCTTTCAGGATATTCTTTACATCACCTCTTTTTAAAAAAGCATCGCAATATTCGGGATCAATCTTGATTGCGGCTGTGTAATCAGAAATTGCTTCATCATATTCTTTAATATTAAATTGCGCATCCCCTCTTTTTAAAAAAATAGCTTTTATAATTTTACTAATATTTCGATATTTATTTTTGGGATAATAAATATTCATTTCTTCATTTTGACATTCAAATAACCGATATTGATCGTCACTTAAACTAAATAAGTTATTTTTATTAGAATCGATCAACATTTGCGAAATTATAGCAAGAGCCTTTGAATAATCTAAAATAGCTTCCTGGTATTCCTTATATTTTGCTTTACGATTACCACATTCAAAATATATTTTAAATTTTTCCATATTTTGTTTAATTTAAATAATTAGCAAGATTATTTTAAGATAGTATGTATACATAAAGTGAAAAAGTTTTTAAGTACAATTCAATTTCAGAAAAAGACAAAACTACAAAAGAATGCGGTGTTTAATATTCTAATTCAAATTATATCAATCAATTTTCTCTCTAATCATTCATTAAAATTCCATTTTCCCTCCTATTCCAGCAAAATTTAAAGGGGGGTGTCCTGCCCTAATTTAATTCTCCGGCAGGGGGGTGGTGTAGTTGCTATTTTTATCGGTTCTTCCTTTGTGCCAGAATGATAATCTGCCAGAATCAAGGATGCAACAATCCTGTAAGTTCAAAAGGAAATTCAAAGTTTTGCAGCCCTGAATGCATGGGCGAGACAGACCGCAATTTAGCAGATCGTAAGGTTTTCAATGAAAACCAATCTTCGAAACACGATACTCTAAATACCCCAAAAAGGACTATGAATGATACCCCGTCTGCCATTAATAATATTTTGGTGGAGTTTCTAAAAGCACAACTTGCAGAGCAAAAACTTAATTACGAAGCAAGGATCAGAGATTTAACCTCCCTTTATGATAACTGCAAATTGCAGTACCAGAGTGAAGTGGATGCAAACCGCGATCTCAGGGTAAATCTATCTGTATTAGTCGAAAAACATAGCAATGCATTGGAGCATGAAAAACGTTCAGCTGCATTGACTGTGCAAGAAGGCCAAAAAGAAGGATTAAGTGGGTTAAGCAAAATGTTGGAAGGCGTTTCCGCTAAAGATATTCTGGGGCCTACCGGACTTCCCGGTATGCTACTAGCCTGGAAAGGTATTAATCCAAATAGTTCGCAACCAACAGAAGTCGTCGACACAGGGTTGGAAGGCATGACAGCCGATTTAAAAGGCCAAATCCAAAATTTTGCAATCCGTTTAAACAGCGGAGAAATACCTAATCCGGATGTGGTAATGGATGGAGCCAGTCAGCTCGCCATGATGGATAGTATGAATCCTCAAAAATTGCAGGAAACCGTTGCCTTGCTTCATCAACAAGTGATTGAAATTTATAATAACAAAAACATACAACCCTAATAATAATTATGGATGCAATACTTTCAATACCCGAAAACAATTACAAAACTGTAAATCATTTACAAACGATTGCCAATACTTTAAATTCTGAGTCCATAGAAATTCTCGCCAAATTCTGCTCTAAAAACAACTCCGAAAGCAGTGGATTGATAAAGGACTTATCGACTAATTTTATTACCAAAAAGTATTTTTAACCCATGGATAAAAAAGAAACCGGTCTCAAATTAGTCAATACTGTTGTTTGGGGAGTTGTGGCGTATGTTTTTGGCCGGTTTCTGATTACTCCAACGGGTAAATATTTAGAAGACAAAGTGAGCAACCTGAATCTTGGTTTTAAAAACCCATTGGATGCAGATAATTTCACTTTGAATTCCATTGAGGAAGGTCAATTTAAAACTATCCCAAGTCTTGCTTTAAAATCTGTTTTTAGTACTGAAAATGCTGATGTGTGGATTAATCCGTTCGTGGAAAATACGCCGCTTATAAGTTGGCGTTTTGGGAAGGGAGAAAATATAGGACGGCTAACCGGAACATTTGCAAAATTTAAGGGAATTGTACTGGCCGAATTAAATCTCACCAATAAAGGAGTTGGCTGGATTGATACCAACAAAATAACAAAGGTTTAACTCTATTGAAATTCTACTAACTATAAATACTATATGCGAAAATTAACCTCAAAACAAACCATTGCCGCCCTATTAGGTCTCACTGCCATTGGTTTTGTAGTGATTCCAAAATTGATGGGCAGCTCCAATCCATCAACCAATACCAATACTGACACCCCTCCAAATACGAATACCGGAACGAAGCCTCCAGTGCCAAGTGTGAGTGAGATTTTACAGGGTGTTTCAGCTGCCGCTTACTTGTATAATTTGGTAACAAAGGGTAAAAGCTATGCGGATATGCAAAAATATCTACAATCAAACATTGCTGAAGGAGGAAACAAAAGTTATGCTAATTATACCGGTATAATGGTACTCAGCAGTGCCAACAATTTGAATCTTCGCAAATCACCAGGATCAGGTGGTATTGTTATTAAACAAGTATTCAAAGACGAAGGAATCGGGAAAACAACCGGACGTTTTTATAAATCCGGTGGACTAATCTGGGCTGAAATAACCTTGATTCCTCCATTTGTTAAAATACCCTATCCGGCTGTAAATACAGCTTTTGTAGCACTTGGTTACTTGAAAAGCAATCAAACAATCAATAACACCATTTCAGGAATGGCAGGACTTGGTTGTTGCTCATCTCATCTTTCAGGTTTTAATAATTTGATTAATTAAAATGAGTATTTCAAAAACTAAAACGTCACTAAAGCCAATGCACATTGTGGCAATAATAGCCTTGATACTCATTGCTATTTTATGTCTCATCTTTCCTGAAGAAGCATCGACTATAATTGCCATCACCTGTGGAATAGCATTTTTAGTAAGCCTGTTTTTAAAATAGCTAACCATGTCATTCCTTACCCATATCATAGCATCCATTACCGACGGCGAAAAACTAAATAAAACGTCCGTTGAAAATATTGGTAAGCACTATGGAATTAAGGATCAAAATCATGTTAAGGAACTAACAGAACTTGCCATTGTAACCATCTCCCGTGACTTAGCTCACCAACCGCATAAAACGACTTACGAAAAATATGAGGATATTGTTGAGCTATACGAAAAACAGGTAAGTCTAAACCACAGGACGAGTCATAGTATTTTATTGCAACAATACTCCACCCCCGCCCCTGTCGGGTATTTAATGGGTTTATTCTGTGGCATTGACAAACCTAACATTACAGGACTTGAACCTTCTGCCGGAAACGGATTATTAACCATAGCCGGTAATCCCAAAAATTTTACTGTCAACGAAATTGACGATGTACGATTAGATAACTTAAAAACCCAAGGGTTTTTAAAGGTTTCATCGCAAGACGGACAAAAGCCATTTCCTTTAAATTACCATCATCATTTTGATGCAGTAATTACCAATCCTCCCTTTGGTAAATTGGAAAATGCTGAGATGGTGGCAGACAAATATAAGATCAAAGGACTAGAGCATATCATGGCAATTAATGCTATTGACTGCATGAAAGATACCGGCAAAGCTGCAATTATTATTGGTGGCCATTTAGAATTTAATGAAGACGGGATGATCCCATCGGGTAAAAACCGAATATTCTTCGCCTATCTCTATAAATTTTACAATGTATCGGATGTCATAAACATTGATGGAAGCTTGTATAAAAAGCAAGGTACAAGTTTTAACGTTCGCGTTATTTTAATTAATGGCCGCAAAAGCATTCCGGCAGGACTCCCCCCCTTTTCCAAAGATATTGACAGTCAACCGGTGGCCGATTTTGAAACCTTGTTTCAACGGTTCAGCCTGTCGGACACTACTATCACGGAAGGTACACCCTCAAAACCAATGCACCCCCACCCTACAGATATGCCAAAAGTTAATAATCTTAAACTGCTTAAACTAAAAGCGAATGCCCTTTTGTTGATTGAAAACGGAACAACTGATTTAGGGTCGGTTCCTGAAATCGAATTGAGTTATTCTGAAAACAATTCCTATAAAAGTGAGCAAATAACCTCTTCACAAAAAGCGGCTGATTTATTTCGAAATTTTTATAAAGATGAAAAAATACAGTTGCAGGAAATGTTTTCCATTGCCTTGTTGAACAAAGCCAGAAAGGTTTTAGGTGTTCACAGATTAAGCAACGGCAGTAAAGCCGGAACAGTGGTTGATCCGAGCTATATTTTAGCCATGGCCAGTAAAACAAATGCAAGTTTTGTTATGATTTGCCACAATCATCCCAGCGGTAATTTAATTCCATCAAGTGCTGACCGATCAATTACCAAACAGGTTGGAAAAGCTTTGGATTTGATCGGTGTAAGTTTAAGTGATCATATTATCCTAACCAAAACGGACTATATCAGTTTTGCAGACCAAAATGAAAGTCTGAACGGTATTTATAAAGACACCGCCAACAAAGAATTTTACATGGATGGCCTTGATGGATTGGGAATGGCTTATGAATCTGCTTCGCAAAGTTGCCATAGCCTTGTGTTGGATACACCTGATAGCATGGGTAATGAAATTAAAGCAGCCCTAAAACAATTGATGAATGACGTTGGGAATGTGGATGATTATGTCGCCGGTAAACTCAACTTTACCAATTTAGAGCTGTGTAAATATCTGGCCGCCGAACAAGTGGATGCGGTGGCCCTGGCTATTTACAATATTGAAAAAAATAAGCAGGGAATAATCATAGCTGACCAAACCGGAATTGGAAAAGGCCGACAAGCAGCAGCCATCATTCGCTATGCCATTATCAGTGGGGTGAAACCCATCTTTATGACGGAGAAGCCTAACCTCTTTTCGGACATATACCGCGATTTAGAAGCTATTGGTAGCGCCCATTACCAACCGTTTATAATGAACGGAAAAGAAAGTAAAACCTTGGTTAAAGATAGTGCGGGGAATGTGGTGTATGAACCATTGGATAAATCAGACCAGGACAAGGTAATTAAGAGCGGTAAACTGCCCAAAGAGTTTGATTACATCATGCTCACCTACTCTCAAATTAGTGGTGGAGAATTTAGCAAATCCGGGGTTTGGACAAAGGAAAGCCCAAAACAATCCTTCCTTTTACAAATGGCCACCGATAGTATTTTGATATTGGATGAAAGCCATAATGCCAGTGGTGAAAGCAATACCGGAAAAGTACTTCAAACCATTGTGAGTGTTACACGTGGTGTTACTTTTTTAAGTGCAACATTTGCCAAACGCCCGGATAATATGCCCTTGTATGCCATGAAAACCGCCATGGAAGAAGCCAATATGAGCAAAGAGGATTTGGTGGCGGCCATTGAAAAAGGCGGAGTAGCATTACAGGAAGTTTTATCAGCCCAATTGGTAAGTGCAGGTCAGTTAATACGGCGTGAGAGAACCTTCGAAGGCATTGAAGTAAATTACATCACCCTATTTGAAAAAAGCAAGGAACATAAAGCTGTGTACGATAATATCACAAAATTGATGCGTGATATTATCTGGTTTCAGGGGGAGTTTATAAATCCAGAAATTGCAGAACTCAATAAAATAGCCGAGGCCAGTTACACCAATGTGGAAACACGAAAAGGAAATTCCGCAATTGGCGTAGATAACACCCCTTATTTCAGTAAGGTCTTTAACCAAATAAACCAAATGCTGTTTGCCATAAAAGCGGATAGTGTGGCCGACAGAGCAATCATGCGATTGCAGCAAGGCAAAAAACCGGTAATCGCATTTAGCAGCACTATGGGGAGTTTTTTGGCAAGTATGGAAGACAACGATGGACTTCCTGTGCATGATGGCAGCATGATTAATGCTGACTTTAGTTATACCTTAACAAAAGCCTTAACCGGAATTCTTCGATATACAGAAAAAGATGAAACCGGAACGCCAACCTATAAAACCTTTGATATTGCTCAGTTTAGCGAAGATGCTCAAATCATTTATAACAAAATTGCCAAGGATATTTCCAAACTTACAAGTGGACTTTATTTAAGCCCGATAGATGTTATAAAAGAAAAGATAGAAGCAGCCGGTTACAGAGTTGGTGAGGTTACCGGTCGTAGCTTAGCTCTTCAATATGTCCCAAGTAAAAACAACGGTGGAATGAAGGCCATGGTAAAAACCCGTAAAAAGGAAAATGTGGCCGATGCGTTTCGGAAATTCAACAACAATGAAATAGATGTTTTACTAATAAATCAAAGTGGTGCAACCGGAGCCAGTGCCCATGCTATAATAACGCCACTTGTTTCCAAAGAAGAAGTGAAGCAACGGGTTATGATTGTTTTGCAAGCTGAATTAGATATTAATACCGAGGTTCAAAAACGGGGACGTATTAATCGTACCGGACAAATACTAAAACCGATTTACGATTACCTAATTTCTGATATACCGGCAGAAAAACGCCTCATGATGATGCTTCAAAAGAAGTTGAAATCATTGGATGCAAACACCACTTCCAACCAAAAAAACAGTGAAGCCTTGTTAAAATCAGATGATTTTTTAAATAAGTATGGGGATAAAATCGTGATGGATTATTTAAGAGAAAATCTGGAGTTAAACGAACAACTGGATGATCCATTAAAACTTACTGAATCTCAGGCAGACAGTGATAAAACACCCACGGTAATGGAAAATGCAGCCAGTAAAGTTGCAGGCAGGGTTGCTGTATTAAGTACAACTGAACAAGAAACGTTTTATACTGAAGTATTGGAACGGTATAACGATTATATCACCGAACTCAAACAAAAAGGGCTGTACGATTTGGAAGTAGAGATTCTGAACTTACAGGCAGAAACCATTTCAAAGCAAATTTATAAAGCCGGTAAAGGTGGCAAAACATCCTTTGGCAGCAACACGTATATCGAACAATGCGAGGTAAACATTATTAAAAAACCTTACACATCCATTGAAGTCAGTAATTTAGTTACTAAAGCTCTCGATGCTAAAAACTACAAGGATTTAAAGGATTTACAAATCACACAAGTTGAAAAGTACTTTAAAGATAAAATAGGGGTCGAGGCTGATGATATAGAAGATACTTATACCAACCTCATCAAAAATATTGTTAATGAACCCAAGTATAAAAAACTTGATAGTAAGGATGAACGACAAGACTATATTTTATATAGAACGAAAATTTTAAATGAAGCCAAGGAACTGAAATTAGAAAAGAACCATGACTTACTAAATTATAAAAGTAAAAGCATTGTTAAGTTCATTAGTTATTTCACAGTTGGATCATGGCTGACTTATCCAAATGACAATGAGACAATGGCCACGGAGCCAACCTATGCAGTAAGTTTTGGGATTAGTATTAATTACAGCCAGAAGAATCCATTTGCCCCTTCAGCCATTAAATTAAACTTAGCCATTTCATCCGGACTGAAATATGTGACCATCCCGTTGTCAAAAAATATTGAGTTGAATGCCATTATTGGTGAAACGGGTAATTTTAATGAAAGCAATTGGATAACCGAAAAAGATTTACATGACCGATGGGATTTTTTAATAAAGGAAAGCAGTGTTGACAGGGGGAAACAATTCATAGTTACCGGCAATGTATTGCAAGCTTTTGGGGATGAAAAACTAACAGGTGGTAAGTTGGTGCAGTTTACAACGATTGAAGGTACACAGCGCAAAGGAATCTTACTCCCGATTCATTGGCAATATGGAGATAAAGGCGAAAACATTGTTCCGCTTATTCCCATTTATAAAGCCCGAAAAGCAATTAAAGCCATTGCTGAAGGTGCTATGATACATAGCGGAGCCGGACAAGGCCAAGGGGTAAGTATTAGCAAACAATATTATGGTGGCTTTAAATTGTTTGTACCTAAAAGCCGCAAATCCGGAGGGGATATCTACCTCGATAAAAAGATATTAAATTTTGTAGATGATAATAACTTCAATTCGGTAGGTACAACGATGGTTGCTGTCATATCCGAACAAAATCTGTTTCCGGTGCTTGAGATACTCCAAAACGTTCACAACGTCAGTGTAAGATTACAGCCCTGGCAAATGGATTTAATCAAAGATGAAATTGAAGGGGACAATTTTAGTGATGTCATTTCAGAAATAATCCCTATACCGGAAAAAGCAGAAGATACCACAAGCGCTCCTAAAGGAAACGATTCAGAAATCACTCCTGATCCCGACAAAATTCGAAGATTGAAATTATTAAAACTAAAGGCAAAAGCTTTGCTATTATTAGAACTTGAAGCAGCATAATGCATACTTATAACTATAAATAAAAACTATGACCACACGTAAAAAAGGCCGCACATTGGTTGTCAAAAAACAATCAAAAGTTGCAGGAAGCCGCAAGTCAGATAAGGGAAAACCTGCCTTAAAACCGGGTATCCGTGAGAGTAAACGTGGCCGTGTTTATACCGAAACACGATCCAACCGAAGTGATGTAAACCCTAAAAAACGGATTTGATGAAACACATACTACTACTTATTACACTATTTGTTTTGATGGGTTTAAAGCCCATCGCGTGTCAACCAACCGAACTGGATACGACGTATCGAAAGGTGTATCTGAGTGCTAATGGAGGTGCTTGCAGTTATTTGGCAAGCCCGATTGTGGGTTTGTTTCTGGATATTGAAATTACAGACGATACTTATCCGCTTGTCATTAATTGGGAAAGTGGAATAATGACTTCTGCAAGCAGAGCTGCTTATACAGCAAACCTATCCTTTGGAAAGCGTTTTAAAAAGTTTGATTTTGGGATTGCCCCCTTTGGTTTTATGGCTTACACCAAAAGAGATGATTTTATGCCTACCATGTCGGTATATACAACCCTGAGAACTACCAACCGATTTTACTTTAATGTCAAAGCACTTTACTACTTCAGCTATCATAGTGCCGGTAAAGTCGGAATAAATGCAACCCTTAACTATCGGATTAAACAGTTTAAAAAATTATAATGAATATCACCTATTCCAATTACACCGAATTAAAATCAACAATTGATTTTAAAGTATTGCCAAAATCATTTACCGACATCGTGCCCGATATTGAAGCATTGGATGATTATTTTGATGCCTATAATGAGGACGATAAAATTTATGCTAAAGCTTTTGACAAAGCCCTTTTAACAATCAATACTGCAAATGCCAACATAGATCAATCTACCAAAGAAACTCAAATAAAGCTTCCATTGGTTGAGACTAAGACTGAGATTAAGGCTGTGGTTAAGGTTAAGACTTCTAAAAAGCCATCTGAAAAGATAGCTTCAGTAAAACCAAAGTTCAAAAAAGGGGATTTTGTTCAAAAAACAGCAAATAATAATCTTAAAGGAACCATTGTTAAGGCGGTAACCGATCATCCGGATTTAGCTATTTCTTATTCTGTTAAAACGGAGACCGGACAAAGTGAATACTGGTTTGAATCGGATATTGAAAAAACTAAGAAACCTGCAAAACTTAAACCCGGTAAACATGGCCATCCCATGATTCCGGATGATATAAAATTATTGAGAAGGGTCAGGCATTTAATAAATAAAACAAAAACCAAACGAGATTTCCTTTTGGTATTAAATGCTATTGAAAGAGCCGATGTTCAACGTCAGGTAACCAAAACAAGCAAGTTCGCCAAAGAGCTAAATTATTCTTTGGATTGGCTGTCCAAAATTATTAATCATTTGGAGAGTACCGGAGAGCCGGATAAGTTTGCCATGAAGGATAAAGAGATTGAAAATGCCATCATGGATGCTGCAACCGGGAATGAAGTTTTAGAAGCCGTTCGCATTTTAAAACAGTTTATTGCTATACAAGGCCGTCCGGATAGCAAGCAATCAGCCCAAAAACTATTAGCTCGTATTGAAAAATACGAAACCAATGACAATAATGCAGAGCATTACAGCAAGCATCTTACGGAGATTAAAAGTACTTTAAAAAAATATCTAAACAGCCAATCCAAAACTATGGCCATTAGCAGTTATACGCTGAGTGGTATTGCTGATAAATGCGGTTGCACTTTGCACGACCTGGGATATATAAATACTGACAATACCGATTTTTTAATAAAGCCCCCAATTAAGTCAGCCCTTTCTCCATCTGCTGCCATGCATGGATTTGGTGAAATCACTCTGACTGATCAGCCAGCCGATTTAATTTATAATATGAATGAACCAAGGGAATTGATTGACCCTAATAATGGCGGTATTCCGTTGGATAAGGTAAAAACGACCAACAACGGGTTTCGGCTTTCCGGTGATTTGGGTAAATTTATTGGGCCTATTGCTCTTAATAAATATGCTATTGTAATAAAAGGTGACAGCGGTGCAGGCAAAAGCCGTTTTGCTCTTCAGTTAGCCAATTCAATGGCAGCCATTATAGGCAAGGAAGCGTATTTTAGTTTGGAAATGAGTCCGAGCAATCCGGAAATAAAACGCGAATACTTCGATAAATACATTGCTCCGGTTCACAGACCCAAAATTTTAACCTTTGATGAAGGAAGCCTTAATAAAGTAAAAGATCTGGCAACAAAAGGTGTGAGGGCTATTTTTGTCGATAGTTGGCAAAAACTGTATGAAAAAAGCAGTGAGTTTGGTCTGTTGCGCAATCAGTTCCCTGGAACAGCCTTTATTATCATATTTCAGGAAACAACAAGCGGCAAAGCCCGAGGTGGTAGCGAAAGCATTTACGACAGTGATTTGGTAATTCACGTTCATAAAAGCCCTGACGGGGATTATAAAAAGAACTACGCCCAAGCTGAAAAGAACCGATTTGCCGGGACGGATATGCGGTATAATATTTTTACTGGGAAACTCATATAAGGAATTATAATTTTAAAATAGAAGTGTTTATGTTTCATTTTCTTAATGTCAAATATTTACATTTGCTTCAGAGATTTAAAGAAAATATAATTTTATGAAAAACACTTAGCTATTTTGATTTTTTTGATAGATTACTTTCGAATTGACCAAGTTTTCATATATTTGTTTTTTAAAATAGGTATACAATCTTCGTAGAAAAATGAAAAAAATTATTCTGTTTACTATTATTTTATCTTCAATAAATATGTTTGCACAAACAAAAAAATGCAAATATTCTATCAATAATCAAGATGAATTCACAAAACGAAGGGAGGCAAGAACCAATGAAGAAAAATTATTTTCATTTAATGATGGGGATTTTAGAAATACAGCTATAGAAGTTAAATTTACTGTGACAGGTGATTATGAAGGGGGTAAAAAATTTCTTTTGTTCAATTTAACCTATGAATTTAATACCAATAACAGTGAAGATTATCATACTTTAAGTATTATGTTGGAGAACGACTCAATAATTAATTTTGTAAATCCTTCGAATCAAGGGGATAAATGGAATAATCGTGATCATCTATATTGGAAATATTTTTTAATTTCTGATGAATTATGGAACTTATTAAAACGAACTAACATTAAAAAAGTAAGATTGAAACTTTTAAACAAATCGGTACTTACTCAAGATATTAATCAAAAATGTATAAATAGTATTTCTAAAGTAATAACTTGTATTGATGAACTAAATTTACCACCGATAGAATTAAATTATAATACCGACCATAGCGATACAAGTTTAGGTTCAATAATTTCAACTAATAACAATTCATCAATTTCATTGTGTAAGCAATGGAAAAGAAAAAATATAATCTATGGAAATGGAAGTGTTGATAAAAGCAATGATGTACTTTATGTTCAGTATTATAAAGATGGGACTTTCCTAGAGTCAATTACAGATAAAGGAACAAATACTATTAAAAGTCAAAACAAGGGGAAATATGAATTATTAAATGAAAATACGATACTGTTAATTAACGGGGATAGTAAAGATGCATTTAGTTTAACAGTTGTTAAACTAACTAATCAAGAATTGATTTTGGAAAAAGGTGGAACTAAATTTTTTTTATATGTTTACTAAACATGAGTTTAATGATACTCTATAATAAAATAGGATTTTTTACTTAATGTACGTGATATAGATTTAAAAGTTATATCGTTTATAAAGTTTTATGAATAACGTTATTGAGGGTAAATTGTAAAGAAGGATAATAGAAAAAAGGATAAAACTTATAAAATTATGAGTTATTCAGAAAATTATTGGAGCGCCTTTACTCCTTTTACAGAAGATGAAATGTGGGGATGTGAAATTACAGATTCAGATACTGGAATTGTTGGATCAACAAATAGGTGGCGTTCAAGTAAATCTAAAGCATATGATGATGCTTGGAATGATTTACAATCAAAATTGAGCAATTATGCACCATCATATAATGAAGGTTCATCGAATTATTCAGATAGTCAGTCATCGAAATCATCAGAAAATATAAATTATGGTGATACAATCGGTGGTAGTTATGATGGTGGTTACAGTGGAGGAGGAAGTTATAATGGCGGTGGAAGTTACACTACAGATTCTAATGATTGGGAAGAAATCATAGGAAAAGGATTTGCATTAATTTTAATTTTAGGGGTAATATCCTGTATTTTTAGCGTTTTTAAAGAATGTAATTCTCCCAAAAGGAATTATAAGTCATATCAATCAGAATCTAATAATCAATCTAATGAATCTAATGTTGATAATCGCATGCACAACCCTCTTGGTTCATCAAACAATAATATTAAGCCTACTATTGTCGAAGAGTATTCGGCTCCTGAGAAGCCTTTAATTGCTCCAGATCCTGAGAAAAATAATATTGATAAAGCACCAGACTATGAATCTCAAAGTGCTGAATATAATGATCCTCAAAGTACAAACGTGGAACCCGGATCATATAATTCCGGAGGATATAATACTACTACTGGGAATAATTACTACCACAGTAATGAAGGAAATACTACAACTGGGAATAATAATTATCAAAATCCCGAAACACCTCAGCAACAAAATTCAAAGGTGATTGTTAGAGGCTCTGATGGTTATTTTTATTATGCTATAAGGGGAATAGATGGTCGAGTTTATTATGAAAAAACATCAGATAAATTGAAATATTAAAATGAAAAAAGTGTACTTATTTTAATGTGATTGGGGTGCTGTCGCTGATTACTTGACAGTGATTCTATATCCGGCCTCCGGCTATAGAAGGTAGAGTATTTTTTCTGATTGTGAAAGCATTTACGACAGGATTTGGTAATTCATGTTCATAAAAGCCCCGATGGTGATTAGAAAAAAATTATGCTCGTGCGTAGTAGAATCGATTTACTATAAACCTGAGTTCGGGTTAAGCAGCAAGGAATAATTGCTTTTTAAATGCTTGAATAAGCTTAGGGTTGGTTTCTTCAATATCCCTTTTAATTGAGGGCTTTTTAGGGAAAAAAGAATAAGCAGCAATAGCCCCCGCTCTCGCTTGCATCTTGCAAGTGACTTTCAATCCGGCCTCCGGCCAAAGCAGATAGATAGCCTTTTCTATTTGTTATAGCAGTAACGACAGTGATTTTGTAATCCATGTTCATAAAAGCCCGGATGGGGATTATAAAAAGAACTATGCTCAGGCTGAAAAGAATAGATTTGCTGGAACGGACATACGATATAATATTTTTACGGGGAAGCTTATATAAATTATAGTAATTTTAGAACGGTAAGTTTTTGTTAATGTTTCATTTTATCAATTAACTGATATGTTATGTATCACCTCAGCATCCATAGTCAACCTCCGAATTCAAGAATAACATCAAAATAAATTTTGTTCACAATCAAAAATTTTCAATAAATAACGAATAGAATTGAAGCACCAAATTAAGTAAATGGAAATTTCGGCTCTAACATTGAAATTGATTCTGCTTCTGACTCCAGGAGCATTGGCGGCCATTATTCATAAAAGATTGACTATTCAACATAAGAAGCAGTCTGATTTTATGTTTGTTATTATGGCAATAATGAATGGGATTTTTGCATACCTGATACTACAGATATTAAGTATAGTCAAGGTATTCACTCATAATATCTTTAATTGTTGCAATAAAAAAGAGTATTATGCTATAGAGACATTTAAAAATATTTCAACAAATAATGCAATTCCATATTCCGATATAATTTTAGCAAGTATTATTAGTGTCCTTTTAGGAATATTAATTACTAAGCTGGAAAATGACAAAACCCTTTTTATTATAGCTAGAAAACTCAAAGTTTCAAATAAGTATGGTGATGAAAACTTGTATTCTCATTATTTAAATTCCCCTAAAGTTGGCTGGGTGTATGTTAGGGATATAGGTAACTCTATTACCTACTTTGGATTTATACATTCTTTTTCAGAAAATAATAAATTTAAGGAAATTGTTCTTGAAGAGGTTACTGTTTATAATTATCCTAATAGTGAGAAACTATATGATGTTGAAAGTATTTATCTTTGTTTCTCTAAAGACAATATAATTATAGAGTCAGCAAAACTTAAAGAAAATGGAAAAAAATAAATCACGTAAAGAAACGAAAATACTTGCAGAAGGAATTGTAAAGTTAAGTCAGGAAAAACCCAAGCCTGATATAGATAAGACTATGGTTTTACAGCCACCAGCAGCAAAGCCAGAAAAAGAATAGGGCGTATGCAAGACAAGGGTTTTGCGTCATTGCTATTTTGTAGCTTGTGAAAGTGTGTTCTTCCAAATACTTTTTTTTCTGTTTTAAAGCTCTGTGTATTCGAATCTGCGGCGAACGCCAAGCTCCAAGTGCTAGCAAGAATACAAATGAAACTCTTCAATATAAAGCATCTTTCAATTTATAAAGGGACAAAGACACCTGAAAAAAAATATCGGAGTGATCTATCTAAATTATTGATAGATAAGTTTGGACAAGGGCCTTATTCCGAGCAAGATAAAGTACGTGAAGCACTAAGTTTTTCATACCAATATTTTTGTGACAATTTTTTAGAACTCTGTCATAATGAGAATTCGGTTCGCTTTTATCAATTTGTTTTATCCCAACATGAACAGACAATTGAAGCTGCATTTTTTGCAGAAACACACCATTATCCAGAAGGAATTGACGAGGAATATATAGCCATTTATAGACGAATTCTAAAATGGATATTAGAACAAGCATGCGATATAAAACTACACAACCAAGAATATACTGACGCGTCTTTCCAAGACCGAGCAATTGAATTGCTTAACGAATTAGTGTTTTTAGGGAAAATGATGTTTACTTGTGCTAATCTCTATTCTGAGCAAGATATGATTGAAGATGTCGTTGAAATTATATTTGAAAGTGGACTTTATATAATACAGCATAAACACCACTATGATTATGTAATCAAGGACATTCAGAATTCATATGGTATTCACTCAATGAAACATGTTGTCGAGTCAAATCCAGTGGAAAATTTACAGGAAGCTATTAAACATTGCTTCGGCATAAATTATGCATTTCTAACAACTGTAATTCAGGAAATTCATAAAATAAATAAGGATAAAGGTGGGCAATATTGCGGTTTTGGTTGGGAAAGCTTGCCAATGAGTGTGAAGTCAGTTTTTAATGCTGATGAGGAACAAGCGAGGATTTTATATAAAGGACTTACGTTAAATAAAGACAATAAAACTCGTCTTTTTGATTTGGTAAGTAAGCCTCAGACTATGTTTCGATATCTCTATCGTCCAATTTTAATTTGGAATATTGAAGGTGAGGATTTTGCTGTTGTCGCAATGAATGCATTTTCAGAGAGCATTATTCAACTGACTACAAACGCAATTCCTTGGGGAAAAGCACCTGAAGAATGGTTACAAAATGAATGTTTCAAAAGATATGTTCATTCAAAGGAAGATGACCACGACAAATGGTTAGATGACGAAGTTCAAAAAAGAGTTGAGGAAGGAAGTCTGCATTTTTTTAGAAACCTAACTTCGATAAATTCAAAGACTGGAACTATTAACCTCAACAAAAAAAATGTTGGGGAAATTGATTTCATTATTATCAATCATATGAGAAAAACTATTTTCGTTGCCGACTGCAAGCATTTACAAGGAAGGTATGATATGATGACCCAAAGAAATGACTTTAGCAATTTTACAAAAGGCAAAAAACCTTACAACAAGCAAATTGAGAACAAAATTAATTGGGTAAAAGATAATATTGAAAATCTCAATTATCATTACATTAAAGAATATGGAGCTAACAATCTAGACATAATCACTTATTCTATTGAGGGTATTTTCATAATTAATACGCCAACCTTTTACATGTTTAACTCTGACTACAGAATATACACTGTGGACGTAGTTATAGATGTTATTAAGGGAAATTTGATTGACCCAGAAAAAACAATTTTTGTAGAGGAAGGAACCCGAACCCTAACATATAAAATAAAATATCCATATTTCAAAAAGCCAGAATATGTGTTAGTAGATTACCTAGACACTAAAGTTGGATCAATAGAAAAAGGTGCATAATAGCTATCTGGTGCTAACATTGGCTTGAGCGTCTTTGCTACTTATATTTTGGGAAAGTGTATTCTTCCAACTACTTTTGTTCTGGATAGAAAGTTGGTAGGCTCTGAATCCAACGACCTACTTATCTTTAACCGTTAGTAAGAATTAAATGAAACCACCAACATTTTACCATAAATTTTACAACTTGGAAAACTACATTTTAAAGGAGGTTCGTGAAAAATTTAACAATGTTGGGTATTTGTCAGCATTTGACTTTTTCTGTATTATAATTTGGAAAGCTAATCGAGCCAAAACTAAAATTGCTGAAAGACTTTTAAGTTACAATTCAGACTTAGAACAAAGTGTTCAGGGTTTAACGAGCAAAATATTTTCGGCAATTAGCGACAAGGATAAGCTTCGAGTTCTTATTGATGAATACAAATTTCGCCTTCCAATGGCTTCAGCAATTTTATCACTTCTTTATCCAGACAACTTTACCATTTATGATGTTAGGGTTTGTGAAACTTTGACAGATTACAAAGGGCTTGATGGCGTTTCTAACTTTGAAAAATTATGGTTGGGATACTCAGACTATATCAAAAGTGTTAGAAGTTATGAACCTCAAGATATTTCACTTCGAGACAAAGACAGATTTCTTTGGGGGAAATCGTTTCATGAGCAATTAAATTCTGACATAAAAAGCAACTTTAAAAAATAGATATGCAGAACGAAGACAATTATTACGAATCACGTTTAGACCAAATATTTGGCAAAGGTTCTTTATGGAAGCATAGAACATTGAGGACCTTACTTGATCCTTTATCATCTGAGTGGAATTCGACCGATTATTCTAAAAAAATTGAAATTATGGAAAGGATTTTGGCTGCTGGTGAGAACCTTGAAGATTTAATCTTCGAATACAAAGACAGATATGACCAGCAAAACCGTCAAGACATCTCATCAAGTGTTGAAAGTGCCTTGGCTAAATTGATAGAATTCCAATTGAAAAAGAAAGAATGATCGTAATAGGAAATACCATTATAGCTCATCTCGTTTCTCTAGAAATTTTTGTATTAGTTGCACCTTTGTTTTCGCTTGATAACGTTATTGAAGAAGCTTACAAAAGTTAATCTTTCATTTTTAAATTGAAATAACAAACCTACCTTGCATCAAGGTATAAATTATTTTTAGGCCAGAATTTTTTATAAAGATACCAGTGAGCTGCAACCGCCAAAGCTTTCCAAGCATCTAGTAAATTATCCATGCGGACTGCCTCGAAAAAACGATGCGAGTGGCTTGTATTTTTCAGACCTTCATTTACAATATTTCCGTTCCATGCACGCTGAAATCCCATCCAACATTCAAATAGCTCACCCCAGGAATTATGATAAGGAAAATCTTTGCCAACAAATAATACCATTTCATCATTAATTGCATCAATGGGAGCGCTTTTAAATTCAATGGTAATGCAATATCCTTCCGGGTATTTATCCGGCCAATCATTACGGTAGTATAAACCTCTGAAACGGGCTAACATAATGTTTCCCTTAATTATTTTTTCTTCTGGTATTTTACCTTTGTTATTCTCCGTAACAACACTCATTTTCCAAATATAGAACTTGATCTGATTTTTTTCTTTGCCTTTTTTGAAAAACTTTTAAAAACTCAAATAAGGATTTGCCTATAACACTTTTTGCGAGTTTTATAACTGTTTATAATCATCTTTTAAAAATAAATGGCTGTAAATTATTCCCCTAATATTGCATCAAATCATTCAAGATTTCTACTAACAACCAACTATAATGAGAACACAGATTACAAGCAATTTAACCATTGAAGGAGAGAATGTCTGCCTTGAAAATTTAAACGCAGGAGAGCAATTGATGCAGGTATTGGACAAGTTTATTTTTATGAATGAGAACTACCCCTATCGTTCCAATTTAGGTACATTATTTAAGTGTGCTATGGAAAGTGAAACCATGGATGACAAAGGAACCAGAATAGATGTGACCAACTTTATTGATGATATCGAGAATATTTGTTTCATGATTCATCAATTCAGAGATTTGATAAAAGGCGGTAATTTAATTCTTTTGGACGGATGCCAAAATCTGGTTGATTCCCAAACCCAAGCTAATTTAATCCTTTCAAGTATGCCAATTTTTGCTAATAAGAATTAGTTAAATCCTTATCAAAAATTTTTATGAGTCAAAACAGGATATAAGTAATTTATTTTAATACGTATATGATGTTAATTTAAAACTATGCTACATTTGAAATTAAACTTTATAGACTAAAAATGAGCAAAGGAAAAATAAAAAAGCCACGTAACCCAGACCTACCAGACAACCTTTCAAAAAAACCTCTTGAAGATATTATATATCATGTTGTACAAACTTGCGAGGTAGAAATTGAAAATACTGAGTGGGAAAACTCTGATAAAGCTATCAAAGAAAATATTATCAAGGTTGATGAGAAACTTAAAACTGAAATAAATTCTCTTGTAGACAAAATAAAAAAAATAGATAAACGACTTGGAGATAATCAAGGTAATATTTCAGAAGACTTCCAAAAACTAAAGCAAGAAATTGATAATTTAAAAGTAAGGCAACCTATTGAAGTAATTATTAAAACAGACAAAACCAAGGCTAAAGACCTTGGAGTGCAGCACAATCAGTTGCCAACCCTCATAAAAATCCTTGCGACAAAATTGAATGTTTATTTAGTAGGGCCGGCAGGTGCAGGTAAAACACATGCCGCAATTCAATGTGCTAAAGCGCTTGATGTTGCTTTTCATTTTACTGGAGCTGTTGCAAGTGAATTCAAGTTGACTGGTTTCATGGATGCTCAAGGACGAATTGTTTCAACTGAATTCAGAAAAGCATATGAAAATGGAGGATTATTTCTCTTTGACGAAATTGATGCTAGTTACCCTCAAGCAGTTTTAGCTTTTAATGCGGCATTAGCTAACGACTACATGGACTTCCCGGACAAGCGTGTTACTAGACATGAGAATTTTTATTGTATAGCAGCAGCAAACACTTATGGACAGGGAGCCGACAGACAATATGTTGGTAGAAACCAGCTTGATGCTGCATCACTTGACCGATTTGTATTTTTAGATTGGAAGTATGATGAGAATCTTGAAAGAAATTTAGCTGGAAATGATGAATGGAGTAGTTATGTTCAGAAAGTTAGAAAAGTTATTGAAGATAATAAAATACGTCATGTAGTTAGTCCAAGGGCATCAATATTTGGAGCAAAATTATTAGCCAATGGAATTGAAAGAGAAATTGTTGAAAATACCATTCTTTGGAAAGGTATTGACACTGCAACTAAAGAAAAAATTATTGATGGGTTGAAAGACTCTGGATTCCTTACATCAAAAATTAAAGGAAAATTAAATTCTATTGCAAAAATTGGAACTAAATTCAAAAAAGGAGATGTAATTGGTGAAATAGAATTTAGAAATAACAATTATTACAATTTAGAGATATTTAAAATTACAGCACCATGTAATGGAATTATATATAAAAATATTGCAAATATTAATGATGAATTAATAAAGGAACAGATAATCGCAGAAATAAAATTATTGTGATAATAAATAAAGAACTTTCATTTGATGACCTAAGTAAATTCTGGAAGTATTCCTTTCAAGAAAGCAGTGCAAGCAATAGAGAATCAAGAAATAATTACAATCTTAAATGGTCTGGTGGTTTGACATGGGAAGAGGCAAAAGCTATGGCAATAAGTGGATGGCATGAAGGAATGAGTGAGGTTGATAAATACAGAGCTAAGATTTTACCAATAATTGCCGAAAAAGTTTTACGACCACAACAAGTTTACTCTATAGCCGGTTATTGCGTTGATGTTGGTAGTTTTTTGGCAAACGAACCTGAATGTTTTATAGCTAGAGAATATGAAGAAAGAAATTACCCTGGACGCATTTATAAAATCGTCTGCTCAATTTCCTTTTCAGCAGCAATCACACCTGAGACAATAATACAAAGAGGTGCTATGATTTGTGCTTTAGTTGATGCCATTGAATTCGCAGGACACAGAGCTGAAGTAATTTGTAATGCTTCAATGAGCCAAGGTCACAGCGAAGAATCTAAGCAAGGTAAAAATAAAGAAAGAGGTTGGTTTGAAATTTCGGTTACTGTAAAAAAATCAACACAGCCACTTGAAATGACTGACTTGGCATTTTGTTTAGCCCACCCCTCAATGCTTCGTAAAATCATATTCTCACTTGCAGAAATTGAGGGATGGTCTGACATTGTTCAATCCTATGGATATCCATCAGAGGCAACAGATAAAGGTGATATATACATAAAAGAAATTTTTTCTGGCACAGTTCCGGATTCAGAGGCAATCAATTGGGTATTTTCCGAGCTGGACAAGCTAGGAATCAATCTTGAATCCAATACTTTTTGACCAACCATCCCGATATTAAAATCATTGCAATAGCACTAACAGTTTTAATTCCTGCTTCAGGAGTTATCAATTTCAAAGCCTCCCCTTCCAATTTTATTAGACGGGCTATCCATCCAGCTCCAAATTCACTGTAAGTGCTTAGGGATTTCCTTTGTGCCACATTTTCGGCAATTACAGAAGCAACAATCAATGCCTGAACACCGGCATTGATTGTTTTTAAGGTATAATCATTAAACGGAGCAGACGCTTCTGTGATTTTATTCCCGGTAAGAGCTTTGTTGATTCCTTTTCGTGCTGTCATTAAATTTCCGGTGGCTATAAAGCTGTCAAAAATTACCCATGCAACACCATCTGTTTTAATATAATCGCCCTTCATTGGTAGCCAAAATAATTTATAATAGACGGCTTTTGCTATTTCAATTGTGATTGACTTTATTTCTGTCAAGGATGGTTCGCGGCCAAGGTATTGCTCATAAGCAATCGTGCTAATTCCACGCATAGTGCCTACTAGCCTTCCACTTCTCGTATAGTTTGAGCGGTCTTTTGGATTTGCCTGGAATAATCCTTCAAAACTGAACGTCTTGGAGGTGATAAATTCAAAGCGAGGACTATACATTACCTTAATTTGGCATTCTTTTGATAATTGAGTAAACCATATCCTTCATTACTTCAGCATAATTTAATGCAGTCGCATATTTGGCGATGGCCAATTCATTTACAAATTTGTAAGGGTCGTGCTTTACTGTTAAAGCCTTGGCATACCTTGGGTTTTCCTGTAAAAATTTAGCATGGTCGGTCAACGAGTCCTCCGGGGAATTATACTTTCTAAACCAATCTTCGACCTTATACTTATACATTATTTTAACACCAACCTTAAAAGGAGTTATGGATATAATTCGGGGAAAATGAACATTCGGGCTGCTTAATATTTCGGTGGTAACGATTAATTGCTCATTCCCATTTATACCATCGGTATCTTTAATTCCGAATAAGGCATTACCAACAGCCCTTTCGCCCCAACTGCTTTCTAAGGCGGCCTGAGCTAATATAGCAATGGCGCTTATACCCGTCTTTTTTTCTGTAAGTCTTGCAAATGGAAGGTAGGTATTGACAAATTGTTGTGGAGTCATATTTATTGTTTGATTATTTTAATTATAAAAATTAAATCCAGCCATTGATACCCTCCCGTTATTGGCATAAGCACCATTATTATCATTTGAAGCAACTGCTATAATACCAGGATTAAAACTAACCTGGTGAGGCAATGGTTGAGATATTGAGACAGTTGGTATAAGGTGAGATACGGGTATATATACCGGTTGAGGAATTTGATTTGGATAAACAGTAGGTGCAGGCTGAAAAGTCTGTGTAGGCTGAGATGGCTCAACTGATTTAGGAGAATCCCTGATTGGATCGAATGGGACGGCATGTTTACTACCATCCGGCCATATAAATCCTTCGCCTCCCGCTGGTTGAGGTTCATCCTTATTTACAATTGGATCAGTTGGAACTTTTGGTTTCTGTAATGCCATAACGATTATGGTTCCTGCGCCCAATAATAAAAGTAACCCGGTAGTTTTTTTAATTATGCTCATGATATTAGTTTAAAAGAATTAATCCATTAAGAGGTACACCAGAAGTGGACACTAAAATCACACCTGGTAAATTATCAATTGCGCCATTCCACACAATTCCACCATTCGAACTAGTTGGCAACGCTGTTTTCGAAACGTCAACCGGTGTTGCAGATATACTTGGTGGCTTACTTTTTCCAAATTTCTGCACAGCTACATAAATACCGGCAGATGCCAGAAGTGTTAAACCTATTATTTTTTTTGCTATCATTTTTTTTCTTTAAGTCCTTAAAATAGTTCGAAAAAACTGGCATTAAACCAAGATAAATATTTTGTTGATCCGTTTCCCGGATATTCTATTTGCACTACCTCAGTAGTAATAGTTACTGAAGGCACATATACTGGCCAAAATGAACCACCGATTGTTTCGCTAATTTTTTTACGTTTTTTTACTATCCATATTTTACTAACTCGACTTACATGGACTGCATTTGCAGCAATTGTAAATTCATTACCTTTTCCATTTACCCCTATTTCACTTTCGTTTATCCAATATCTAAGATTTCGGTCTTTGGAGCTTAGGGTCATTTTAATTCGTTTACCTGTCCATGATAAAGTTACCGTTCCGGTATTTTTTTGAGTTTCTGAAGGTGGTAAAGGTTTGCCTGTTGTTACGGCCAGTAAGATTTCATTAAATCGGGTTAATTGTTCTTGAGTAAGTTCAGAATTAATACGATTTACAATGCTTTCATTGTATGATTTATTATATGCGGCAACAATAGCATCCCATTCGGATTTAGTTTTAATTCCTGAAACCAAATCCATTACACCGGTAGTATTCGTGGTATCTAAATCTATTAACCAACTAAACCCCGATGGGTTAAAAGCGTTCCGAAATGCAACCGCTTTTTGGCTGGCCGGATCAGCTCCATATTGCTGATCACTTTTATTTTGTTTCCATTTGTTGAAAGCCTTTTGGCCATAATAAAAAACTCCGGCCACTCCTATTGCAATCCCTAAAGCTCTATAAGGATCAATGGATTCGGAGGTACGTTTCCTATTGCCATTTCCGCTATCTGAGGTATTTATTATTATGGAAGGAGATGCTGTTGTTTCCGGCATAATTTATCCAATAATCCTATTTTTAATAATTGCTAAAATCAGTAAAACAAGTAAACCAATAATACAGTAGATCCAAAATGGTATATAGGATACTCTTATGGCTACCCCCTGTATCGTTTTTGTAAATGTTTTATAAATTGTATCGGGTAATACAGTGCTGGTAACGCTAAGTGTATCCCTATAATGGATTATTCGGGTTATCACTTTTGGAGAATAAACATAAAATGTATCTATCCTACTTGTATCCGCTGTATTCAGTCTAAAAACAGTATCAACGATTGCATAGGATTTATAAAGTGTGTCTATTCGCACCAGTTCAACTTGAGTGAGCAATGTTTCAAAACATTCGGGGTGTCTCCCCTTCACCCTGCTGCATCTTTTTTCAAGACTGCAACTGGAAGCCAAAATTATTAACCATAACCCTATTATGAATAATAAGAGCTTTGAAATCTGTGATATTTTAAATTGTGATCGTATGTTTTCCATTAGTTAAATTCTTTTGTTTGATTTTGAATGATTTGATTTATCTGGCCATCTTTTTTTACAGTAACGAGTAATAAAAAATAGCAGTAAAGCAAAAAAAAGACTCACCACATTTTTAAGTATTGTGTTTCCAAAATCGGATGGTAAGCTCATGATGCTGGCCATAAATCCTAATTGACTTACACCATATTCAATTTTGTGATAGAGATATTCCTTTATCATTTTAGTCTATTTGTTTTTTTCCACTTGTTAAATTGTAAAAACTGGCCACAGCTACTATTATTTTACTAATCCATTTTAACCATTCCCTTAAGTCGCCAGACACGGCCATTGGTAAACTTTCAATAGCTTCAGGAGTTATCAGGGCAATCAATGATACAATCATTGTCCACTGAGCTACTTTGGCCGGTGTATCTGATTTTAATTTTTGTATGAGTGTCATGAGGTTACTATTGTATTATTGCGCCAGTAAAGGCTATTATTATCGAGGAGAAACTTGTTGGTTTCATCTAAGGTAAAGGACATTTCTTGAACTGTTCCCTGTTCATCATAGTATCCACTTACCAATTTACTTGTAGAGTCATAATCAAATTTTACTAGAAACACAGTTTGTGCAATAGCACTATCCAAGAGGGATATTTGAGGACTTGTTTCATAAATATTAGTACCTGGCATATCCATCAATAGCATTGAGCTGTCTTCATTAAAAATAGCATCTTGAGCAATCTTTATTATCAGTCCTTGTTCTTTATGAATGATGGCGAATAACTGTTCCATTTTTTGTTTAATTACTTGCTTTCCAGCGGTCTCCTATTGGGGTTAAAACTATTACCTCACCATTTGTTCCATTGGCTGAAAGTGTTGCAGCTTGCACAAATCCGTTGACTACATTATTTTGAGAAATAGTTATAGTTAATCCTACAACCGGCCTAAGAATTACATTAAAAGTATTTGATAAATAGCGGTTTATTGTGCTTATAGCAACAACTCCAAAGCCTTGCATATCTAAAATACCGGCAAAAATTGCAATCGAATTAGAACTGCGAGCTGAAGGTATTATTACGTTAGCTAAAGCATCAACAGGTGCGCTAATATTTGAATAGCCTTTATTGTAAGTTAATCCCTCGGCAAATGGAGATAGGTCTTTTAAGTTATTTCCTTGCCATGTATCATTGACGATATAGGAATAAAAGAAATCTTCAATGCAACACACCTTGCCACTATCTAAAATTGGGGTGACATATAAATTTTTTGAATTTCTAATTTTGGTTAAACCTTCATCCCCAAATGTGTCACTTGCAGCATCAATTGAAATACAAACGCCTGAACAATTTGCAAATTCACCAACAAATCTTTGATTTAGAACATCAATAAAAATGCTTCCGCCATTTATATTTCCCATACTCAGGGTTGCAAAGTGGTTGGCATTACTAAATAGATTTTGAAAATATCCGGTAAAACCTGAGACGTAGGAAACAACATCGGTAAAAATGCACCATTCAATTGTGGTGCAGTTGAGGTGATAAACCTCATCTGTAAAAGTGGCATTGCCACACGATACTATTTCAACGTTATTAAACCGTGCTGAAGAATACCGAATCTTTTCAATATGTATATTAGGAATTGGAAACGTACTGTTCGTGCCGTCTTTACCTGCCTTGATTCGGACATTTTCAGTGCCTCTATCCGTACCATAATCCGGCAGAAACATTCTCACATCTTTGTAACCTGATGGGTTTGTACTGGCGTTATAAAACGTTGTACTTATTGCCACAAAAGCCTGACCTGCCCCTGTATTATTGTTGGCAAATCCGCATGACATACTTGGTGACCATAATATCCAGCGGATTCCCCTTCCTGAAGACGTTAAATCTGCTGCCCATCTTCTTACAATGAAATTGCGCCAATCCCCATTACCCACTTCAATGTTTCGTAATGTGTCAATCCTTAAAGTAATACAGCCCTTTGCTCCAGTTGCTTGCAATTCCTTCCAAGCTGAATTATCCGTTGTGTAATGAATACTATCCTTTGGAAACAGCTCACTGGAAACCTCTTTTTCGAAAGACTGAGTATTTCTTCCTGTAAGGATTAAAACCTCAACATCAATAGTAATATTGGTATCGTTTCTCTCAGTCGTACCCTGTATTAGGTGTAATGTTTTAAAATCGGTTAAACGGTACTTAGAACCCGGCACAATTGTTCCGGCTAATTCCATAGCTATTGCTTCCGCATAAGTCAAATTTGATATAGCAGCTGAACCAGAAGATTGTTCTAATATTACCGTTAGATTTTGCTCCATTTTTAGGGTTTAGCTGTATTAGGTTTTATTAATGTGATCGTAAAAGAAACAGCTCCAACATAACCAACAAGCCGTTTGATTAATAAACTCGTGCCGGGGGAATACAGGTAAGGATAGTTCAAATTTTCATTCAGTGTAACAGGATAAGTATTCCCACTTCCATCTACCGTAACTTTTGCATCCTGACGTTCATCTATTGTGATTTGACCAGCACTCAAGTTAATACTGATACCGGTGCAACCCCCTATATCAATAAGTCCACGCCACTCAGAAGCATCATCAATGTTTGATACTCTTTTAACGTCCCGCTTCACATAAATAAACTGATCAAGATCCATTCTCTGTTTTTATTTATGAAGATTTGCGATTACGTCTACTCAAAACTACCACGTACAATAAAAGGGTACTTGCAAAGGCCGTCCCCGATAAATTGCTAATTTGAAAGGAAAGCGTTTTATCTCCGGTTTTATCGTAATCCAAATTAATCATTTTGTAATGATGCGATTCGGGCATTTGACTATCTTGAGAATTACTTCCGGTAAACACCCAACTTTTACGAGGTGTTACGTCTTGCAATACCTCACCATTTCCTGATCTAACACCAAGGCTAAAAGCAAAAACATCCGCACTACCGTCATATACAGCAATCCCAATCATTTCATCATAATTGGCTTTTAAAACAAAGTCGTTATCCGAGGTTGCTCCGCTGGCCAAAGTCTCCTTGGTGAACACTTGCACTGTTCTAGCATATTCATAATTTACGTGGTCAAGCTGTACCACACTATTGTCTTGTCCAAACATTTTTTATTTTATTAATTGTTAAAAAAAATCCGATTTAGCCCCGACTTTCATCGGGGCAAAATGGAAAAGAGAACAATACAATAGGGTTTACTTTATTACCCTAACTTTGATACTGATGGCTTTGAAGCCAATGTGGGTAAATACGTTATTGGATGTTCCGGGTGTGACAGCTGTTCCCAAACGCAACATAGGATTAATGGTTTGGTCACGTTTTACCATGATTGGGGCAACCAATGGATAGTAATTATCGGCCTCTAAAATCTGTTTTACAGTTCCATCAAGGAAAAATTCACGGGCAAGGTCGTCAAAAACTAATCCGTCACCATACCACAATTCGAACTGACCGCCTTGAATACCTGCAATGGCAGAGGCTGTGAGGTTATTGAAAATGACGTTGCTCATGGCTGATGAATCGGCAGCAGTAATAAATCCTAACTTGATACCATAAATTAAGGCATCACATTCCAATTTACGGTTGGCAATATTTGCAACTCCCTGAGCTTTCACCTGTGATTGAGAAATTAACTCATTCGGCCCTGCTGACAAGGTTACAAAATTATTACGGCTAAAAATACTCGTTTGAGCAAATTTCAATTTAGAGGTGATAATCTTCATGGCTTCCCATTCCGATCCACCTTTAGCCAGTATATCCTGAGCCAAATCAGCAACTGAAGCTACTTCAGCCGAAACATAATCCTGGATACCTGGACTAAGCAAAGAACGTTGTGCCTGAACTAAGGCTGGAGATATTAAATTATTATTCATGATATTTTATTTTGTTTTTTGAGTTAGTGGTGATTTAAAATTTTAATGATTATTTATTTTTTTCGTGCCGGTTTAATTTAAAATGGTTGCAAATCCTGATAGGTTACTCACAGGGGTTGGCATGGTACTTAAATTCACATCGGCGGTTCTGTTCACAGGCTGAATGGATGCTGAGGCAGCGGCTTGTGCAGCTATTAAATCCTCAATACTTCCCATTCGGCCAAGTCCTCGCATTCCGTTTAATCCGGAAAGACCTGGAACGTAATCAGAGATGATTTTTTTTGCAAAATCCGGTACTTTCGGATTAGCGGCTACATCGCCTAGCAAGGCAAGTGCATGGTAGATACCTACACCGGTTACGCCTTTTTTGGCCCATTCCGGCAGGTATTTTTTAGGTAGAAACTGCATTACAGCGGCTAATGCGAACATTATCCCGTTGTAAAGGAGTTTGTTTGACTGAATCAATTCAATTCCGGCGGTCATTTTGTTGATGGTTCCGGCGGCCATTATTCCGCCAATTGGAAGCAACACATTCATCGCACCTTCTTTGTAATTGTCCACTTTGGTCACGGTCTGGATAACTGGATTTGTCATGGTTTTTATTTATTTGTTTGTATTTTATTCATGTTAAAATTCGATGGAGCCTTTGGCATTTCGGGATATTCCCTTTAAATCGCCTGGTTCTGTTTTTTCGGGTTCTGTTTCACCTCCGATTAAGGCAATACCAATAAGTGCTACTGCTGCTCCGGCCACTACTTTGAGCCAAGCCGGTATTTTTATATCTATTACTCCGTCCATAATTTGTTTTTTAAAAAAATAATAGCTTACCGGCTACTGCGGCTAATACGATGGGTATTGTATAGTTTGTCTTTTGTGGGGTATCGTCTACTGGCGGTTGTGTGCCAACCGGTGGTTGAGCGTTTGGATCATTCCCTGATGGTGATTTAGTATCTACCATGGGTTTGATAACTGCTATGAGTGCTCCTATGGCAGCAACTATTTCTAATATAATTGGCAAGGAAGTCAATACAGTAGCTTCACTCGTAGCTGCTATCGCTGCATCATCAACTACTGCAACCCCTAATGAATTTAATCCGGCTAAATGGCCATAATAAATGCTGTTAGCCTTTTCAACTAGACCTTTCACTTGCGGTATTCTGTTTAAAAGAGCTGGAGCTACCTGACGAGGAACTCTCGTCTTTCCCTCATTTACAAATGCGGTGAATGTTGCTTTGTCGCCACCGTATTTATACCAGATGTCTAAGGTTTCATTGTACTTCGAAGAATTGGTTTTGGCCAGATATGCTAAAAGAGAAGCAAGCCCAAACACATTGTATTTAATAACTTGTTTAAGTCCTTCACGAGCCAACACAAACACACCACCGGCTGCAATATGAGCAGCAGTTTTTGCAGCATCCGTTCCTTTGTCTACAACAGTGTTTACTACATTCTTAACAACTGTTGTCCCTGCATTCCAGGCATCCTTAAAAAAACCATCTACTCCAGATGTGAAATACAATGGCCCGGTAAATCCTGCCTTTTGCCACATCTGTTCTAGCTCAATGGCTTTTTCTATTTGTGAAGGATCGGCTATCACAATATTTAGTGCTTTTGCAAATGCCACGAATGGATAACCATTGGGAGCTTTGCCTTTGGCCATAATCTGATTCAGATCATTTTGCATGGTTGCAGTATTACCAAGCCCATCGAGGGTTACTATGTCAATACCATTAAGGGAAGAGTTTGAATTTTTCATAGGATAAATTTTGTATTCATCAATGTCATCCACCTCCATATCAAAAGTGTGAACCACCGGATCTATGGTGTAGTAGGTGGATTTATCATCCCAATTCACCGAGCCTTTTAGCTTTGGCCAAACCATGTAGATATGGCTAAAATCGGGTTCACCTTTGCGGCGAATAATTTTTAGAGCTGCATCTGTTGCACCGATATTGAAAAAATTGCAACTCAAAGAGGTACTGAAACAATCGCAATCCACACCTGTTGTTCTGTCCCAAAAGCTTCGTCTGGGGCTTCTCAATTCTTCTACTCCTGCCCTATCGGGTGAATATTGAAAGTAGGTATGGTAATAATTCCATAGCTGATAAGCGGTTTGCTTACGGTTGGTGGAATTGATCTGTAAAGCCTTGCTTATTTTCTCCGTTTGATGTGCCCAGCGTTTTGTGAGTTCCCCGATTTTGATACACGTATCATGTACGGTTCCCTTTTTTATTTCGGCCTTATCGTTAAAATCCGGTTTTGTATAAAATTGGGCAAACTCGTTTCCGGGTTTTATAGCTCTCTTACCGGCTCCTATTAATCCTACTCCTTTTGTATTACTCATTGGATATAAGGGATTGGTTGGTTGGATGAAATTCCGGCTAAGCCGTTCACCGGTTTTTTGCCGTAAGCCGCTATAAATGTTTTAATAGCTGCTATGCCTTTGGTTGCTTCCAATATTTGCGGTCCAACATCCAGTGAGCTTGTGGGTGTTGTTATTTGAATACCGGCAATGGTAAAACGGCTTACATAATGAAGTTTGTAACTACCAGCCATACTGATTAAAAACTGAGCTATGCTGACAGTAACCGTTAGGTCTTTTATAAATGATTTTTGAGCCGCTAGGTCAAGATCAGAAGTTTCAGTATTTGCTATTAAACTGCCGGCGGGTGATAAGATGGTGGTACTGTAATCCTTTACATTTAATTTAAAATTGGAAGTATTGAGGATTTCAATAGTTAAGACTATGGTTACTTTCGGTTCTAGGTTTTCAAAATAAACTTTCTGAACCCGGTTAAATTTAATCTTATAGTTAAGATTGCTTTTAAGATTATACAATCCCATAGCCCACCCGAACCCTTTGGTAAGTAAACCAACGGTTAATATGGCAATGCCTGTTTTCTTTAGTGTTGAAAAGCTCACGAGTTTTGGATTGAACTAAAATTAAATTCGAGAGCAAATTTTTGATTTTAGCAAGCTCGTGGCAGGACACCCCCCAATGGCAAGACTGCAGATAGTCAGGTTTTATAAGGGTTTAGGATAAATTAGGATTTTTGATTTAGGGTTGGGGGGTGTGCATTTTATGCTTGATAAATCCAAAAAAACTATAAATTGTGAAATCAATTTTATTTGATTTGTCGGTAAATTAATTTTTCGTGTAAGTTTGTCATTACTCAAATGCTTAGAAAAATTAAAATTATGTCTAACAGTTTAAAAATCTTTTTTAAATCCTCTGTACTTTTTTGTTTACTTAGTTTTACTAATGAAACCAATATTCCTGATACCTTTAGTGGAAAGGTAGTTGGAGTAAAAGATGGTGATACCATAGAAGTAATGTATGAAGGTATTGCTCAAACAGTAAGATTGTTGGATATTGATTGTCCAGAAAAAAGCCAGGCATATGGAATGAAAGCCAAGCAGTTTACTTCTGATTTTTGCTATGGAAAAATAGTAACTGTTGAAAGCTTTGGGAAAAAGGACAGGTATGATAGGATTTTAGGTACAGTCAAAATAGGTGATAAAGTACTTAACGAAGAACTTGTGAAAGCTGGTTACGCATGGCATTACAAAAAATATTCTGATAAACAGAGTTATTCCAATTTAGAAAATGCCGCTAAAAAAGATAAAGTTGGACTCTGGGCAGACGAGAATCCAACTCCACCATGGGATTTTAGGAAAAAATAATGTAAGTGGACGGTTGACAATTTGACGGCAACTTTTGAGTGTAAAAATATTTTAAAACTTATCTTTACCGATTGAAATTTAAAGTAAATATGCAGGACTTATACAGAGAATTAATACAACTTTTAGAGCAAGAACCAGCTCTGATAATTGAAGATAAACTAAACAAAGCTTTAATCATTGATAGGGCTTTAAAACTTGACATAGGACTGTTGAAATTACTAATTAGCAACCCGAACATTAAAAAGCAGTTTTTTGCTAACTTAGATGGTGTTTTGGTATTTGACAAAATTGCATTTCAGCGTTTTGTAAATTCTAAAATGTTCTTGCAAGACAGTTATACCCAATACAAAAACAAAATTGGACTTAGCACTGAAAACGAAAACTACCTAACAGACAGCAGAGAAGTTGTTTTGGTTTGGCCTCACAAGGACTGTGTTTTAGAAGGTGGACAAACAAAAGAAGACGTAAAAGAGAAACGAAGTGAAATTTTTTACAATACAACACTTGCACCAGACGACATTGATACCTTAATTGCACCAAAAGTATTAACCAACTGGAAAAAATACGATAAAGAAGGAGAAAGTTTTCCAAAGAAAATTTCTAAACAAGACAACCTAATAATTAAAGGAAATAATCTTTTGGCTTTACATAGTTTAAAAGAAGTTTACAAAGGACAGGTAAAACTAATTTACATTGACCCACCTTTTAATACTGGTAACGATAGCTTTAGTTATAATGATAGTTTTAATCATAGCACTTGGCTAACCTTTATGAAGAATCGCTTAGAAGTAGCAAAGGATTTATTAAAAATTGATGGTTCAATTTTTATAAACATTGATGCAATAGAAGAAGCATATTTAAAAGTATTGTGTGATGAAATATTTGGTGTCGAAAATTTTGTCAATGTAATAGCTGTAAAATCATCAACACCAAGCGGTACAAAAACGGCACATAAAGAAAGGACAATTATAAAGCAAAAGGACTTGATTCTTTTTTACAGGAAAGGTAGTGGCTTAAAACTAAACCCACAATATGTTAAAAGGGATAAGTGGGATACACACTATTCGTTAATTCTAAATAAAGATAAAGCAGGAAATTATAATTTAAGTAAACTCGTTGATTTATTAATTGAGAATAAAATATTAACCGAAGGTTCTAAATTAGAAGAAGTAAATATTGAAAATGAAAATTTTAAAAAGTTTTATTTAGAAAATGCCAACATTATTTGTCGTTTACAATCTCACAAAAATATAAATGCAGATAAAATCTCAAGAGAAAAACCAAACGAAGTTTATGAACATATAGAAGATGGCGTATCAAAAGGATTATATTACAACGGACAGGTAATTACACCCCTAGTTCAAGGTATTAAAAAAGTATATTCCAATCAAAGTTTTACAGAAGACTTAGGAATGTTGGCTTGTGATTTTTGGAGTGATATTGATTTTCAAAATACTCAAAACGAAGGAGGTGTGAGTTTCCCAACAGCCAAAAAGCCTGAGGTTTTACTGCATAGAATTATTGAATTAGCTTCTAACGAAAATGATATAGTTTTAGATTACCATTTAGGGAGTGGGACAACTTGTGCAGTTGCACATAAAATGAAAAGACGTTTTATTGGCATTGAACAACTAGATTATGGTAAAAATGACAGTGTAGTTAGACTAAACAATGTAATTAAAGCTGAACAATCGGGTATCAGTAAAGCTGTTAATTGGCAAGGTGGCGGTAATTTTATTTATGCTGAACTATCCAAAAGTAATCAACAATATATTGAGGATATTGAAAAGGCAAAAAACACAAATGACCTCAAAACAATATGGGAGCAAATACAGGAAACAGCATTTTTAAGCTACAAAGTATTGCCCCAAAGCATAAACAATGAAATAAAAGAATTTGAGGCTTTATCTTTTGAAGACCAACAGAAATTCTTAATCGAAGTATTGGATAAAAATTTGTTGTATGTGAACAAATCTGAAATTAATGATGTAACTCATAAAGTTTCTGAATACGACAAAGAAATGAATCAACTATTTTATTCAATGTAATATATTAAGAAATGGCATTACAACTTCTCAATACTTTCGATACATTACAAGAATCAGTAGAGCAATTTAATGATGACTTGCCTAATTATATAGTTCAAAATATCAATCCGAATTTTGAAATAAGAGAATATCAAAAAGAGGCTTTAAATCGGTTTGAATTTTATTTGAACACTTACAAAAAAAGAGTAAAACCAACACAGTTGTTGTTTCAAATGGCAACTGGTAGCGGAAAAACTCTGATAATGGCTGGTTGCATTCTTCAATTATATAAACAAGGCTACCGCAATTTTATATTCTTTGTTGACAGCACAAATATTATTGAAAAAACAAAGGACAACTTTTTAAACTCATCTTCCTCAAAGTATCTATTTAATAGTCAAATACAATTTGACGACAAGGCCATAACATTAAAACAAGTTGAGAATTTTGCAAATGCAGATGTAGACTGCATCAATATACATTTTACAACTATTCAAGGTTTACACAGTAGGCTGAATAATCCAAAAGAAAATGCACTTACTTACGAAGATTTTGAAAATAGAAATGTTGTCTTGCTTAGTGACGAAGCCCATCATATGAATGTGGACACTTTAAAAAATGCTGGCAAACAATTATCTATTAAGGAATTTGAAGAATACGATAGTTGGGAAGGAACAGCAATGAGAATTTTTAGAAGCAGTAAAGAAAATATGTTGTTGGAATATACTGCAACTGCGGAATTGCATCAAGAAGCTATTGCTAAAAAATACGATGATAAATTATTATATGATTATTCATTAAAAAAATTCTATTTAGCAAAATACAGTAAAGAAGTAAATGTTCTACAAGCTAGTTTAAGCACAGTTGAAAGAGCATTGCAAGCAATTATATTAAGTCAATATCGCTTATTAGTTTTCGCACAGAACAACGTATTAATAAAACCTGTTGTAATGTTCAAGAGCAACTGCGTTAATGTGCCTAAAAAAAGAGATGAAAACAAAATTGTGTCATCAGAATTCAAGACTGAATTATTACAAAAAATTGCAACACTTAAAAAATCAGATATTGAAAAAATAAGAGATAATGCACCAGACAAAGGGATAATTAAAACTGCATTTACTTTTTTTGAAACTAATGGCACTTCTATTGAAAATTTAATTATTCAGATTAAAGATGCTTTTTCAGAGGACAAAACAATAAGTGTTGATAGTTTAAGCGACAAGCAAACAACTCAATTAGTTATTAATTCACTAGAAGAACCTAATAATGCAATTCGTGCAGTATTTGCTGTTGATGCATTAAATGAAGGTTGGGATGTTTTAAACTTATTTGACATTGTAAGATTATACAACACTCGTGACGCAAAAAATGGAGTTCCAGGAAAGACAACAATGAGTGAAGCTCAATTAATAGGTAGAGGAGCAAGATATTGTCCATTCATTGTTGAGGAAAATCAACCAAAGTATCAAAGAAAATACGATGAAGATTTAACTAATCCATTAAGGATTTGCGAAGAATTATATTATCACAGCGAAACTAACAGCCGATATATAGAAGAATTAAACAAAGCTTTAGACAAAATTGGTATTAAGCCTTCAAACACAACAAAAAGACAGCACTACTTAAAAGAGGAATTCAAAAAGACTTCTTTTTACAAAAACGGATTAATTTATCTTAATCAACAAAATAAATATCGAAACGAAGACGTAACCGAATTTCCAGAGTATCTAAAAGACAAGAAATTTTATTATAAAGTAAAAACTGGATTTAGTTCTGAAGTCATATTATTAAAAAACGATGAGGTTACCATAGAAAGAGAAGAATCTTCACCATATTCTGTAAAAGTGTCCTTATTAGGTTTACCTGTTATAAGAAAAGCTATGCAAAAATTGCCATTCTTCACTTTTAAAAACATAATAAAGTACTATCCCAATATTAAATCAGTTGTGGAATTTATAAATTCAACAAGCTATTTGGGTTCAAACTATCTAGAAATAAGTGGAAATACCAAGAATGTTGAGGAAATGACGCAAGATGAAAAATTAAATTGTGCCTTAAAAATATTGCAAGAAATACAACCTGATATTGAAAAAGGTAACATTGAATACAAGGGTTCTGAGGAATTTACTCCAAACGCAATTCAAAAAATATTTGGCGACAGAGAAATGAACTTTGTTCTTAGAGAAGTTGGCGATGCCGAGACTGGTTATCCAATGAGTAGACCAAAATTAGACGAACACTATTTAGACCTAAAAAAGGAAGACTGGTACGCGTTTGAAGAAAACTACGGAACATCAGAAGAAAAGAAATTAGTAATATTTATTAAAGGTGCTATTGACAAATTAATCAAGAAATACGAACAGGTCTATTTGCTTCGTAATGAAAAACATTTTCAAATATTCCGTTTTAGTGACGGCAAACCATTTGAACCAGATTTTGTCCTTTTCCTTGGAAAAAAAAAGACAAGTAAAACAATAATATATCAATTGTTTATCGAACCAAAAGGAGACGGTTTTTTAGAGGGCGACAAATGGAAAGAAGCCTTTTTAAATGAAATAACACAGAAACACGTTATACACCAAAGCAAAAATTACAAATTAGTTGGACTTCCATTTTATAACAGTGGTTCGGACAAACAAAGAGAATTTAGTTTAGCTTTTAATGAATATCTATAATAAATGATATTACTCGTAGTTACAAAAGAGCATATAGAAAAGGCAAAAGAACTTTTTGAATTTAAAAAACTAAATAATAGTATAACAGAAGGCGATGGGAATCTTGCTGGTGCTTTAGGTGAGATTCTTGTTTGTGAATATTATAAGGGTAAACAGGAAAATACTTATGATTATGACCTTATAATTAAGTCGCTAAAAATAGACGTCAAAACAAAAAGATACACGGCTAAATTTACACCAACACAAAGTTGGAATCTAAATATTCCAGATTTCAATACTACGCAAGCTTGCGATTATTACTGTTTTGTCGGTATGCCTGATAATTATTCCAAAGCATACATATATGGTTTTATTTCTAAAAATGAATTTTATGAAATAGCGAAATTTGGAAAAATAAATGAGATAGACCCTAATGGTGATGGCAAATGGAAATTTAGAGCAGACTGTTATAATATTTTAATTTCTAAACTTAAGCTTGATATTTTTTAAAAAGAGACAATAATTAATGCCAACGCATTTTGTAGCACATTTGCATTTTTTGCCAACGCAAAAGCCAAAACAAAAAAATGCAAAAGAGCTACCAAGCCAACGCACAAAGACACTGCAAACAATGGACAGACAAGCAACGACAGACAGAACGCCAGCACCTAACACGGGTTTGGAAAAAGTGGCGAGTTCTGTGCTTATATTAAGCTTTGTGCTTCGTATCAACCCGTTTAGATGCCTGGGAATATTTACAGAATCAATTACATTCTTAAATCTTTTCATTTTACCCTAATTGTCTTTCCTTTATTAACCTGATGCCCTATAACTTTAATGTCTGAAGAATATAAATCTTTGATTCTATTTCTAAATTTAATCAATGCCCAATAGGATGAAGCGTATATTTTCTTCTGGTGTTTATTTATTCCGCGTTTCATAATAATGCCTGTAACAGCATTCATCATGTATAAATTGCCAATTTGCTGAAGATTAAAGGGACAATCGAAATCCAAAGGTTCTAAATCATACAGTTCAGCACCAAAACGGATTTGATTTATAAAATACAGGGTATCCCCCTCCTCCTCCAGTTGGGGGGCCATGTTTGCCTGATTTTCGCAAAACTCACAAAACTCCCGAAATGCATGAATATGATAATACCATTGGGCATCTACTGATGAATTATATGCAGGAAACAACTTACATATTCTGGCCGTTGCCAAATATTGATTGTTGAACACTTTAAAATCTTCTCCCAATAATTCAGGAACAATTTCGGTTGCAGGTAGGTAGTTATTTGCCATTTTTTGTTTTTTAAATTTTATTTTCTAAAACTTTCGCCATGAACAATAATTATATTAAACATATCATGGATTCTGTCAGCCAATCGGTTTCCGTATTTATCGGTAATTTCATCCATGCTTAAATTTGTATTTAAAATAGTAAAGCCGGTGGCTGAGTTTTGATGGAAGTGCCTCAAATTATAACGTTGCTCAAGTATTTTAGCCATAACCGGTAAAGCATCTTTTTTGGCATATTTACTTTCGGCCTCATGGCCAAATTCATCAAAAAACCAATTATTAATAAAGTATTGCCGGTCACTGTAATCCCAATTTTCGGCCAGTGAAGGACATGTTTTGCATTTGAATTTTCTATCTGGAAACTTCACCCGCTGAAAGGCGTTGATGATGGTAGATTTACCAACACCAAAGCCTCCTATTAATAAAAGCCCTTTCTTTAGAGATGCGTTATTTATGAATATTTCACGGTTCCGTATTGTAAAATCAATAAACTCCGGATTATCCGTAAAATAGTACATCAATGCCCGGAGTATTGGTTTGTTGTTGGTGGTGTAAACAAAAGGTCGCTCGGATATTTGAGTGATTGCATTGAGATGATAATGGATTATTTGGGGGATATTTTTGAAGTCAAAACTATCCCTTTCAAGCTGGTTAATTTTCCGGGCATACTCCACCATCTTTGGATCAATGACAGTTTCAGGAGTATATTCAACATCGTATTTATTCGCATTGACAATGCCGGATAGAATGGTTTGAAAATTACTCATCTCCTATTCTCAAATTGGGTTACCATTTTTTTATATTTTTCATCCTGATTTTTCCCGACATCTTCAAATTTTGTTTTCTCGGGTTTCTTAGAAACCTTCATTTCCCAATTTTCAGCATTCCAAGCGCCGTCTTCGTAAAACTTTTCTGCCGATCCAATAAATTTTTTAAAATTGTGTTTATACCCGGATTCAGTTTTAACGAGCTTGTAAAATTTAAACTGGTTGTCGAAATGAGTGATGAGCTTTCGATTTGTAAGGCACTCGACAAAATACGAGGTTTCAAAATAGTTTTGAGCATGAAGTAATTCCGAAAAACCGAAAAATTCGCAAATCGCACCAATTTTTATTTTTTCATCTTTAAATTCAATTACATCTTCATTTTCATTTACATCTTCCATAAGGTTATTGGTAGGATAACCTAATGGATTAGCTAGTGGTTTATGGATGGATTTATCTTTTTCCTTTTTTAAAGGAGGTCTTCCGCCCCTAGCACCATTTTTCCGGCGGCTCTCGGCAAATAGCTCGCGTTTTTCAATTTCAATTTTTAGTCGCTCATTAAAATAATTGCCAATTTCATTTTTAGTAAATTTTTGCAAAACATCAACCGAAACGGAACCTATACATAACCTAATGGTTTTTTCAGTTAGCTCACCTTTTTGGTGTTGCAAACAGAGTAAGGTGATATACTGGCCCCGTTCTTCCATAGTTAGGTCAGACACTCCGTTGAGAAAATCACTGGAATAAAATAGAAAGGCGGGATCCTTCATGTTTTTATATTTTGATTAAAATAAAATTGGCAAAGATTTGTCAGCAACGCATATAGCGAAGCATTTTTACTTCGAATTAATTACCTCTTATTAAGGCAGAAAAATGAAATTTTATCGTTTACTAAGCTTGGTTCAATCCAGGCATTTAGAGCTTGCACCAGTGCTTTAAAGGCAATGGTTTTAGTTGTCGGGATAATTGCAACAAACCTGCCATTTATACTAACTCGATCAGCATTTTTGGTAAGTTCCTTAATTAATTCCGGGCCAGATGAACCACTTAAATCGGCAACAAGATGAGCAAATTTATTGGCTGTATCGTCTGAAATTATTTCGCACTTAATTTCACCATCCAATGCCTTTTTTTTGATTAATAATATAGCTTCAGGATCGTTTTCAATCACGAAAGGAAATAAGCCATTCAATTTTCGTTCCATGGCTGTAATTAGTTCCGCATTTGCACTTCCATAAATAAGTAACGGATCATAAGTAAAAACTTGAAGCAGATTAATTGCTTCATCAGCCACTGGTGGCGTAATCAGTAAGATGTTTTGCATATTTTATTTATATTTTAAATTGATTGAAATGAATTTTAAGTCGTTATCCGGCACAACGATATTTTCGTCACGCATAAACATCCAAGTTTCAAGAGTAAATTGATAAATTGGTTGCTTTTTATTGATCAGAGGAGCCAGATTATCAAAAAACACGATTGTTTCTTTTGAACTTGTTTCAATCCTTTCCCTATATTTTAAATGAACTCTATGGCCAATTAGAAAAAAAATTGTTTCCAAATCGATTTTGTCTTCTGTTTCGATACTCATATTAAGAATTTTATTAGTGAAATGGTTGTTTAAATTTCTCGTTAAGTTGTTTAATGATAGCATTTGATTTCTCATATGAAGTAAGCCATTCATCATAATCTAAGGGAGTTGTTAAAAGGTCATCATAATTCAGAACTAAAAATTTATGGATAAGAATTCCATTTCTAAAAGTCAAATCCCGCGTACTTCCTGAATAGTACGCATTAATATTGCCTCTTTTGATGGGAACATTTTCAACTAGATTGTCAAATATTTCTGTTTTATTTCTTGGGATACGATCTATAATGGATTTAAACTCAGATGTAAATTTGTTCATATTCTAACTATTTATATATTTTATTGAAATGTTGATTTATAATGTATTAATATGTAATTTTGATTTTATATTTCAACGTCAAAAGTAAATATAATTTCAATATGAGAATTAAAAGTACTCAAAATGAGAATAAAAGTATCTCAAATAGTGTTTATAACTCTGATGGGAAGTATAGTAAACAGGCGTTTTACGACCGTGTTTTAGTGTTAAGAAATAAATTACACATCACTACTTATAACAATTTTGGAGGTCGTGCAATGTTTAATATGTTCCATCGTGAAACCGATCCTAACTTAAATCTGCTTCTGGAGATATGTAATAAGTGTAAAGA
>CANJWH010000023.1 GCA_947478465.1 Bacteroidota bacterium
ACCTACAATAGTTATATCAAATACGTTTTCCATAAAATCAAATGATAAATGCTTTAATAAAATAAGAAATGGCCATGCCTAAAAAATTTGCTGTTGCAAGTCCAACAAGTGCAGTAGTAAGTCCAGAAACAACAATATCTCTGTTCTTCCAAACACTTGCCACAGGGCCGATAAATGCAGGTCCGAAAATTCCTGCAGTTGATGTGATTAACACAGTATCAGCATCAATTTTAAAAATCCATGCAAGCAGGAAGTGAATCAATATTGACAAGGTCATAACACAAGCTACAAAACCAAATACTTCGGGACTGGAGTTTATTAATTCGCTGAAGTTGGAAAGCGAACCTATTCCGAGACAAAAGATGAGTAAAAAATATTCTCCCAACTCATAGGTTTTAGGCAAGGTGCGGATTGTAAGAGAAAAAGAACAAGCTATTCCAAGTGTTGTAATACCGAATAAAATCAATGGTCCTGTAAATTCATTAATGGCTTGTTCAGGTGTTCCCGTCCAGCGCAGAACAACTTTTCCAATCTCAGAAATTCCAAAACTTACTCCAATGATTACTGCAGAAATTAATACAGCAATTCCAAAGTATTTAAGTAATTCAGTTTTTGTATGATTTCGGTTTTGTGCATAATGAAAGGTGCTTTCTCTATCGGTAGTTTCAATGCGTCTGAATGATGGAAGAAATTGCAATAAAAGTTTTTGAGCAACAGTCATTAAGAGCAGCAAATAAAGCCCGCTCATAACCACATCGCTTGCGTTCAGCAAAATAAAAATCTCATGTTTTACACCCAATGAAAGCCCAATCGCTGCCATGTTTGCAGTTCCTCCTATATATACGCCACTCAACATTCCGGCTAATTTCCAGATGTCAATTATTTTTCCGTTAAAGATATAGGTTGAAATAACAGCGCTAAAAAAAACACCAATAACAGCAAGTGTATAAGAGAACACAGCCTTACCTGCATATTTTATCCAACCCATAAAATCGGTTGAAAGAAGTAACAATGAAATTGCAATTAGTATTGCAACTTCATAAACTGTCTTTGAAATCTCTTTATTGATTTCGAAAAAATTATTGTTGCCCAACAAAAAGCCAACAGCATAACAAATAACAACAGGGCCAATCATTCCGGCAATCTTATTACGCTTTACTAACTCCGCAACAACAGCAGGAAAGGCAAGCATAAATATGATTTGAATAACTGAACTCAAACTTTAAAATCTAAATTCCTTCACTGTATCCACAAAGCACCGAACCTTATCTTTTTCAATATCAGGATAAAGCCCGTGACCAAGATTAGCTATATGTTTTTGCGGACCAAAGGCACGCAACATTTTTTCCGTTTCTGATTTTATCGTCTTGAAGTCAGAATACAATAAACATGGATCCATATTGCCTTGCAATGTCATTTCATTGCCAATCAGTGCGCGGCTTTCAGCAATATCCATATTCCAGTCCAAGCCGATTACATTGCAGTTGAGTTTACTCATTTCTTCACGTGCGAAGAATGCACCTTTTGCAAAAACAGTCAGTGGAACTCCATTAATAGCATCACAAATCTGTGCAATATATTTCAATGAAAATTCGCGGTATTGTTCAGGGCTAAGTATTCCTGCCCAACTATCAAAAATCTGCAACATATCTGCACCTGCTTCAATTTGTGCTTTCAGGTAATTAATTGTTGAAGCGGTTATTTTTTCAAGCAGGCTGTGCGAAAGCGCAGGATTGGTATAAAGCATTTTCTTGGCCACAGAAAAAGTTTTTGAACCTTTTGCTTCAATCATGTAAGAAAAAATTGTCCAGGGTGCGCCTGCAAAACCAATTAAAGGAACGCGTCCGTTTAATTCCTTTTTAGTGAGTTTAATTGCATCTAAAACATAATGCAAATCTGCACCTTCGGCTATTCTCAATTTCTCCACATCGCTTTGAGATTTTATTGTGTTTTCAAACCATGGACCTTTGCTTTCCACCATCTGATACGGCAACCCCATTGCTTCGGGAATAACGAGAATATCAGAGAAGATAATAGCTGCATCTACACCCAGAATATCCACAGGCTGAATAGTTACTTCGCAAGCAAATTCAGGACTTTCAACGAGTTCTTTAAAGCCACCTAATTTAGACCGTACTTCACGGTATTCAGGTAATATACGGCCTGCCTGACGCATCAGCCAAACAGGAGTGCGCTCTGTTTTTTCGCCTCGGGCGGCACGGAGAATTAAATCGTTTTGTAATTTCATATTGAGGGCGAAGATAGTCAGTTGTCTGTTATTGAAAATAATTACGTTTGCATTATTATGATTCAATTCAATTGTTTAATAGAACGCTTTGGCGAACAAGGTGAAAAAACCGGCTGGACTTACATTCTTATACCTGCCGAAAAAGCACAACTATTGAAACCAAATAACAAAAAATCATTTCGGGTAAAAGGCAAATTAGATAAAACAGTCATTAAACAAATTGCTTTACTACCAATGGGCGAAGGCGACTTTATTATGGCTCTAAAAAAAGAATTATTAAAAAAATTAGGCAAAAGAAAAGGCGAAACACTAATAGTTGAATTAGAAGAAGACAAAAGCGAGAAAATACTTTCAGCAGATTTATTGGAATGTCTTGCAGATGATAAAGAAGCTATGATTCATTTCAAAAAGCTGTCACCCTCTCATCAACATTATTATTCCAACTGGATTGAAAGTGCTAAAACTCCTGAGACTAAAGCCAAACGAATCGTTCAAGCATTAAATGGACTGACAAAAGGATTTAATTACGGAGAGATGATTAGAGACTTAAAAGGGAAAGAGTTTTAAAGAAATAAAAAAGGCTTCGGAGATTCCGAAGCCTTTTTTATTTTATTCTAAAACAAGATTTAGAACGGATAAGCATTTGCTTCTATAATACTTGCAGCAACTCTTCTGCGAGCATCTTTAGTGTTGAGCGGATTTACTTTAGTAAAACGCTTCAAGCCCATCAACATCATGCGTTGTTCATCACCTGAAGAGTATGAATTTACAGCATTTTTACCGGCAACGTTAATGCGGTCAGCAGCATCGTTGATGTAAACACGCATCATATCTAAACGCTCAGCACATGCAGCTTCGCCTTGCAGGCTAACCAATTTCTCTGTGCGCAGCAATACTGATTCTGCAGTATAAATATCAATCAGCATATCAGCAATGTTCATCAATACTTCCTGCTCTTTTGATAATTCCATCATCAGTTTTTGAACTGCTGAACCGGCAACCATAAGGGCCGCTTTTTTAAAGTTTTTGATGTATTTCTTTTCAGCAGCAAACAGTGTATCGTCTTCACCGCCAAAATCAGGAATAGACATCAATTCTCCGGCAACTTTTGTTGCAGGCCCCATCAAGTCAAGTTCTCCTTTCATTGCTTTTTTCAGCATCATATCAACAGTAAGCATACGGTTGATTTCATTGGTTCCTTCAAAAATACGGTTGATACGTGCATCGCGGTAAGCGCGGTCCATAGGCGCTTCTGCGCTAAAACCCATTCCACCATAAATCTGCACACCTTCATCCACTGAATAATCCAGCACTTCAGAACCATGAACTTTAAGAATAGCGCACTCAACTGCATAAGCTTCTGTGCCTTTCAGTTTTGCTTTTCCTTCTTCCATTCCACCTGCAATAAGATCGTTGATAGCATTTTCAATATCCTGAGTTGCGCGGTAAACAGCCGATTCAGAAGCGTAAATACGTGTTGCCATCTCAGCTAATTTATAACGGATAGCTCCATACTTAGCAATCGGACGACCAAACTGCTCACGCTCGTTAGCATATTTTACAGCTTTTGAAACGGAATTTTTTGAACCCCCAACTGCTGCTGCAGCAAGTTTTATCCTTCCGATATTTAAAATATTTACGGCAATTTTAAAACCGTTTTCTCTGGCAGAAAGCAGGTTTTCAACCGGGACTTCGCAATTATTGAAAAACACCTGACGGGTTGATGAACCTTTGATACCCATTTTCTTTTCTTCGGCATTCAAAGTAATTCCACCATAGTTTTTCTCAACTATAAAAGCACTTAAATTTTTATCATCATCAATTTTTGCAAACACGATAAAAAGGTCAGCAAAACCTGCGTTGGTAATCCACATTTTTTGACCGTTTATAATCCATTTCTTTCCATCATCAGAAAGTTTAGCTCTTGTTTTGCCGGAGTTTGCATCAGAACCAGAACTTGGCTCAGTCAAAGCATAAGAAGCTTTCCACTCACCTGTTGCCAGTTTAGGAAGGTATTTTGCTTTTTGTTCTGCGCTGCCATAATAAAGAATTGGCAACGTTCCGATACCAGTGTGAGCCGACAAGGCTACGGAGAATGAATGTCCGCCTCCGGTTGCTTCAGTCAGCAACATTCCGGTTGCAAAATCTTTTCCAAAACCTCCGTATTCTTCAGGAATGCTAACACCTAATAAACCAAGCTCGCCTGCTTTTGAAACCAGTTCTGGCATTAGGTCCGGGTTTTTCATTGAATCGATTTCATCAAGTTGCGGAGTCACATTTGCGGAAATAAAATCCGTACAGGATTTAGCAATCATGCGTTGCTCTTCGTCAAACTGCTCAGGAATAAATACGTCCTGTGCTTCAGTTTCTTTTACCAGCCACTCGCCTCCTTTGAGCGCAGCTTTTTTTGTTGTTGTTTCCATTGTTAGATTTAATTTAAATTTAAAATATTGATGAGAGATTAATTTAATAATTCAAAGATACCAGCTGCGCCTTGTCCTGTTCCAACGCACATGGTAACCATTCCGTATTTCTGTTTGCGTCTGCGCATTTCATTAAAAAGCTGAACAGAAAGTTTTGCTCCTGTGCAGCCGAGCGGATGTCCAAGTGCAATAGCTCCACCGTTTACATTCACCAAATCAGGATTAATTCCAAGCGTACGAACAACAGCTAATGATTGTGAAGCAAAAGCTTCGTTCAATTCAAATTGTTCAATTTCTTCGAGTTTCATTTTTGCTTTTTTTAGTGCTAAAGGAATTGCTTCGATTGGTCCAACACCCATTACGCGTGGCTCAATTCCGGCAACACCGTAAGACACCAAACGTGCAATTGGTTCTACTTTTAATTTTTTCAACATTGCCTTTGAAACAATGAGTACAAATGCGGCACCATCAGAGGTTTGTGAAGAGTTACCTGCTGTTACAGAACCTTTGGCATGAAACACAGGCTTCAACTTTGCCAACGCTTCTACTGTGCTTGCGCGAGGACCTTCATCGGTATCAACAATGTATTCTTTTTCTTTACGTTTTTCCTGCTCATCAAGATAAACCTGTTTTACTTTAATAGGAACAATATCCTCTTTAAATCTTCCTTCTTTAATTGCTGCAAGCGCTTTGTTCTGTGAATTAAGGGCAAAGATGTCCTGATCTTCACGGGAGATTTTATATTCTTTAGCAACAGCCTCAGCTGTTAAACCCATTCCCCAATACCAGTCGGGAGTGTTTTTTGCAATTGAATAATTTGGTGCAACTTTCCAACCACCAAATGGAATTGGGCTCATGGTTTCAACACCACCCGCTATGATACATTCGTTTAAACCAGCATTAATTTTTGCTGCCGCTATAGCAATGGTTTCGAGACCGGAAGAACAGTAACGATTCACAGTCATGCCGGGAACTTTAACAGTGTCAAGTCCCATTAATGAAACCATTCTTCCGATGTTCAATCCCTGTTCAGCTTCAGGTGTTGCATTTCCTACAATCACATCATCAATCCATTCTTTATCTAGAGTTGGGACCGATGCTGCAAGATGACGTATTACATCTGCAGCTAAATCATCGGGACGAGTGAAACGAAAAAGTCCGCGAGGGGCTTTACCTACAGCCGTTCTATAACCGGCTACTATGTATGCTTCTATTTTCATTTTGTAATTTTTTGATTAGGTTAATTATTTCTAATGAGGTATATTGTTTGATTTTTGAATTTGCTGATTTTGTTGCAGAAATTTTTTCTTCAAAGCTTCCTGACTTTCCTTTTCTTCTTTTGCCTGGTTTTTAAGGTCATCATGGTTTACAGGCACTCCATTTTGCATAATCAATACGCCACCGTCTCCGTAAACATAGGTGTCAACCAACTCGCCTTTTGCATTGTAATGTTTCCATTCACCTGTTTTGAATCCTTTGTTGTAACGGCCTTCTGATTTCATTTCACCTGTTACGATGTGGTAGTAGGTCCACTTACCATGGCGTTTTCCATAGCTGTAAAACCCTTCTATTTTAATATCACCGGAATAATAGTAAAGACGATATTCTCCATCTTTTTTCCCTTCAAAATATTCTGCAACCTCTTTTACTGTTCCGTTGTGTGGGAAATAGATAGTGGCAAGACCATGCTTTACATCGTGACTATAATTAATCTCGGCAATCAATGTATGTGTGTAAGAGTAGAATTTCCATAATCCGATTTTGCGCTCATATTCATCACGCAGATTTCGGTGTTTTCCACCCATAGGCATATACTCAGGACGTTCCTCATATGCAGGACGCAAATCCGGATCGCTTTTCTGCGACAGGCTTATCAGCGGTGCTATTAGCAACGAAATCAAGGATGTTATTTTTAAAATTCTACTCATTAAGTGGTTCAATCACGCGTTAAGCGTGATTGAACGTATTAGTTTCTCAAAGGTTTGCCTGAAGTAAGTATGCTCTGCATACGTTCCAATGTTTTCTTTTCACCGCATAGTGAAAGGAATACCTGACGCTCCAGATCTAACAAATATTGTTCGCTCACTTCAGTTGGTTCGCTCAAATCACCTCCGCATAGAGCATAAGCAAATTTGCTTGAAATCAACCTGTCGTGTTCTGAGATATATCCGCCTGAAACCATGCTGTATGCTCCGGCTTCAAACATTCCCAATCCCTGACGGCCCAATACTTTTATGTCTTTGCGTTTTGCAGGCATGGAGTAGCCTTTGTCAAACAACTCAATTACGGAGCGTTTTGCATCAGCTATTCTGCGGTCGGGGTTCATGGATATTTCATCTATTCCTTTGCGGTAAATTCCCATTTCAAAAGCTTCAGCAGCTGATGTTGCCACTTTTGCCATTCCGATAGTGAGGTATCTTTCTTTCAATTGATTTAAAAGAAATCCTTCCTTAACATATTCATCTGAAGCACGAAGAGCAAACTCTTTAGTTCCGCCACCTGCAGGTATTAGTCCAACACCAAACTCAACTAAACCTGTATAGGTTTCTGCTGCAGCCTGAACTTTATCTGAATGTAATGCGATTTCACAACCACCTCCTAACGCTAATCCGTGAGGTGCAACCACCACAGGAATTGAAGAATAACGCACGCGCATCATGGTATTCTGGAAGGCTCGAACAGCCATATCCAATTCATCCCACTCCTGCTCAATGGCCAGCATAAATATCATTCCAAGGTTAGCACCGGCAGAGAAATTTTCTCCGTTGTTTGCTACCACCAGACCTTTGTAGCCTTTCTCGGAAAGGTCAATTGCTTTATTAATTCCCTCAATTACTTCGCCACCGATTGAATTCATTTTGGTGTGGAATTCCAAATTCAAAACGCCATCTCCAATATCAAAAATGGTAGTTCCTGAATTGCCCCATACTTTAGAAGTGCTGCGAATGTTTTCAAGAATTATGAAGTTTTCTGCACCCGGAATTGCTTTGTATGATTTAGAAGGAATATCCCAATATTTTTTTACTCCGTTTTCTAATTTATAGAATGAAGTTGCACCAGCAGCCAGCATATCGTAAACCCATGCTGCAGGTTTTTGTCCTGCTGCTTCCATTGCTTTTGTTGTTTCAGCAACACCAACGGCATCCCATGATTCGAAAGGGCCTAACGACCAACCGAAACCGGCACGCAATGCATCATCAATCTTATAAAGCTCATCTGAAATTTCGGGAACACGATTAGAAACGTATTGGAAATTGGTATAAAAAGCTTTGCGGTAAAAATCACCGGCTTTATCTTTTCCGGCAATCAACACACGATAACGTTTACGTAAATCATCAATTGGTTTTGCTGCTTCCAGTGTTGCGAACTTCACTTTTGGTGATGGTTTGTATTCCATCGTTTTCAGGTCAAGTTCAAGGATTTCTTTTTTGCCATCAGCGCTTTTTACTTGCTTGAAAAAACCTTGTCCACTTTTTGAACCAAGCCAGTTATTTTCAACCATTTTAGAAATATAGCCTGGCAGTGTGAAGGAAGCACGGGCTTCGTCATCTGGGCAATTATCTTTTAAACCGTTGGCAACGTGAATCAAGGTATCCAGGCCCACAACATCGCAGGTACGGAAGGTTGCTGACTTAGCACGGCCTAAGGTTGTGCCAGTCATTTTATCCACTTCAGATGGGGTTAAGCCCATTTCTTCAACCAAGTGGAAGAGAGACATAATAGAAGCTACACCAATGCGGTTGGCAATAAAGGCTGGAGTATCTTTACAAAGAACGGTGGTTTTCCCAAGGAATTTATCTCCATATTCCATAAGGAAATCAACAACTGTTTTGTCAGTTTTAGGAGTTGGGATAATTTCCAGTAAACGCAGGTAACGCGGAGGGTTGAAGAAGTGTGTTCCACAGAAATGTTTTTGAAAATCTTCACTTCTGCCTTCAGTCATTAAATGAATAGGAATACCGGAAGTGTTGGAAGTAATCAATGAACCCAGCTTACGGAATTTCTCCACTTTTTCGAACACCAGTTTTTTGATATCAAGCCGTTCCACTACTACTTCAATTACCCAATCGCTATCGGCAATGTCTTTCATATTATCATCAAAGTTACCGGTGGTAATAAGTTTTGCTGACGACTTTTTATAGATAGGTGAAGGGTTTGATTTCAGTGCAAAAGCAAGTGCATCGTTTACAATGCGATTACGCACTCCTTTATTTTCAACAGTTAAGCCTTTTGCTTTTTCAGCATCATTGGGTTCGCGGGGAACAATGTCTAATAATAACACCGGCAGGCCGATATTGGCGAAATGAAGTGCTATACGTGAGCCCATAACGCCTGAACCAAGTACGGTTACTTTTTTAATGGTGCGAGGGGCGGTGGATACTGCTTTGGAGGTTGTTTGTTGTTCTAGTGTTGCTTCCATTTTTGTTTAAAATTTACCGCAAAGGCGCTAAGGCGCAAAGCGATTGTTAATGTTTATACGGTTTCTAATAATTGTTTTTTGCGGGCAGTTTCAAAGGGTTTGTTATCTACCACTTCATTTATTTGTTCAATGACTTCGAGAAATACTTTTAATTTTTCGGCAGGTATTGCTTCGCGCACTGCGTTATTGAATGTTTTTACGGCCAACTTGGCAAGTTCTCGCTTTGCTTTACCTTCTTTAGTAAGAAAGATGATTACTGAACGTTTGTCTTTATCGTGTGCCTGTTTATAAATTAGCCCGTTTTCTTCCATGGTTTTTAACATACGGGTTAAACTGCGGGTTTCCATGCCCAAAAGAGGGGCTATTTTAGTGGCAGGGGTTCCGTTTTCGAGGTCTATATTCAATAAAACAAAACCTAAAGAGGCTGAAAGTTCGTACTCGCTTCCGCCATTGTTATACATGCGGGAGATGGCGTGCCACGCGGTTTTGATGTTAAAACAAACAGATTGGTGTGCTGGTAATTTCATGATTGCAGGAACAAAAGTATAAAAATATAGTATGCACGCATAACATATTTGCGAAAAAGTTTTTAACAAGGGATTTTTACCACAAAGGGCACTAGACCAGAAGGCAATAACACAAGAGAGATGAGTGAAAAACTTAGTGAACTTGTGCCCTTAGTGGTAAAAAAAATTACTCCACAGTAATCAGCGGGTTCAGCACATAGCTTCCACCGTTTTGCTGCACAGAACCGGCAACATCAATATTAAGAACTATTTCGGCTTGCTGGCCTGCATAAATTCCTTTGTCGTCCAAAGGAAAAGTAAGCCCTGAGTTGGGGGCATTGGAAACAACAAGGTCGTATTTTACACCGTTAATTTTGATGTAATTTTCATCACCTGCTACAATGCGCATTTCTGTAAGATCGCCTATCGGCATGCGTTTTTTATTGGCAATTTCGGCATCAGCGCTGTCGCTTAAAGAAGCAAGGTCAAACTGCTGAGCGTGTGCGTCTAAAAAATATTTCCCAAACTCATTATTTGTATTTGCGTTGGCAAACTTCACTTCTACTCTGCGCACATCAATAACTATTTCGTCATAGGCAACCGATGAACCAGAATCGTGAATGGTTACAGTAACAGATCCTATCTCGTCTTTTTTACACGAAGAAATAAGCAAGGCTGTTAAAACAAATACTAAGAATGTTAGTCTGTTAATCATAATAAAAGAAGTTTTTCAGGCTCACATCTTACGACAAACAGATTTTTTTGTTTCTTAATTCTATTACAAATACTTTTGACCTTCGGTTTAGGCAATGAAAACTTCATTTTCAAATAACACCAACACAACATTTACATCCCCTTTTTCGGGGTGCGAAGTTTTGTGCAAAAAGAAAAAAGGAAAGTGCTGCAAGAAATACAAAAAGGATAAAATGTGTAAGGATTGTCCAAAAGCCTGAAAAAGAAAAATGTTAATTGTTAATGGTTATTAGTAAAACCAAAAACGATTAACTAATAACTAATAACAAATAACGAATATGAGAGAACAAAGCTGGAAATTTCTTGAAAAATATCTGAACAATGCATCGCCAACAGGATTTGAATCTTCCGGGCAGGCAATCTGGCTGGACTACATCAAACCGTATATTGACAGCTATTTTACTGACACTTATGGAACGGTTGTAGGCGTTATCAATCCTGATGCAAAATACAAAGTGGTGATTGAAGCTCATGCCGATGAGATCTCATGGTTTGTACATTATATTACTAAAGACGGATACATCTATTTAAGACGTAACGGTGGTTCTGACCATCAGATTGCTCCTTCAAAAAGAGTGAACATTCATACTGCAAAAGGAATTGTAAAAGGCATTTTCGGATGGCCTGCTATTCACGTGCGCGATGCAGGAAAAGAAGAAGCACCCAGTATGAAAAACATTTTCCTTGACCTGGGTTGCAAGTCAAGCGAAGAGGTGGAGAAAATGGGAGTTCATGTTGGTTGCGTTGCAACATTTGAAGACGAACTAATGGTTCTCAATAACCGTTATTATGTTGGCCGTGCATTAGACAACCGCATTGGCGGATTTATGATTGCTGAAGTTGCTCGACTGTTGAAAGAGAAAAAGAATAAACTGAAATACGGATTATACATTGTTAATTCTGTTCAGGAAGAAGTTGGATTGCGCGGAGCAGAAATGATTTCACGTAAAATAAAACCCGATCTGGCTATTGTTACTGACGTTTGTCATGATACCCAATCACCTATGTACGACAAGAAAAACAGCGGTGATTTATCAGCAGGGAAAGGACCTGTGCTTACCTACGGACCTGCAGTTCATAATAATGTTTTGAATGCTATTATTAAGCTTGCTGAGAAGAAGAAAATACCATTCCAGCGTGCGGCCGTTTCAAGAGCAACAGGAACTGATACAGATGCTTTTGCTTACTCGAGCGAAGGGGTTGCTTCTGCGCTTATTTCACTTCCGCTTAAATACATGCACACAACCGTTGAGTCGGTTCACAAAGATGATGTGGACAATGTGATAAAACTTATGTATGAGTATTTAATTGATTTGAAAGCAGGGCAGGATTTTAAATATCTGTAAGCGTGAGTTAGACAAATTTTAAAAATTTGTCTAACTTTTTACATATTCCTCCTATACTGCCCACCCACCTCAAATAATGCTTCTGTAATTTGTCCGAGTGAGCAATACTTGGCGGCTTCCATTAGTTTTTCAAATATATTTTCGTTGCGGATTGAGGCAAGTTGCAATTCTCGCAACAACTCCTGCGTTTGTGATGCGTTGCCTTTGTGCAGTTCGGTTAGCATGGATATTTGGTATTGCTTCTCTTCTTCGGTGGCACGTATAACTTCTTTCGGCAGTATGGTTGGAGACCCTTTAGAGGATAAATAAGTGTTCACTCCTATGATCGGGAATTCGCCAGTGTGTTTCAGTGTTTCGTAATACAAGCTTTCTTCCTGTATTTTACCGCGCTGATACATGGTTTCCATGGCACCCAACACACCTCCACGTTCGGTTATTTTATCAAATTCGGAGAGGACTGCCTCTTCTACTAAATCTGTCAATTCTTCTATGATGAATGAACCCTGAATTGGGTTTTCATTCTTAGACAATCCTAACTCCTTATTAATAATCAACTGAATTGCCATTGCGCGTCTAACACTTTCTTCAGTAGGAGTTGTAATTGCTTCATCGTATGCGTTTGTATGCAACGAATTGCAGTTATCGTATATCGCGTAGAGGGCTTGTAAAGTTGTACGAATGTCGTTGAAATCAATTTCCTGCGCGTGGAGGCTTCTGCCTGATGTCTGAATATGATACTTCAGCATCTGCGAACGCTCATTGCCTTTGTATTTCAGCTTCATTGCCTTTGCCCAAATCTTGCGGGCTACGCGACCTATAACAGCGTACTCTGGATCAATCCCATTGGAGAAAAAGAATGAAAGATTGGGCGCAAAGTCGTCAATCTTCATTCCTCTTGAGAGGTAATACTCTACGTAAGTAAAGCCATTGGCTAAGGTAAACGCCAACTGCGTAATAGGGTTGGCGCCTGCCTCTGCAATGTGGTAACCACTGATGGAAACCGAGTAGAAGTTGCGTACGTTATTGTCAATAAAATACTGCTGAACATCACCCATGACACGCAATGAGAATTCAGTGGAAAAAATGCAGGTGTTTTGCGCCTGGTCTTCTTTCAGAATGTCGGCCTGAACGGTGCCACGCACTTGTTTGAGAGTTTCTATCTTAATCTTTTCATAGACCTCTTTTGGCAAGACCTGATCACCCGTGATGCCAAGCAGCATCAAACCTAAACCGTTGTTTCCATCAGGTAAGGCTTCGCCTGCCGAAGTGGAGTTGTAGCGCGGGCGTTGTACTCCTTTCTTTTTGTAAATCTCCTGTATCTTTTGCTCTACTTCCTTTTCCAGGCCATTAGCTTTGATATAGAGTTCACATTGTTGGTCAATTGCGGCATTCATGAAGAAGGCCGTTAAGGTTGGTGCAGGACCATTGATGGTCATGCTGACCGATGTTGTAGGGCTGGCAAGATTAAAACCGCTGTACAGTTTCTTTGCATCATCCAGACAACAAATAGAAACACCACTGTTGCCAACCTTTCCATAAATATCGGGGCGCAGATCGGGGTCACGACCGTAGAGTGTTACACTATCGAAAGCCGTAGACAAGCGCTTTGCCGGCAGGCCTGTGGAAACGTAGTGGAAACGCTTGTTGGTACGCTCGGGGCCTCCCTCACCGGCAAACATACGGGCGGGATCCTCCTCCGTTCGTTTGAAGGGGTAAACCCCACCTGCATAGGGAAACTCACCCGGTACATTCTCCTGCAAAACCCAACGCAAAATATCGCCCCAGGCTGTGTAGCGCGGAGTTGATACCTTGGGAATCTGCGTATGCGATAAGGACTCGGTATGGGTTTTTATCTTAATCTCTTTGTCGCGTACCTTAAATGTATAGAACTCGTCTTTGTAACGTTGCGTTTTTGCCTTCCATCCTTCCAGTATCTTCTTATTGGTGTTATCCAGTTTGGACTCCACTTCCTCATAAATCTCCTGCAGCTTCTTAACTAACCTATCCTTATCATCTACCCTGCTCTCGTTGATTGCCGCTATGGATTGTGAAAGACCATGTAACTTATTCGCTATTACGGCCTGCTCATTTGTCCATGTATCGTAGCTGCGGTTGTTCTCTGCTATCTCACTTAAATAACGAACACGTGCGGGAGGTATGATGTATATCTTCTCGCTCATCTCATCGGTGTGGCCGATGTGCGTGGTAAAGGTGGATGAAGTTTTTTCAGATATTTTACTCATCACCGCCATGTAGAGCGAGTTCATTCCGGGGTCGTTGAACTGCGAGGCTATGGTACCGAACACCGGAGTTTTATCATCCGGCAAATCGAATAGCTGACGGTTGCGTTTATACTGTTTCTTCACATCGCGCAGGGCATCCTGTGCACCACGCTTGTCAAACTTATTGAGGGCAACCACATCGGCAAAGTCGAGCATGTCTATTTTCTCTAACTGAGTGGCGGCTCCGTATTCGGGTGTCATTACGTAGAGCGATACATCGCTGTGGTCAAGTATTTCTGTGTCACTCTGGCCTATTCCTGATGTTTCCAGGATTATCAGATCGTATCCGGCAGCCTTTACAACATTAACCGCTTCCTGCACATACTTAGAAAGCGCAAGATTACTCTGACGCGTAGCTAAGGAGCGCATATAAACGCGGTCGTTAGCAATAGAGTTCATTCTTATTCTATCTCCTAACAATGCACCCCCGGTCTTGCGCTTTGACGGGTCAACTGAAACGATGGCAATGGTTTTATCTTTGAAGTCGATAAGGAACCTGCGCACCAGTTCATCTATGAGCGAAGACTTTCCTGCGCCTCCGGTGCCCGTGATTCCCAGCACCGGAATCTTCTTTTGCAGTGCAAGGGCACCCACATCTTTGAGGATGTTCTTTGCCTGCTCCGGAAAGTTTTCGGCAGCCGAGATGATGCGGGCGATGGCCTTTACATCGCGCTTTGCAAGGACCTTCACTTCGGTGGTAAGGTTTGCGCCCGATGGAAAATCGCATTGGCTGAGCATGTCATTAATCATTCCTTGCAAACCCATGGAGCGGCCGTCATCGGGTGAATATATTCTGGTGATTCCATACTGTTGCAGCTCGGCAATTTCGGATGGAAGAATGGTTCCTCCACCACCCCCAAAGATTTTTATGTGTGCGCAGCCGGCCTGTTTCAGCAGGTCGAACATGTATTTGAAGAACTCGATGTGCCCGCCCTGATAAGAGGTGATGGCAATGGCCTGCACATCTTCCTGTATGGCGCAATCAACTATTTCTTTCACGCTGCGGTCGTGCCCAAGGTGTATCACCTCTGCCCCACTCGCCTGAATAATTCTGCGCATTATGTTGATGGCGGCATCATGCCCGTCAAACAGCGATGCAGCTGTAACAATGCGTATCTTATTGACCGGTTTGTATAGTTCTGTTTTCTCCATTTTTGATTAGGTAGCGCAAAACTATTGTTTTTAAGGTCATAGGACAAACGATTTTTGTAAACTTGTGCAATGAATAAATTGTCGAAATATGGTTGCATGTTAATTGTGCTCTGCATTTTCAACGGGTGTAAACCTTCTGAGAAAGCTGTAGCAACGGATGAACCTGTTCATTCGGTAAGCGCCTCCATCAATGAACTTGCTTCGTCACAGGCGAAAATTATTGGTAAGATTATTTCCATTGATGAAACACTGGAAAGCGAAGGCCCCTGCGCTAAAGCACCCTGCCGCGCACAGGTTCTTATACTTACGCTGGAAAAGAAAGGAAGTCTGTTTCAGGTTCCTGATTTGAAGGACACACTCAGCGTTTCTTTTGCCTATACACTTTCACCCACTTCACCCGAGCTGTTTCCCGGAATGAAGACCAGTTATCCGGGCTTAAAAGTCAACGACCGCTTTGAAGCCAAACTGGAAAGCCGCTTAGCTATGAACGAACATGGTGTCGGTTACATTATATATGAATACAAAAAGTTTACTTATGAAAAATAGAATCATCTTTTTATCTGCAGCTGTGATAGGTATTACAGGGCTTTCTTACTTAGGTTATAACTACTCTGACACAGAGGTAAAGATCCAGGGCGATGCCTATGAAGAAGGCGGAAAAGAAGGGCAGAGCGCACGGAAGCAACGTGACTGGGCGATGCTGCACGACCCCGAAACAGGCGAGATACCAGCAGGTATGCGCGCAAAGGAAATAGCTTTTGCGCAAACACTGCCCAACGATATGGAGAAGAGTGCCTCGGGACAGGACTTTGTGTTGCAGGGGCCTTACAACGTAGGCGGACGGACAAGGGCACTGGCGATAGATGCTACCAACGATTATGTTGTGTTTGCCGGAAGTGTTTCGGGTGGTTTATACAGAAGTGCTGATGCGGGCACATCGTGGACGAAGGTTACCTCCCCTTCCCAACACCTGGGCGTTACATCCATCGTGCAGGATACCCGTCAGGGACACACCAACACCTGGTATTACAGCACCGGTGAGGGTTACGGAACCTCGGCAAGTGGCGGAGGCGCATTTTACTTAGGTGACGGAGTATTTAAGTCTACCGATGGCGGTATGACCTGGAATCCGGTTGAGAGTACTGCAACCGGAAACGCACAAACCTTTACTACCAACTGGCAGGTAATATGGAATATGGCAACACATCCAAGTAGTACAGAAGATGTGGTGTTTGCAGCCACCTACGGTGCTATCTATAAAAGTATTTCGGGTGGCGATGCATGGACTGCCATGCTCAGCAGTTCGGTTTCAGGTAACGATTCTTATTTTTCTGATGTAGCGGTATCCTCCACAGGCACCGTTTATGCCACCATGAGCAGTGACGGGCAAAAACGCGGTATCTGGCGCTCGGCAGATGGCACCGATGCTTTTGTAAACATTACCCCACTCAATTTTTATGACGGAAACGATACGCTGCACTGGCCGGCTGTGTATGACAGAACGGTTATCGGCATTGACCCGAATAACGAAGACGTGGTTTACTTCTTCTCCCACACTCCCGGCTATGGATTACCTTCACTGGACTTCCAGGGCGATACCAACTGGGTGTCACTCTGGAAATACGAATACCTCAGCGGAGATGGAGACAGTGCAGGAGGCTTCTGGACTGACCTCTCGCTTAACCTTCCGTATGACGGAAGCGCATTGGGTAACATTGTGGTTCAGGGCTCTTATGATATGCTGGTGCGCGTTATGCCCGGCAACTCTGACATAGTGTTTGTTGGCGGCACTAACCTGTACCGCTCTACCGATGGCTTTACCAGCAACATTAATACCAAACAAATAGGCGGCTACGGCATTGGCGCCACATTGCCATTCTATACCTCTTACCCGGAGCACCATCCCGACCAGCATAACATTGCGTTCGTGCCAAGCAACCCCAACCTCATGTACTCTGCATGCGATGGAGGGGTTTACATGACTGGTGATTGCCTTCAGGATGACGTAGTATGGACTTCGAAGAACAATGGATACTACGCCTCACAGTATTACACGCTGGGCATCGACCATGGCACGCCCGGCAGCCATGTGATCACAGGCGGCTTGCAGGACTGGGGCTCGTGGTGGACCAACTCCAGCGACCCGCAGGCTATATGGACCTTCCCCTCACAGGGCGATGGCTCTTATTGTGCCGTTGCCGATGGTGGCGCAGCCTATTACTTCTCCAGGCAGCAGGGCAAAATGATGAAGGCAACGCTTGACGGAAACGGAAATGTAACAGCGTTCAGACGGTTTGACCCTATCGGACCGCGCAAGGATGATTACCAGTTCATCAATCCCTTTGTAATGGACCCGGTGGATAACAACGTGATGTATTTAAGTGTAAGCGAAGACCTTTGGCGCAATGATGACCTTGCTTCTATTCCGTTGGATGGAGCGTTTGACACCATCAGTATGGGATGGAGTCAATACAGCTTTAGTCTTGCCGATACAAACATGAACATTACGGCTATGGCGGTAAGCACTGCCGGTCCCGCGCATCGTTTATACTTCGGCACCGACAAGAAGAAGGTTTACAAGATGAATAATGCCAACACCGGAAATCCTACACCAACAGAAATTACCTTCTCGGGAATGCCCGGAGCAGGGTATGTAAGCGCTATAGCCGTTGATCCTCGCGATGCCGACAAGGTGATGGTAGTATTCTCTAATTATAAGGTGTACAGCATCTTCTATTCCGAGAACGGAGGCACCAACTGGAAAAAGGTAGCAGGCAACTTAGAACAAACGCAGAGCGGAAGCGGCAACGGGCCTTCTATCCGCACCGCAGCCATACTGCCGGTGGCTGACGGAACTATTTATTTAGTTGGAGCAAGCACAGGACTTTATGCCACCGACACGCTGATTGCCGACAGCACCGTTTGGGTACAACAGGGAGCCAACACCATCGGTAACTTGGTGGTTACAGCGCTGGAGACACGCGCCTCTGATGGTTTTACCGTTATTGCAACGCATGGCAACGGGGTGTACACTACTAACTATACTTCGGTAGCGGAAGTTGTAGGCGTGGAACAATTGACAATGGATAATGGACAATTGACAATTTACCCGAACCCGGCTAAAGACAATTCTACTATAGCATTTGAGCTTTCAGAGAGCACTCAGGCGGACTTGGTTATTTATGACGAGATGGGGCGACTGGTTGACAAGCTGCTGCAACAGCAATTGCCGAAGGGCAAGCATACTGTTGCAGTGAATACAAGCAGCTACCGAAGCGGGGTTTATTATTGTGTGCTTACTACAGCTAAAGGCAGAGCGGGGAAGACATTGATTGTGGCGAAGTGATAGCGTCATGCTGAACTTGTTTCAGCATCTTAATGCAAGACCCTGAAACAAGTTCAGGGTGACGAAGGTGCTCAGAACGAAAACCTCTGTTTCCCTAACCTATCTTTATATACGTAGTTCACTACACGGGGCCACAGGGGCGGCACCATCTGTGCTTCCCATTGTTTTAAGTCTTCCATAAGCATGCTTACCACTTCGGGGTGCTGCGCATACAGGTTGTTGGTTTCTCCTTCATCTTCGGCCATGTTGTATAGGGAGTTGATTTTAGACACTTCATTAATGCAGAGCTTCCAGTTGCCCTTGCGGATGGCCTTGCACTCTGCGGAGCGCCAGAAGAGGGTTTCGTGGGGAGGGTTATTAGTTATGAGTGATGAGTTATAAGTGTTCGGTAATGGGTGTTCGGTAGGGATGTAATCCGTTAGGTTGATGCCGTCATACACTCGGTCTGTAGGGAGGGTTGCGCCCGCTGCTGCTGCTGCGGTAGTGAATATATCAAGCGATGATACGGGGTTGGTGAACATGGTTCCCGGTGCGATGTGTGATTTCCATTGCATCATGAAGGGCACACGGATGCCGCCTTCAAAGTTGGTGAGCTTGCCGCCCCTGTAGGGGAAGTTATCGGTGGAACCGTTATAGGCAGCGCCCCCGTTATCACTGAGAAAAAAGATGATGGTATTGTCGGTAAGCCGGAGGCTGTCAAGGTTGTGCATCAGGCGGCCTATCTGGTCGTCTAAGTTCTTAATCATGGCTAAGTAGGTGCGCTGGATGTGGTCTTCTTCGTTTGAAAACTGCGCGTAATAGTTGTCGGGAGCCTGCAAAGGTGCATGAGGAGCGTTGTAAGGCAGGTAGAGGAAAAAGGGTTGGCGTTGGTTGGTTGTTATAAAGTTAATCGCCTCTGTGGTCAGCCTGTCGGTGAGGTAATCAGGGTCATCCGTTTTCTGGCAGCAGTTGCGCGTGATGGCGCAGTTGCCCTCACGGTTGGCGGCTGTGCGCCATTGATGCGCATCCATGAACTGGTCTTTTACCTTTGCATTAACAATGTGTTCGTTTTTGGTGTCCATGTACAGTGTAAAAGCTTCGTTAAAGCCATACTGGTAATCAAAGCCGCGGTTGCAGGGCAAGGCAAAGTCCTGTGCGCCCAGGTGCCACTTGCCTATGATGCCGGTGGTGTATCCATTTACTTTCAGGACTTCGGCAAGCGTAATTTCTGATGGCGGAAGTCCCTGCCTCATGCGGTCTTCATCTGTGGGATAGGTTTTATTCCATATCGGGCTTATGGGGCGAAACGCGGGCAACGCTTTAAAGATAAGGTACTCAAAGATATTGTGTGCATAGCGGTCGCTCATCTGGAGCTCGTGTCCGAAGCGCTGCTGATAGCGCCCCGTAAGCAAACCCGCTCGCGAGGGCGAGCATACGGGCGAGGTGATATAGGCTTCCTTAAACGTTACTCCGTTCTTTCCGATGGCATCAATGTTGGACGTTGTTATACATTTGTTTCCGTAGAGTGAAATATCGGTCTGCCCAAGGTCATCAGCCATAATAATGATGATGTTGGGCTTAGGGTGTGTATTGTTATGCGGCTGCGCGAGGTATTGCTCACGGCCTTTGATAAGTGTATCGTTCCAGAAGATTTTGTAGGCATCGCTGGGGTGCTGAGCCTGCAGATCTGGACTATAAATGACAACAAATAAGACTAAATAGAAAACAGAAAAAAATAATCTCAACACAATATAAATTTAGTCTGTGCTCACTCAATTATACTGAAGTCAGTCCTACCGTATCAACGTCAGGTTCCCGGCAATTCGATTCTGCTTCATCGCCTCGTCACGGAAGTAAATGGTATAGACATACACATCCTGCACAGCTTCCTTAACACCCTTGGGTGATAGTCCATCCCAGCCCTGAAAGGGGTCGTTGGTATAGAACATGAGTACACCCCAGCGGTTATACACCTTCAGCTCGTAGTCATAGATATCAGAACCTTTCGGCATCCAAACATCGTTGATGCCATCATCATCGGGCGTGAATGCACTTGGTACATAAATGGTGGGCAAAGGATTAAGGATAACGCGGTGGAAGGCATCGTCAAAGCAACCGTAATCGTTCTCCACATGCAGATAAACATAATAGGTTCCTGTATCGCGGTAGGTGTGTATAGGCGAACTTACAGTGGATGAGTCACCATCACCAAAGGTCCACTGCCAGATGGTAGCGCCTATTGAAAGGTCGGTGAATTTTATATCCGGAGCAACAATGGCTGTTATCTCGGGGTCGGTGCTGAAGTCAGCAACAGGCACAGGGCGCGAAATGATATAATCTTGTAATTCAAAAGTATCGCGGCAGCCTTTATTGCTGATGGCAATCAGAGAGATGTCATACGTTCCGGGCACATCGTAAACGATTAAAGGATTGGGTAAGGCAGAGGTTTCCACCACTCCTAAGCTCCATTGATACTGTGTTACGCTTCCCGATTCAATAGTAGTGGCATTGTCAAACTGTACCGGCAAAGGCACACAGCCGGTAGTGTCCTGCGAAGAGAACAAGGCAACGGGCAATGGATTAACGGTAACCGTTACAGTGGCAAAGCCTGCCGGGGTTCCGCATCCATCGGTAACGGTAAGGGTGTACGTTGTGGTGGTATCGGGTGCAACGGTGTGCGGACCGGTAGTGGCGGGCAATCCATTGTCCCAGGTGTAGGTCAGGTTGTTATCGCCACCCGTGGCAGAGGCTGATACCTGTCCGCTTTCGTTCAGGCAGATCTCAAACGATGGCGAAATGGTAACCGTAATGGCAGGACGAACCAATACGTGAACCGTGTCGGGCCCTGCAATACAGTTGTTGGCATCGCGCACGGTAACAAAGTAATTGGTATTCTGGTTAGGGCCTACGGTTTGCGAGTTGCCCACAAATCCGTTGTTCCAGGTAAAGGTGTAGGGCTGTATTCCGCCCATGGCATTGGCAGTAATGGTAGTGTTGCTTCCCAAACAGATGGTGGTAGGCTGTGAAGCCGCCATCTGCAACTGTGTAGGCTGTGCCAGCACCACACTCGCGTTGGCGATGCAGCCATTGATGTCCACTACAGACACAGAATTTTTTCCGGCAACCAGGTTAAAGTCCGTTGCCTGATTACCGCCCGAAGACCATGAGTATGAATAAGGCGGGAAGCCGCCCAGCGCCTGCACGGTAGCCTCTCCGTCACTTCCTCCAAAGCAATTTACATCTACTGATGAAATAACCGAAGCAGTCAGTACATCAGGCTCTATAACAGTGTGCGCTAATTGCACCGAGCAGCCGTTGCCGTCCGTTATGGTAACGGTATAATTTCCTGCCGAAAGGCCTGTAGCCGTTGCGTTGGTTTGTCCGTTGCTCCACAAATAAGAGAAGATGTTGGTTCCGCCCTGTGCAACTACTGTTGCAGTGGCATCGCTGCCTCCGTTGCAGCTAACCATGGTAAAGGATTGCATCGAAGCAAGGATGGTATCGGGTTCGGTAAGGATAATACTGCCGGTGGCAGCGCAGCCATTGGCATCGTTAACCGTTACATCGTAAAAGTCGGCCACTAAGTTGGATGCGGTGGTGGTGGTTTGCCCGTCAGCCCACAGGTAGGTATATCCGGGTGTTCCGCCAGCGGCAGTAACGGTGGCGAAGCCATCGTTGCCGCCATAGCAACTGATGTTGCTGAAAGCGTTTATCACTGCGGTAAGCTGTGCAGGCTGTGCAATGGTTACCGAAGTAACGGCAGTGCAGTTGTTATTATCGGTAACCGTTACCGAGTAGCTGTTGGCGCCCAGCAAAACGGCTGTGGCGTTGGTTTCTCCGTTACTCCACAGATAAAGATAAGGAGGCGTTGCTCCGGCAGCTGTAACGGTGGCAGAACCATCGCTGCCGCCAAAGCAGGTAGTAGGTGTTTGTGCCGTTATGTTGGCAGTAAGCTGTGTGGGTTCGGTAATATTTACGTTGTCTGTGGCAGTACAGCCGTTGTCGTCCGTAACCGTAACAACGTGATTGCCTGCATCAAGAAATTGTGCAAAGTCGCCTGTCTCCGTATTGTCCCACACGTAGGTGTAGGGCGAGCTTCCTCCCAGTGCGGCAGCATTAGCAGTTCCGTCACTGCCTCCGAAACAGAGTGTAGGTGTAGAAGCCGTAACCGATACACTGATGGCAGGCGGCTCACTCATAGAATAGGATGTGTCGGCTGTGCAGCCGTCATCATCGGTAACAGTAACGTTGTAGGTTCCCGCCACCAACCCCGTTGCAGGGTTGGTGGTTTGTCCGTTATCCCACAAATAGTTGTAGGTAGGCACACCGTTAACAACGGCAACGGTGATAGAACCGTCAGCACTGCCGTTGCAGCTGGCATCAACTGCAGAAGTAAGCGTAAAAGTTATCTTCGGGGGCTCGGTAATGGTAACATCCACCGTTGCAATGCAGCCCGTTCCCGACTGTGCGGTAACCGTGTAGTTTCCGGCCACTAAGCCCGTAAAGTCCGGTGATGATTGAAAGTTTACACCGTCAATGGAATACGTGTAAGGTGTTGTTCCGCCTGCCGCAGCAACACTCACCGCGCCATCGTTGCCGTTATAACACGTTACATTGGTAACAAGTGTAAGGTCCACAGTGGTGGTTTGTATTGCAGCCGTGTAAAAAGGATTGCTCGTCATGGTGCAGGCTCCTATAGGCGTTCCGTTCCAGGAGGGGTTTCCCTGTGCGTTAACGTAACTGCCTTCAAACTTGTGATACGAAAGCAATCCTGTTTGTGTAGTAGGCGAAGGGAGATTGTTCATGTTCGCCTGTATCTCGGCCTGTGTGCGGGCTACGTTCCAGATACGCACTTCATCAACGTATCCAACAAACTGTTCGCACTCGCAATCATCGCGGTTGGCTATAGAGGTATTCCAATCGTTCTGGAAAAGATTTCCTGTTGCGTTAGATGTTCCGGTAAGACAACCGTTAACATAGTATTTAAGTGTAGCTCCGTCATAAACAGCCGCAAGATGGTAAGGTGTATTATCCGTCAGTGCATAACTGTTTACCACATTGGCGTAGCCATTGGTAGTAGTCATTTCAAAACCTCCTGCACGCAACAGGTAATTTAAGTCCGATGGGCTAGAGTGTTTTGAAACAATATTGATACTCGGGGCTGTGCGGGTTACAAGTGCCTCAACGGTTATCTTATTTCCGGGTACATCTAAATCACCAATCTCAACGTGACGGATAGCGCCAGCCGTAGTGTTAAGCCAGTTTTGAGCAGAGGCCAAAAAGGGCAATGAAAGCGAAATAAAGAGGATAAAAATTCTATTCAATGGAATACCGCTGCAAAAAAAGCAGAGCAAATGTAAAGATAAAAGCAATAGACTCGATACGTCTCTTGTTAAGAAGCAGTTAAAATACATTTCACATAATTTAACAATAATACTTAGCATGTATCGTTACTAAGAGAGAAATACTCAGCACTTTTGCACGCGATGATAAAACTGCAAAACATAAACAAGACCTACACCATGGGAGATAACAAACTCCATGTGTTGAAAGGGATTGATGCTCACATACGCGAGGGAGAGCTGGTGTCTATCATGGGTTCATCAGGAAGCGGCAAGTCAACGCTGCTCAACATCCTGGGCATCTTAGATAATTACGACAGTGGCGAATACCTGCTTAACAATACGCTTGTAAAAGACCTGAGTGAGACAAAGGCAGCGCACTACCGCAATCAGTTTATTGGTTTTGTGTTTCAGTCGTTCAACTTAGTGAGCTTTAAAAACGCGATGGAGAATGTTGCCTTGCCGCTTTACTACAAAGGCATCAGCCGCAAGAAGCGCAACCTTATGGCTCTAGAATACTTAGACAAAATGGGCCTGCGCAACTGGGCCGAACACATGCCCAACGAGCTGAGTGGAGGACAAAAACAACGTGTTGCCATTGCCCGCGCACTGATTACCCAACCCAAAGTTATCCTTGCCGATGAACCAACGGGCGCACTGGACTCGGTAACATCTCTGGAAGTGATGAATATACTTAAGGACGTGAACCGACAGGGGATTACAGTAATTATTGTAACGCACGAGAAAGATATTTCGGAGATGACACAGCGGGTGATACGTTTACGCGATGGGGTTATTGAGAATTAAGCAATTTGTCAATTTGATAATGAGTCAATTTTAGAAACAACACACAATTGAATGAATGCCTGCATTGACAAATCAACAAATTGACTCATTGACAAATTTATAGCATGTTTGACTTAGACAAATGGGAAGAAATCTTTAGTTCCATCGGCAAGAACAAGCTGAGGACCTTTCTCACGGCCTTCAGTGTGTTCTGGGGAATCTTCATGCTCATTATTTTGCTTGGCGCAGGCAACGGATTAGAGAACGGTTTGAAGAACGAGTTCAGCAACGATGCCATCAACACCATCTGGGTCTATAGTGGAGCTACAACTATGCCGCACAATGGCATGAAACCCGGTCGCCACGTTCAATTTACCAATGCCGACATTGAAGAAATAAAACGAACGGTTCCCGGGGTGGTCCACATCTCTACGCAGACCAATATCTATGGAGAGAAACAGATAAACTACAAGAACAATCAAGGCGCATTTGAGATACGGGCATCCTACCCTGGTCATCGCCACATTGAAAAGCTGGAAATACTGGAAGGTCGCTTTATCAACGATGCCGACATCATGGCATTTAGAAAAGTAACAGCACTGAGCAAAAGTGTAAAAGCTGCTTTATTCAAAGAAGAAGATGCGATAGGCAAATACATCCGCATCAATAATATTCCCGTAAAGGTGGTAGGCATCTTTGACGACAGCGGAGGTGAGAAAGGACGCCAGCAGCTGTATCTGCCCATCACCACAGCACAAAAGGTGTTCAGCATGCAAAACCGCATCGATAATTTTATGATGACCATCAACACTACTTCCTTAGAAGAGAGCAACGCAATCGTAGAAAAAATCAGGGCAAAAGTTGCGGAGCGCCACAACTTCGCCATCGAAGATCAGGGGGCAGTATTTATCTCCAACAAAATTAAAGAGCTTAAAAAGTACACCAACATTTTTGACGGAGTAAATATATTCATCTGGATCATTGGCATAGGAACCATCATTGCAGGTATTGTGGGCGTTAGCAACATCATGACTATAGTAGTAAAAGAACGTACCAAAGAAATAGGTATCAGAAAAGCGCTGGGCGCAACGCCCTTTTCGGTGGTAAGTTTAATAGTGCAGGAAGCAATTATCATTACCTCCGTGGCGGGTTACTTTGGTCTGGTTGCCGGAGTGGGCTTGCTGGAAGCAGTGGCAAAGAATGTACCTCCCGCACCCTTCTTCGACCGGCCTGAAGTAGATATAATGATTGCAGTATATGCAACGATTTTACTGGTAGTGGCAGGAACTCTTGCGGGAATATTTCCGGCAATGAAAGCCGCACAGATTAAACCGGTTGTAGCACTGCGTGACGAATAGATAAGATATGTTTGACCTCGACAAATGGCATGAAATTTACCTGACGCTTAGCCGTAACAAGCTGCGCACGTTCCTTACGGCCCTTGGTGTGTCGTGGGGAATCTTCATGCTCATCATCATGCTGGGAGCAGGCAAAGGTTTAGAAAACGGTGTGATGCAGGGCTTCGGTGACTTTGCAACCAACAGCTTGTATGTATGGACCGATGGCACTACGGTACCCTACAAAGGCCTGCCTGCAGGAAGATATTTCAACCTCAATAACGGTGACATCGATTTACTCAAACGCAATGTTCCTGAGATTGAAACACTCGCACCGCGTAACCAACTCAACGGATACAGCGAGGGAAACAACGTAACCTATAACAACAAAGCAGGAACATTTGAGGTCTATGGCGATTATCCTGACTTCATGAAAATACAACCCAAGAAACTGATGCAGGGGCGGTTCCTTAACGACAAAGATTTAAAAGACAGCCGCAAGGTTGCTGTAATCGGCAAACGTGTATGCGATGTTTTATTCGCAAAAGATGCAAGCCCTATTGGGAAATATATACTCATCAACGGAGTGTATTTTCAGGTTATAGGTTTATTCACTACAACAGGAACATCCGGCATGAGCGCCCGCGAGACAGAAGCTATTTATATTCCTTTCAGTACGTTCCAGAACGCCTTCCATTATGGAAACATTGTAGGATGGTTTGCAATTACTGCAAAACCTGAATACAAAGCCTCGATGGTTGAGGAAAAGGTAAAAGATGTTCTTAAAAAAAGTCACCAGATAGCACCTAATGACGACCGCGCATTTGGCTCATACAATTCTGAAAAAGAATTCGGACAAATGACAGGTGTATTCAGCGGCATCAGATGGCTCACTGTTTTTGTAGGTGGTGCAACTTTGCTTGCAGGTGTTATCGGCATCAGCAACATCATGTTAATTATTATTAAAGAACGAACCAAGGAAATCGGAATCAAACGCGCACTCGGTGCAACACCTGCAAACATTATGGTTCAGGTAATGCTGGAGTCGGTTATACTTACCTTTGTTGCCGGATACTTTGGATTAGTAGCAGGCGTTGGATTACTTGAATTAGTTGCATGGGGGTTAATAGAATTTCAGGTAGAAGCCGAGATGTTCAGCAACCCGAGCGTTGATTTAGCTGTTGCACTGAAAGCATTGGCAGCATTAGTAGTAGCAGGAATTACAGCAGGTTTGATCCCTGCTTACAGAACAACAAAAATAAAACCGGTAGAAGCATTGAGAGCAGAATAATAAAATAAAGAATTAAGAATGCAGAATGTCATGTCGAGCGTAGTCGAGACACTAATAAAATAAAACTTCTCGACTACGCTCGAAGTGACACCAACATTAACACATTAACACTTAAACAAACGAACACTTTATGAAAATCGCAATCAGAATTTTTGTTTTACTTATTATTCTCGGAATCTTTGGAGGAACACTTTATTACCTCTACTCCAAAAATGAAGAGAAGCCTGTAGTCTTCACCACACAAAAAGCGTTCGTTACTAACATCGTAATGAAAACGGTTGCCACAGGCTCTGTTGTTCCACGCAGAGAGATTGATGTAAAATCAAGAGTGTCAGGAATTATAGACGAGCTTTATGTAGAAGCAGGAAAAAAAGTAAAGAAAGGAGATGTTCTTGCTAAAGTAAAAATCATACCCGACATGGTTCGTCTGAATGAAGCAGAAAGCCGTGTCAGTCGCGCGAAGATTACTTTGGAAGATGCACAAACAACTCACAACCGCCAGAAACAATTATTTGACCAAAAAGTAATTGCTGAGAGCGAATATATGCCATATAAATTAGCGCTTAATAACGCTAACGAAGAAGTGAACACAGCTGAAAATAATCTTGCGCTGATCAAAGAAGGTGCATCAAAAAAGTCAGGTGAAATTTCAAACACTATGATTCGCGCAACTGTTACAGGAACAGTTTTGAATGTGCCGGTAAAGGTTGGCAGTTCGGTAATTGAAAGCAATACGTTTAATGAAGGAACAACTATAGCTACGGTTGCTGATTTGGGCGAAATGATTTTTCAGGGAAAGGTTGATGAGTCAGAAGTAGGTAAAATAAAACCCGGAATGGAAATGTTGCTCAACATCGGAGCAATTGAAAAGGAAACATTTAAAGCAAAACTGGAATTTATTGCACCAAAAGGTGTTGAGGATAAAGGTGCTATTAAGTTTGAAATCAAAGCAGCTATTTCTTTAAAGGATTCAGTTTTCATACGCTCGGGTTACAGTGCAAGTGCAGACATTGTGTTAGATAAGCGCGACAGCGTTCTTGCCATTCCCGAAGGGTTGATTACATTTTCAAAAGATTCTGCATTTGTGGAAGTAGAGACTGCTCCACAAACATTTGAAAAACGCTATATCAAAACAGGTTTATCAGACGGAATAAACATTGAAGTAATTTCAGGAATTGACAGCATGGTTAAACTGAAACAGCCTTTGGCCCTGGAAAACCAAATGATGCCGGACTAATATTCCGACAACCTACTGTATTAAATACACTACAGAAACGAAACTAACGACAACACCGCAAGTGTTGAAATCAAAGAAACTGCGGCTAAGAAAATAATCTTATCTGTAATCGTTTGCGCTCTTTCAAATTTATTTGGATAACCTTTCATACTAAATGGGTTTTAGTTCTTACAAAGAGAACGATTAAACAGCCCTATTTATTGTCTGCTGCTCAGCTTTTATTAACCAGCAATTGTTTATTACACAACAGTAATTATCAATAATTAAAACAATTATTATCTTGCGTGAAAATTAAATCACTATGAAAAAACTCTACGCCTTTTTTCTTTTACTGATTTTAAGTCAGCAACTTTTTTCACAGTCACAACCAACGCAACCTGCAAGCGGGCCGGGTGGCAGCGATTACACACACAGCGATGTAACGTTTTATAATTATGCTACTAACCCTGATGGGTTTTATCTTTTTGAGCCCTCCTCTCCTATTCCCGATTCAGCAAATGTGGTGATTTTTATTCACGGACTTTCATTGGTTAGTCCTCACTTGTATGGCGCATGGATTAATCATCTTGTAAAACATGGCAACATTGTTATTTATCCCAAATATCAGGATGCAGGAAGCGCAGTTGCTGCATCAGAATTTAATGCAAATACAGTTACCGCTATTGTAAATGCTTTTGATACACTCGCACAAGCCGGACATGTTAAACCACGACTGGATAAAGTTGCTATTGGCGGACATTCGTATGGCGGACTGATGTGTGCTAACATGGCTATTCTTGCCGCTACTTCAGGCTTTCCTGTTCCTAAGGCCGTATTCTCTTGTCAAGGCTATACCGACTTAACAACCGATACCCGTTTACCGGATTATTCCATAATGCCTGCTGATATGAATATGCTGATTTTAGTTGGCGACAACGATGCAATTGTAGGAACAACCTTCGGACATTTTCTTATGGATTCAACTATCAATGTTCCTACTTCGCACAAAAATTTAATCACGCACCATTCCGATAATCACGGAAGTCCTGCCATTGGATCAACTCATTTTGAGCCCTGCAGCCGCGATGATGACTATGATACAGGCGAAACTAATTTGTTCACTACAGTTTGCGGATTGGGAACAAAAACCGATGCAGTAGATTATTTCTGTTACTGGAAACTATTTGACGCGCTGATGGATTGCGCATTCTATGGTGAAAATTGCACTACCGCTTTTGGTGATACTCCTGAGCAACATGGAATGGGCGAATGGAGTGACGGGCAACCTCTTGTTGTATTAACTGTTGAACCCTCTGAAGGAACAGGAATAGAAGATGATGAAAACAAAAACGTAATTAATATTTATCCCAACCCTTCTTCGGGTGAAGTTTATATTAATTTCAACTTGCCTGAAAAAGGAGAAGTGTTGATTGATATTTTCAATGCACAGGGACAATCAGTAAAATCAACACGCAAGAATTATTCAGCCGGAATGGTGAATGAAAAAATAAATTCAGAAAACCTTGCAGCAGGAATTTACAACGTGCAAATTCAGTTGAACGACAACAAATACTCTCGAAAAATTATTATTCGCTGATGCAAAAGCAGGCTACTGCGGCTTGCCACTCAGAACCGTAACACGTCCTCTGTAAGTGTGCCAGGTATCGTAAAAATCTTTTACGCGAAAGGTATACGTGTAAACATCCTGTGTTGCCAATAACTGTGACTTCTCAATTACTCCGTTCCACTTTACATCTTCATCAAACGAAGCAAAAACCTGCTCACCCCAGCGGTTATATATGCGCATTTCATAACCGGTAATTCCTATGCCTGTTCCATAGAAGTAATCGTTATTACCATCTTCATTTGGTGTAAATGTGTTGGGGATATAGAACGTGAAACTGGGATCAATGTAAACGGTGAAATAAGCGGTGTCTTTGCAACCAAACTGATTAGTAACAATCTGTTGAATAATATATGTTCCGGTATCGGGATAATTGTGTGAAGGCTGTTGTAAAGGCGAATTGGTATTATCACCAAAATCATATTGCCATTGGTTTGCACCCGAAGACAAATCGTTAATTTCAATATATGGATAAATGATTTCAGTACGCTCCGGTGTAGCAGTAAAAGAAGCAACCGGTTTAGGATAAACTGTAATCATTGAATAAGAAGTATCTGTAACGGTACAACCGTTAGATGTTTTTGCCTGAAGTATTACATCAAATACTCCGGCTGTGTCATATACATGCAATGGATTTTGAACCGAAGAAGTTGTTAAATCACCAAACTCCCACAGCCACCAGACAATGTTATATCCGGGTGCAACAACAGAAAGGTCTGTGAAGTTTACAGGTAATGGCTGACAACCTTCCAAAATATCAGAGGTAAAATCAACATCCGGTAAAGGGAAAACTTCAACAGGCAGAATGGTATCTGCAACGCAACCACTGTCGGAAGTAACAGTAAGATTGACATTAAATATGCCGGCATTCTGATAAGTGTGAAAAGAGTTCTGCAAGGTGGAAGTACCGCCATCATTGAAGTTCCAGTCCCAGGCAATAATAGTTCCCTGAGGTATAGTTGACTCATCTGTAAACGCTGTGGTCTCATTCAAACAAACCGAAGTAGCACTAAAGTCTGCCGTTGCAACCGGATGAACTCGCACCGTGATAATAGTATCTTCTTCACAACCAAAATCACTGGCAACGGTAAGGCTCACATCAAATGTTCCGTAAGTAGAAAATGTATAAAGCGGATTTGCATTATTGGTTATAACACCATTGTCATCAAAATTATAGGTCCATGATTCAACACCACCAAAAGCAATATCACTTAAATCTGTAAACACGGTTTCAGTGCCCAGACACTCGGTTGTTGCAACAAAAACAGGAACAGGAGTTGGATAAACACCGATTGTTTGTGTGATGGTGTCTTTACAGGTTCCGCCTGATGTAACAATGAGTTGTATATCATAACCGCCCCAATCAGGGAATGAATGTGCAGGCGGTGCAGCTCCGACAAACACAGCGCTGCCGTCATCAAAATCCCATTCCCATTGTGAAATGTTTCCTGTTGGAATGGTGCTTTCATCCACAAACACTGCTGTTTCGTTCTGACAAATATCGGTGAACGAAAAATCTGCAACCGGTAAATCCGAAACGGTGAGTGGTCCGGTTTCAGTATCAGTGCATCCATCGCTGCTGGTTACCTGAATGCCTACGGTATAATTTCCGGGAGCCAGGTATTGGTAAACGGTATCCTGAGCAGCAACAGAAAATATTCCGTTACCAAACGACCATACCCAACCGGTAATAGTACCAACAGGAATGGTTGAATTGTCGGTGAAAGTGCTGATATCACCAAGGCAGGCATCGGTTGCTGTGAAATCTGCAACAGGAACATGATACACTGTTACGGGTTGAGTGATTGCATCGGTGCAACCAAAGTCAGAAACAACAGAGAGTGTAACATTGTAGGTGTTTCCAACGCTGTAAATATGTTGTGCGTTAATATCGGTTGAAGGTGCTGTTCCGTCACCAAAATTCCAGTTCCATGTTGCAATTAAACCGGTATTGATAAGGGTTAAATCAGTGAAATCGGTTACGCTTGCAGCACAAACGGAAGTGCTGCTGAAATCAGCAACGGGCACAGGGTAAACCGTTACCTGCTGATTGATAGTAGAAGAACAATTTGCAGCAGATGTTACCGTAAGCGAAACAGTGTACGTTCCATCTGCGGCATAAATGTGTGGAGGACTTTGTGATGCAGAATTAGTTCCGTCATCAAAATCCCAATCCCATTGATTGATGGTTCCTGATGTGATGGTACTCAAATCAGTAAACTGTGTTGCAGTTCCCATACATTCGCTGGTGGATGAAAAATCAGGGGTTGGAAGCGGGTTCACGGTAATGATAACATCGTCTGTTCCCTGACAACCATTGACATCGGTAACGGTAAGTGTATAGGTTGTTGTAGCAGCAGGATTAGCAACCGGGTTGGCAATAAGATCATCACTTAAACCGGTGTTGGGTGTCCACTGGTAATTGCCTCCACCGCTTCCGTTGAGCGTTACATTGCTTCCGTCACAAAAGGCATCATCGGCACCGGCATTGGCTGTTGCAGCAGCAAAGATGGTAACAGCAGTAGTAACGGCTTCGGAGCAACCATTGATATCGGTAACGGTTAAGGAGACAGTAAAATTTCCCGCAGTAAGGTACGTATGGCTTGGGTTCTGGTCGGTTGAGGTTGTTCCATCGCCAAAATCCCAAAGCCATGAAGTGATAGGACCGATAGGGCTGTAACTCTGGTCGTTGAAATTGGTGGCAACACCCAAACAATTATTGGATGGGGCAATAAGAATAACCGGATTTATTGCCACACAAAAACGCTGATCATTAGTAGAACCTCCAGTTCCTGCGGTAAAGCCCCAGTAAACACTTGGGTTTCCACCGAAGATGTTATTGATAATATCACCGGTGTAAGAGGCAATCAATACTCCATCCAGGTAAACGTTAAAGGAATTGGTTGCAGGATCCCAGGTAATACGCAAAGCATGATAGGCGCAGTCTTCAATATTTGCAATGCCAAACGGACCTGCAAGATTATTTCCGCTGCCATGGTTTACATCACCATTCTGCATAATGGAAATGTGGTCGGCACCGGGGTCCCAGCCATTCTGGTAGGTATCTATTTCCACATCTAAGGAAGGTGAAATGCCTGCATAACCTAAACCGCCTCCGCTACCACCAACAGTAGTACTTACAGGTTGAAGAACGAAGGCAATACCATCGGCACCGCCATCATTACATCCCAGAAATACATCAAAATAAAAATCAAAAGGGATGGATAAATCAATCTGATTAAGGTTCCATACCGAGCCACTCTGACCACCTGCATTGGGTGTAAGCTGATAACAGTTGCAGGAAATCTGTGAGGCATTGCCGTTTACAGCATATTGTGCCGAGGCAGGAATGCAGCAAACGATAAGCACTACGCAGAAAAAAGTAGCCTTTATCAATCGTATTAACATTGCTTCAAATATACGGAATAATGGGCTAAGTGGTTGGGGAGAGGCGGTGAATTATGAATAGCGGGGTGTGGAAAAGGGTTGGATGCTTTTACCACTAAGGGCACGAAGGGCAACAGCCTATTCTACTCCCCCGCCAACACCGTTACCTTACCCCTGTAAGTATGAGCATTACCGAACACATCCGTAATCCGGAAAGCATACACATACACATCCTGCGCGGCTAATTGATTGGTTTTGGTGATAACCCCGTTCCACTTTTCATTTTCATCAAATGCGGCAAACACTTGTTCGCCCCAGCGGTTGAAGATGCGCATTTCGTAAGCAGTAATTCCTATGCCTGTTCCGAAGAAATAATCATTTTCGCCATCGGCATTTGGAGTAAAGGAATTTGGGATGTAAAAGGTAAAGGCTGCATCTATGTTAACAATGCGCTGAATAGTGTCTTTACAACCAAACTGATTGGTGACAATTTGTTGAACAATATATGTTCCTGTGTCGGCATAGGAATGCTGCGGGTTTTGACAAACCTTACTTCCTGAAGTTATCCGCCACCACCAAGTCCTTAGAACCTGCTGTGTATTTATAAAAACCGCTTCCTGATTTTACACCAAGATTGCCGGAAACAACCATATTCACTAATAAAGGACAAGGAGCATATTTCGGATTGCCCAAACCTTCATGCAACACACGCATGATAGAAAGACAAACATCCAGACCAATAAAATCAGCTAATTGTAAAGGCCCCATCGGGTGAGCCATGCCCAGTTTCATTACCGTGTCTATTTCTTCAACGCCAGCAACACCTTCCTGCAGTGAAATGATGGCTTCATTAATCATCGGCATCAATATTCTGTTCGCCACAAATCCGGGATAATCATTTACTTCAACCGGAACTTTACCGAGTTGTTTTGATAAATCAAAAATAGTTTTGGTTACCACATCAGTAGTAGAGTATCCGCGAATTACTTCCACTAATTTCATTACCGGAACAGGATTCATAAAGTGCATACCAATTACCTGTTGCGAGCGCTTGGTAACCGATGCAATCTTTGTGATAGAGATGGAAGATGTATTGCTCGCAAGTATTGTTTCTGCTTTGCAGAATTTATCCAACTCACGAAAAATATTCAGCTTCAGTTCTAAGTTTTCGGTGGCTGCTTCAACAACCAGATCAGCATTCTTTGCACCTTCTTCAATAGAAGTAAAGGTTTTAATGTTGGCCAAGGTTTTCAGTTTTCCTTCTTCGGTAAGACTTCCTTTTGCAACAATACGGTCAAGGTTTTTACCAATAGTAGCTATTGCCTTATCCAAAGCAGGTTGCGAAATATCAATGAGCGAAACAGAGAAACCTGTTTGTGCAAAAACATGGGCAATACCATTGCCCATAGTGCCGGAGCCTATTACTACAATATTCATTTAGATTAACCGCTTTGCAGTAAACGTTCCGCCAGTAATTACTTTAATATTTAATGTATCAAAAGGAACACCTCTGAAATTTCCGTTGAATGTTCCGGTGTAGGTTTCAATTCCATCTTGGATTGATTTACTCACATTCAGTGTTCCTGTGTTTGCATCAAAAACACCTCCGCCAACTTTATAATCCTGAAAACGCAACACAGTGCCACTCGCAAATGGATTTGCAATAACGGTATCTGTATTAGTAAAATATGGAAAAGTGAAAAAGAAATGAGAAGTATCTGCTGCGCTGCTACTTGAGATACTGAGGGTAGTAACTCCGCCTGAAACAATAACAACGGCTCCTACATTGTCGGCTTCGGCATCCCATGCTACCCCATCAATTACGGCATGAAAACTTCCGTTAAGAATATTGGGATCGTTATTATCATCATCGTTATTATGACAAGCAGTGATTGAAATGATTGCGGTAAAAATACCGAGGTAAATAAGTTTATTCATTAGTTAGTTTTTTTGAAATTTCGGACGAAGATAGAAGAGAATTATTAATTGACAATTGATAATTAAAAGTGGATAATTACAAACATTTTCAATTGTCAATTATCCATTTATTTTTTCACCAAATGCACCCCATCATCCTTCAGCTCCACCAACTTTAATTTATAAAGCGTGCCTATTGCTTTTTTAAACAGCTTTTTGCTGATGCCCAGTGTATCGTAAATTTCACCGGGCTGTGATTTATCCGTAAGCGGAAGAAAGCCTTTTTTCTTTTTCAGTATATCCAATATTACAACCGTGTTGTCAGTAATAGCGGCCACACCTTGCTTTTGCAGGGCTACATCTACCTTTCCTTCTTCTGTTATTTTTTTGATGTAGCCCTTTACACGGTCGCCCGGATGGATGTCTATAAAAACCTCATTACTATAAAGCAGCCCCGCATAGCGGCTGTTAATAATACAACTCATGCCTATCTGTGTGTGGCGTGTAATCAGTAAATCCACTTCCTGATTAGGTTGCAGTTCGCTTACATCGCGGTCCAGAAAATCTTCAATTTTCGCGCTCCCCGTAAATCCTTTTTCCGTTTTGTCCTGCAACACTACTACATGGCTTTCGCCCTCTTCCAGTTTTCCGCGCTGCTCATACAGAGGAACATACACCTCCAGCCCGTCATCATTCAGCGCAAGTGATGCGCCATCAGCATTTATACGTAATACTTTAAGGTAAAGAAAATCGCCTGTTTGGGGTTGGTTGGTGGTCATGGTGTATTTTAAAGAACGCGTAAGGTAGTGATTATTAAGGAAGAACTACTTTCCTTTTCCACGGATAACTGTAAGAACAGTATAAATAAGAATTTTAAAGTCCACCGCCAGCGTCATGTTCTCGATATAAATCAAATCGTATTTCATCCGCTCCAGCATCTGCTCTACGTTTTCGGCATAACCGAACTTAACCATACCCCATGAGGTAATACCCGGGCGCACTTTGTGCAGGTGTTTGTAGTGCGGGGCAACGGCAGTTATCTGGTCAATAAAATACTTGCGCTCGGGGCGCGGACCAACAAGGCTCATATCGCCTTTCAATACATTATAAAACTGCGGAATTTCATCCAGCCGCGTTTTGCGCATAAACTTCCCGAATTTGGTGATGCGCGGGTCATGGTCGCTGCTCAGTTGTGGTCTTCCGTTCTCAGCATTCTGTATCATGCTGCGGAATTTATACATGGTAAACGGCTTGCCGTGAATACCTATGCGCTCGTGACTGTAAAACACCGGCCCCGATGAGGATAGTTTTACCAATATAGCAGTGATAAGATAAACAGGAAACAGAAACGTAAGCACCAGAGCCGATACAGCAATATCACCAATGCGCTTTAAACTCTTTTGCCATGCTGGCATAATATCCTGCGTAATTTGTATAAGCGGAGTACCGTAAATGGTATTCATCTTTACCGAACCCGAAAGAATATCATACATATCGGGAATAATTTTCAGCGTAACGTTGCTCTCTTCAAACTCAGTTATTATGCCTTGAATTTTATTGTGCTCCGATGATTCCAAAGCAATGATGGCTTCCTCCAGTTCATATTTTTCAATAATATTTTTGATGTCGGCAGCACCACCCAGATGCGGAAGTTTATCGTCAAGCAGATGCCCTGTTTTGTTACCGTTGGCATGAATAAATCCAACAAACTTATTTCCGGCCGAAGTACGCTGGCTCTCCAGTTCGGTAAACAGTTGCAGAGCTTTTTCGTTGCTGCCGATAAGCAAAGTAGGAAAACCGATAACGCGTTTGTGGATGCGGTGTGCCGTGCGTGTAGTTAGTATTACACGAAAGATATAGGTGAAAAAGAAATGCAATAAAAACAGCGCAACAAAACTCTGGTAATAGCTTTTGTAGGTATTAATCTCGTCATCCAGAATAAGCGCAAAGAAAATAATAATCACCCCTATCAGCGTAGTCAGCAAGGTTTGTCCCAATTCTTTCAAACGGCTCTTGCGGTAAATATTACTGTAGGTTCCCTGAATAGCATACAACGCAAGCCAGAACAAAGGAACCAATACAAGCCCGGTAAAAAATCTTGAATCAAACTCAACCGGTATCTTCTCACCAAACTTATTCGACTCAATAAATGCCTTACGGAAAATAAAAAACAAACTCCACGCACCCGCTGCCGACACTATGTCGAAGAAAAGGTATTTGAGGGTTTGAAGTTTTTTGTTCATTTCTATTTAATTGACAATGGATAATTGACAGTGGATAATGAATGTGTAATTGTCAATTCTACATTTCCCATTTAGTAAATCAGCTTAATATTATCTACATACACCATCGGTTGCGGATTTCCGTCATCAGGAATAACACCAAAATAAACATTGTAGTTAATTGCGTTTGCAAAAAGGCTTACCTCATTGGTCAGGTTTACATAAATCTTATTCCAGTTCTCGCTTTTGTTAATCAAAATTGTTTGCGGCACCTGCTGCGATGCTCCTCCCTGCTCATTTTCAAAAATGCCTATGCGGAAGGTATTGTTGCATTTATAATTCAATTCCAGAAAAACAGGAGTGCCTCCTTTCGGTAGCGCATATTCATTAATGGTTTTGCACTCAAACAAAATATGTGGTGGATTGCGCATCGCAAAAAGCCCTGAAACATTTCCTTCAAAAACATCGGGTGTTCCGGTTACCCTGTTCAGTGTTGTGTCGCTCATACCTGTCAGTTCAAGCGTATAGCCCGGACTTTCAAAATCTTCTTTCCATGCAAAAGTTGTTGTAGAATAATAGTGTACATTAGGCTGAAGTGTTATAACACTGTCTGGAAAAAGCTCGGCAGTAATTTCATAAGGCTGATAAAAAGGATAAGGAATACGTGTTGCTGAAATTCCGTTCATTTTAATTCCTGCATTCACCGTTACTTTGTGACTGCCGCTTTTAAGAACCGGAACCAAAGCAGGCAATTCATAAGTACCAACCAATTCATCATCTACATACACCCAGGCATCTGTTATCTTGTGAGAATTGGTGCCTTCCCCTGCATAACTGGTGGTAAGTGAAATTGTATCAATCTGAATATAAGATGGAATTCCTTCTTCGGGGTTAATGACTTCGCAGGAAGGAATCAATGCTGCCAGAGTAAAAAAGGAAATAGAAAAAAGAAAAAATCTAAAATAATTCACTTTACTCAATGTTCATTTTCGTCATGCTGAACTTGTTTCAGCATCTTTTCATTAGACCCTGAAATAAATTCAGGATGACGGGTTACTTAATAAAATTTCAGAGTAGAATTATTTCAATAGCGTGCTGCTGATGTGAAACTTATCAATGATTTTATATGCTACTTCCAATGCCTTATATCCATCATCAATAGTAACAACAGGCGTTTTATTGTTATTGATGGCATCCGCAAATGTTTCAAGTTCCATTTTAATAGCGTTGGTATCCGGTACTTCTGGCGCCTCAAATGTAATTGCTTTTTTTCCTTTTCCAAACCCCAGGTCAATAAACATGGTATCGGGGTTAGGTTCGCCCTCAATGGATGAAAGACGAATGATATCTGTTTTCTTTTTCAGAAAATCAATGGCTATATAGGCATCACGCTGAAAAATGCGGGTTTTACGCATCTGTTTCATTGAAATGCGGCTGGCGGTTAAATTGGCTACACAGCCGTTGTCAAATTCAATACGGGCATTGGCAATATCAGGAGAATCACTTACAACAGCCACCCCGCTTGCACTGATGCGTCTTATATTAGCTTTCACAATATTCAGTACTATATCAATATCATGAATCATTAAATCCAGCACTACCGGAACATCAGTTCCACGCGGATTGAACTGCGCAAGGCGATGTGCTTCTATAAACATGGGTTGCCCGCAATAGGGTTTTGCGGCAAGAAAGGCAGGATTAAAACGTTCCACATGCCCTATTTGAACAACCGTTCCTGCTTCACGTGCAAGGTTTGAAAGCCTTCTTGCTTCGCCCAGAGTATTGGTTACAGGCTTTTCAATAAAAACGTGTTTTGATTTGCGGAGAGCAAGAGCTGCACAATCATAATGTGTAACAGTGGGTGTTACAATGTCTATCACATCACAATGTTCCACCAACTCTTTCATGGATTTAAAACTATTAACTGAATGAGTTTCCTGCGCTTTCACACTTCGCTCCAGGTCAGGATCATAAAAACCCATCACGGTATAAGCAGGAATTTCTTTCAGCAGTCCAATGTGAATCATCCCGAGATGACCCGCACCCAACACTCCTATTTTCAGTTTTTTATCCATCTGATAAGGGCAAAAGTAGTTCTTAAGCAGGCGGCTTATTTGCCAATCTCAAGCGTTTTTTAAAGGCTGAGTGTTGAAAACAATCTTAAAGGGCTGCGCAGGTTATTTGCGATAATCCCTACTATTGAGACATGATTGATACTTTCCGCCACAAAGGAATGCGCAAGCAGTTGAGACGTGTTCTGCTATTAAAAGGAATAAAGAACATAGCTGTGCTTGATGCTATTGAAAAAATTCCGCGCCATCTTTTTCTTGACAAGGCTTTTGAAGAACATGCTTATGAGGACAAGGCTTTTCGAATTGGCGCAGGACAAACAATCTCACAACCATATACTGTTGCCAAACAAACAGAATTATTAGAACTGAAAAGAAATGAGAAAGTGCTGGAAATAGGCACCGGCTCTGGTTATCAAAGTTCTGTGCTGGCCGAGTGCGGTGCAAGGGTTTATTCCATCGAGCGGCAAAAACTGTTACACGATACAGCCCGTCCTTTACTTTCAGAGCTTGGCTACAACATAAAAACATTTTATGGTGATGGTTATCTGGGGCTTCCCTCCTACGCACCTTTTGATAAAGTTATTGTAACGGCAGGCGCACCTTTCATTCCACCTGCATTGATAGAACAACTGAAAGTAGGCGGCATTCTTGTAATCCCTGTTGGCGAAGGAAAAGAACAGGTGATGAAAACCGTCACCAAAATTTCAGCTACCGAAGTGGAAATAAAGGAACACGGTGAATTCCGTTTTGTGCCGCTGCTGGAAGATAAAGCGGGGAAGTAACAAGTAAACCCCAATTCTGTCGCGTAAAAAAAGTATATTTGTTGAAATTATTTTCAAAAAATATATTCGATAATTAACCTAAAAAAATTGTGAAAAAACAACTACTTACTTTACTTGCTGCCTTTGCAATTCCGATTTTAAGTTTTTCACAAACCTGTTACCCCGGATGGGGTTATTACCGCGATATTACCATTGACAATACCGGTGGCCCTGCACTTACGGATTATCAGATTGGTCTCACGATTCAAACAGGTGCTACCATTCTTGCCGGAAAATTAAATTCCGATGCTTCCGATATGCGTTTCTCAGATATGGCATGTAATCCATTAGGCTATTATATGGATAGTGCTGCATCAAGCAATCAAAATAAAATTTGGGTAAAAGTGCCTTCCATTGCTGCAAATACAACAACTACAATTCAATTTTATTATGGCAATACCTCAGCCACCAACAGCACTGCTGATGGCGATGCCACTTTTATTTTCTTTGATGATTTTGAAGACAACGCTGTTAATGTTGCAAAATGGAATACGTTCGGCACTTACAGCCTGCTTACCGAAACCGGGGGTGAACTTCACTACAATTGCGTTTATGAGGAAAATGCAAGATATAAATATGTTTACACAGTAGCTGATTTCACTAACAGAGTGGTGATTGATGCGGGTGTTTATCATGATGACCAACATGCTTTCGGTTATGCATCAACTGATAATTTACTTTCCAGGATTTATCAGCGTCCGATTGGGAATGCAAACGACACCTTGCGTCTTATTTCTATAACAGATACAACATCAAATGGTAGTTATGCTCCGGGCGCTGATGACTTTCCTTGGATTCCGGTTGCACAAAACACCATGAATAATCTTTCAGTTGATGTTGAGTTAGTTTCTGCGGGGCTGCGGTTTCACTTATTTAAAGACCATACCAGTGGTGAAATTACTTCAGGTCCTTTTGATATAGCTTTACCGGGAGTAACAAACTCATCCGGTTTTAAATTCTGTTTGTCAGCAAACGATTTCTTTGGCAGTTATTCTGGGCTCAGCTATATAAAAATTCGGCAGGGTGCAGAGCTACTTCCTGCTTCATCATTCAGTCCGGAACACCTAACAACACCTGTAGGAATTCAAAGTTTCAGCACTGAAATTATTCAGGTTTATCCAAATCCTTCGTTTGGTGATTTTACACTTAACTTACCAGATACAAGACATTACAAAGCAGTGCTTAAAGATGTAACCGGCAGAATTTCTTGGCAGGGAACGGTTGAAGGAAAAACAGGGAAAATATCCATGACGGGAATTTCACCTGGGATATATAGTCTTGAAATTTATGAAGGAACTACTTTTTTTCAAAAGAAACTGATGATACAGTAGTATGAAAAAAAAAATCATTCTGTTTTCAGTATTCTATTTCCTGTTTTCTATTTCCTATTCCGCTGCCCAGCAAACCCGCACCTATATTGCCGACAAAGCCCTTGCCCCGCGCGAACACAGCGTGGATATGCAACACCTGAAACTGGAGGTTTCTTTTGAGCCGCAGAAAGGTTTGGTAAAAGGAAAAGTAACACACACCTTCATTGTTCTTCAGCACGAAGTTGATTCTGTTTTTTTAGATGCTCCCGGAATAAAGTTTATGAGCGTAAAGCTGGATGATGTGACAACTAAGTACAAAACCGATGGCAATGGAATTACCGTTTTTCCAGGCTCAACTTTACACTGGGGAAATACACACAACCTGACACTTGAATATGAAGCCACACCGCGCAAGGGTATTTATTTCATAGGATGGAATGATCCAAAAAATTTAAGCCGCAAACAAATATGGACCCAAGGTCAAGGAATTGACAACCGCCACTGGATTCCTTGCTATGATGAGAGCAACGATAAGCTAACAACAGAGGTTATTGTAACATTTGACAAAGAGTACAAAGTACTTTCAAACGGAACTAAACTGGAAGAAAAAGACAATGGCAACGGCACAAAAACATGGCATTACAAAATGCAACACGAGCACACAACATATCTGATGATGCTCGGTATTGGCAAGTATGAAATTGAGGAACGTAAATCAGCAAGTGGTGTCCCTATTCATTTGTGGTATTATCCCGAACATAAAGACAGAGTTGAATCATCATACCGTTATTCTGTAGAGATGTTTGATTTTTTTGAAAATGAAATTGGTGTTCCGTACGCATGGGAATCATACTCACAAATTCCTGTTCAGGATTTTATGTATGGAGCAATGGAAAATACTACAGCAACTCTCTTCGGTGATTTTTTTATGGTGGACAAACGTGGATATCTTGATAGAAACTATGTAGCTGTAAACGCTCATGAACTGGCTCACCAATGGTTTGGCGATTTAGTAACTGAACGCAGCGCTGCACACCACTGGCTGCAGGAGAGTTTTGCTACGCATTACAACCTAACTTATGAACGTGAAGTTTTCGGGCAAGAGCATTTTGACTGGGCGCGCAGAGAAGCTGTAAACAAAGCACTGGATGCATCAAAGGCTGATAAAAAACCAATCGCGCACAGCGAAGCCGGTTCGCCTCGTCATTACCCTAAAGGCTCAATTGTGTTGCAGATGATGAAATATGTTACAGGGCGTGAAGGCTATAATAAGTCTATCAAACATTATTTGGAAGATCACAAATACAAGAATGTAGACTCGGAAGATTTGCTGATTGCTTTTCATGAAACATTGGGTAAATCATTGGATTGGTTTTGGGAAGAATGGGTTTACCGTGGCGGTGAGCCGCACTACGTTGTTACCTATCGCGAAGAAACAGAAGACGGAAAACAACAAACTATTTTCTCGGTCTCTCAGGATCATGAACAAAGCGATGTGGTAGGACTTTTTAAAATGCCAATTGTTTTTGAAGTGTATTATACAGACGGAAGTAAAGACAGCAAAACTGTATGGGTTGAAAACAAACACCACGAAGTAAAAGTGCCAAACATAGTTGGCAAAAATGTCAGCTTTGTTTTGTTTGACCCCAACAGCGAAGTAATGAAATCATTTGAATTTAAAAAACCGTTTGCTATGTTGAAAGAGCAAGCGATAAAAGCGCCCAACATGATTGATCGTTACGATGCTATTCTTGCCTTGCGCGACAGCAGCCTTTCACTAAAACAGGATTTACTTATTAATGCTTTTAACAACGAGAAATTTCATGCTGTAAAATCAGAAATAATTTTTCAATTAGTGAGTGAAAATGATGCTAAAAGCCTTGAGCTGATTAAAAATGCAATTAATGATAAAGATGCTGCTGTTCGCAAAAGTGTAATACAAAATGTAAAAACGATTCCCTCAGCGTTACGCACCGAATATGAAAAACTGCTAACCGATTTATCCTACGAAACTGTTGCATTGGCATTGGAAAAACTTAGCCTTCAGTTTCCTGAAAACACAAAGAAATATCTGGAAGCAACAAAAAATGAGGAGGGATACAGAGGTAAAAATGTTTTAGTAAAATGGTTAGAAGTTGCTTCTTCTACTGACAAAAAATATTCAAATGAATTAGTTGATCTCACCTCTTCTTCTTATGAATTTATGACACGTCAGAATGCATTTACTTCGTTGCGAAAACTGGACTACTTTAACCAGACAGCAATAAAAAACACAATGGATGCAGCTTTCAGCAGCAATAATCGTCTGGCTTCACCGGCAATTGAAACACTTAAATATTTCTATTCAAAAAATGAATATAAAAAAATGATTGCTGATTATCTGGGTTCAAAAAATTGGAATGATTGGGAGAGTTCAATTGTGAAACAGATACTGAATTAACTTATCCTACCTGAAAACAAAAAGCCTACGCAATTTGCGTAGGCTTTTTGTTTTTCATTAAAGACTTGATTTCATTAGCGTTTTGATGTTACAAATATAAGTTCTTTGAAAGTATTGTTATTATTGAGTTTCAGCGATTTTATTGCCTGCAACGATTTGAATTTATGAGTTGAAAATATTTTTTATTTTCTTGATAAATAAGTAATTATGAATCAAG